>WQSN01000040.1 GCA_009787835.1 Treponema sp.
GCGGGCCTTCTGTGGGAATGGCTTGGGCCTTCTGCGCCTTTCCTTTTTGGCGGCGTATTGGCGTTTATTACCAGTATCGCGGTATTTATTATTTTTACTGTTAAAAGTAAAACACAAGCCTGATTAGAAAAGAGTCTTGTTAAAATACTTTACCGGGAAAATTTTTGCATTAAACACCACGCCCCCAGAGCTGCGCCAAAAGCGGCGAAGGCGGAAATAAAGCGGTCTATAATGTTTATCGGAATACGGGACAGAATCTCATTCAGGAGAATTGGAATTTTACCGTGAAACATCGTCTGAACAGCCGCCGGGTTTACACTTTCAGGATTTACAGACGCTTTGTAAAAACCGATTAAGACGGAAATGCAGCCTCCTAATATGCTCATGGCAAGACAAAGGGCAAAGGAAAGAAGCGTAAGAACAATTAACCTGTCCATCACTGCGCCAAGGCGGCGGCTGTCAGTCTGAAATAAAGGCTTCGCGGCAAAAGCAGTGTTGGCAAACTCTGTTTGTGCAGTAAAAACAACATTCCCTGATAAAGCGTGCGCAGATGAAGCTGTGACTGCGTTCATCCTCAAGTTTAATTCAAGGGGAAAAAGCCGGATAAAAAGCCATGTTATCAATGCGGTAGCAATATTGCAAATGGCAAATAAATACCATTCCAGGCCAAAAGCAGTTATACTGATAATATTGGTGAGTGCGCCTGTTAAGATCCCCCATAAAGGACCGCATATCAGCGTAACAGTAATAGTAAAAATCGTATCAAGATACAGAGGAAGTCCTGTCATCGAAATAAAGACTTTATATACGATCATATTCAGCAAAGCGCCCGCAATGCAAAATATAAGCGAACCTATAATCTTGCGCATTACTCATCATACTATATATAATACGGAATATCCATGCAGGAATCAGAATTCTATCTTAGCCTGATATGGCTCTTTGTAGCCATTATTACAGTCCTCATGCTTTTTTTGTGTTACCTGTATCTCGCGATAAAACGCGCACTGCGCAGGGAATCCATGAGCCTTGCTTTCTCACATCTGGCGATTGAGGGAATGGAAACTGAACGCCGCCGCATATCCCGGGAACTTCACGATACAGTGCTGCCGCTTGTGCGTGAGGGGCAGGTATCAGACATAATCCGGANAATCTGCATGGAATTAATGCCGCCCGATTTTTCAAAACTTTCNTTTAAAGATTCGTTAGGCGATCTTTGCGCGCAATTTTCCGCGCGCACCGCAATCAAGTGCGCCTGTTTTATTGATGAAGAATTGAATTTTAAGGCAGTCAGCGCGGAAAACCAGCTGCACCTGTACCGCATGGTTCAGGAGGCGTTTACCAACATAGAAAAACATTCCAAAGCCAGCCAAGCCTCTCTGGTTATCCGGCAGACCGGATCTTCAATGGAAAATATATTGATTTGTGTGTCCGATGACGGAGCAGGATTGCGCAATGATCCATCGAACTGTCGGTTCGATGGACTCGGCATGATGAGTATGCGNCAGAGAGCCGCGATAATCGGAGCAAAACTTGATTTCATCAGCGAAAGCGGCAACGGGCTTATGGTNAGAATTGAACTACCTCCCCATGTGGTAAATTTGGAGTTTTCAGTTGGATANAATTACAAACATCATTATCATCGAAGATCATCCAGTAGTGCGTAACGGGCTGTCGGCATTTTTTACCGCAACCGGACGATGGAAAATCTCTGGTATAGCCGCTTCTCTTGCCGAAGCAAGGAAACTGTTAAACGCTATTCAGGCGGACATTGTGCTGTTGGACATCCAGCTGGAAGACGGCTGGGGACTTGATATTATACCACTGCTTGTAACTCAGTCAGAACAAAAACCATGCTCCATGCCGCTTCTGGCAGTCTATTCCGCATTTGACGATTACGCCCATGTCAGAGCCGCTTTAAGCATGGGTGTAAAAGCGTATGTCACCAAACGCCGCAGCGAACAGGAACTTGAAGACGCGTTGCGCAAGGCGCTTGACGGCAAACTCTACATAGATGAGGCGGCGCAGCAGAAGCTCAAAACCATAACGCAATTATTCAACCTGCTGACAAAGCGTGAAAAGGAAATACTCAACCTTGTAAAGCACGGCATGTCCAACAAAGAAATCTCCTTCCGGTTGGACATCAGCCGCCGCACCGTAGAAAACATTCTTTCATGCGTATATGACAAAACAGGCATTAAATCGAGACTGGAATTGGAAAGGCTGTAGAATTATAAAGAGATAAACTGACGGTTAAAGACATTTTGTAGTTTTATAATCGTTCCCAAGGTCGGGTTTGTTCTTCTTGGATTTTCTATGCGCTGATAAAATGTCCAGTTAACGTTCAAGCGTTGTGCGATCTCTTTTTGGGATAAACCCATACGTTTGCGCTCTTTTTTTAATGTTATCGCGAATGCAATTCGTAAATCAGGTTCGATATAATAAATTCCCTTTCCTTTTTTTTTATTTGATGGATCGGGAATATTTTTTTTTCTGGAATCAAGGCTGTATAACATGGCAGATAATGCCTCTTTTGCCATTGCCTTTGCTTCTTCGAGTGTGTCGCCTTCTGTAACACATGACGGGATATCAATAAATTCTACAACATAGCCGCCATCAGCGGCTTTTTCAAACATGGCAGGATACGCGATCATTTAAAACCTCCTAATTTAATAATTTTTGTTCAGTGCCTTTCTTTAAGTCTTTATTATGGACAGGAATGGATACAGATAATTTGCCTTTTATTATAATGTGATGAGAGCCAGCAACATGATCCAGTATCCAGCCATTCTTCAAGTAGAACTTTAACATTTCTTTTCCCGTCATCGGCATACTAATAATATACTACTTAAAAGTAGTATTGTCGAGTAAATTTCGTTTTATTAGGGATAAATTTATTGTTACAATAAAAAAATCGCCAAAACCGTGCGTGATTACTCATGACAAAGTTTTGCAGGCATGACTAAAATTTGATTTGAATCTTCGTATGAAGATTTAAGTTCTCATTATGGTTAAAAAACCGAAAAGGAAAAGAACATGAAAAAGATGTTAATTTTGGGAATGGCAGTTTTAATTCTGTCATTGGTTTTCGTTGGTTGTGGTGGTGATGACGATGATTCAACTGGCGGCAATGACATTGCTACTTCAAGCAGTTTGACAGTTACCGGTATTCCAACTAGCCATAACGGAAAATGGTTATTTGCTTACGGCTCGAATTTTACAGGCACAGCATCATATATGGCAGCTGACAGCGCGAATACAAGCGGCGGCGGAAATTTAAGCGGCGTAAAAATTACAGGTACAAGTGCTACTCTTAAAATTTGGAGAAGATCCAATCAAACATTAGTCGGTTTCGATGGAACTCTTAATTATTCTAATTTTGCGTTTATAGTAGCAACAAAAGCTACTTTAACACAAGAAGAAATACTTGCAATCAGGGCATACGGTAGTACCGATAACGGCTCATGGGAAGGTAATGATGGCTCAGTGGATTTTTCTTCCGGAACCGGTAGTGCAACATGGGGACCATTGCCGTTTTAAGTCAATAGCTTTTGGTTACAGTCAAGTACGCACAAAGGTACCTGACACAAATTGTCTGGTGTACCTGTTAACCCCGGATACACCAGATATTGCATGGTTTAAAACGCAGGCTTTTAAGTAAGCTTCAATTCGTTAGCTGCAAGGTTTAGTTCTTTCAACTGTTCTTCGTTTAGTTCGAACGGGGTTTCCAGTTTTTCGGGATTTTCTACAAAGTCGCGCAGCATGTCAATGGCGCGCGCGCAGTAAATGCCGTCTGTTATTCTGTCATCATAAGTAAAAGTAAGTTTCATCTTGTCGCGCGTCTCTACAGTTCCGTCTTTTTTCAGGCAGTTCACCTTGCGGAGTTTGCCTATGGCGATAAAAATGCCGCAGTTGCCAATTTCAAAATTGTGATGCAGAGGAGCGTCAATGCCGACGCTGCCGACATTGGTAAAAAATATTGTACTGAAAAACGGCAATGAATCGATTACCGCTTTTGGAAGGCCGTTATGGTAATCAAGGTACTTTAGACCCCAAATTAAAAAACGGATTATGAACCGGGGGAGATGCGTTACAAGATCATTTGTTTTTTCCGCTCCTGTTGATGTCCCTTCTTTTAATGACAAAATATAATCATCTATTTTTTTGCAGAACATATCCAGAGACAACAGGGGAGAAAATGACATAGTTACGTTAATTTCCTCGCCGTCATCTGACATGTCGCGTTTCGCGATAAAATTAAAAGAAATTCTGTTACGCTGATAAAAACGGCACCCGGATACAAAGCGGTTTAGTTTCGGTCTTAACGCGATTGATCTTAAAGCTCCATACAGGATTAAATAAAAAACTGTTACTTTTATTCCCTCTGCATTATTTTTTCTCTTGCGTACATATTTAATGGTTTCTGTAATATCAATTTCTTTTTCAAAATAAATGCACGCTTCCACGCGTTTGGGCAGCAGGTATGGCATCAACTGCGTGAAAAAATGAATGTTTTTTATATATGTTCCGTCAGGACGTTTTTTGGTAAACATTTCGCTCCATATTGTAACTTTGTCAGTATACAAGAGTAAGAATAAATGTCAATATAAATTAACAGGAGAATAAAATGCTGGAAAAATTGGATCGTAAACTGGTTAAAGGATTTTTAAAAGCTGACGGACAGAGGATCGTCAACGGCGATGGGGAGGAAATTCTTCTAAACGGCTGGGGGCTGGGAAACTGGCTTCTCTGTGAAGGTTACATGTGGCTTGCTTATGATAACAGGAATTTTGACCGGCCCAGAATTATCGAAGAAGTAATTCGCGATCTTACGGGTTCGTCTTACGCGCAAAAATTCTGGCAGCAGTTTCGGGCGAATTATATTACTCGTCAGGATATAGCAAAAATGGCGGAACTAGGTTATAACTCTCTGCGGATTCCTTTCAACTGGCGGCTGTTCATGAAAGACGAACCGGAAGAGATCGTTTTTATTGAAGAAGGTTTCAAGCTGATTGACTCCTGCCTTGATTGGTGCGAAGAGTACGGCATATATGTATTTCTGGATTTACATGGAGCGCCGGGCGGACAGACCGGATCAAATATTGATGATTCCCGCGATAACATGCCCCGTCTTTTAATGGACAGGGATTATTGGAACAAGGGCATCGCGCTGTGGAGGGAGCTCGCGCGCCGTTATAAAGACCGCTGGATTGTCGGAGGTTATGATCTACTCAATGAACCTATACGCACTGTCCAGCACGATTATCCCAATGTGGATCATTATCTGCCGAAGCTTGCCCAGTTTTACGATGGGACAATCGCCGCGATTCGGGAAATTGATAAAGTTCATCTGCTTTCTATCGAAGGACATCATTGGTCAGTGGATCCTGCTGTTTTCTGGAAAAAGTATGATGACAATATGGTGATTCATTTTCACCGTTACGGATGCCCTCCTGACATTGCAGCTTATAAAGCGTTTACAAATCTCAGAGAAAAACTGAACGCGCCGCTATGGTTAGGTGAAACCGGAGAGAACAACAATCAGTGGTACGCCTCGATGTATACGCTTGCTTTCAAACTGGACATCGGTATAAATGTCTGGCCGTGGAAAAAAATGGAATGCGCCAACTCTCCCTATTCGATAAAGAAGCCCGATAATTGGGATGCACTGTTGAAATTTACCAAAGGCGGGCTAAAACCTGCAAAAAAAGATTCTATCGCCATGCTTGATGAATACCTAACCAACATGAAAATAGAAAACTGCCGTGAAAATCCTGAAGTAACCGCCGCTCTTTTCCGCAAACCTACTGTTACTCTTCGCGGCGCTGACTTCGATCCCATGCCGGGAAAAGGCGTAAGCTATAGCGGCACACGCGATGAAACATCCTTCATCTATCAGAGCGGAAGCGGTATGGCAATACGGATTGAAGAAGGGCATGACTTTATGGAAAACACCGGTTGGGCCCGCTGGGGAATTTTCAGCGTGGAACTCCGCGGGGGAGAGTATGCCGCGTATTCGATCTATAACACAGCGGAAAGAACAAAACTTAATCTTGACATTACTGTTCTGGAGAAGGGAACTGTCGCGGTAACTCAGGACAATAAATCATTGGGAAGCGTGCCATTTAAAGCAGGAGAAAAATTGATTTTTAACCTTCACGCCGCCAGGGAAAGCATAGTCACCATCCGCGCGGAAAGCGGACGTTTTACGCTTAACTCGCTGAGTTTCAGTTAACGAGTCGCATAAAGTGATGTGATATTGTCATTCGTGAAATATAGACATAATAAATAAAAGACTATATAATTGCTATGAAAAATTATGTTTTTATATCATGGCAGTAATGTTACAGTTGAAAAACCGCAATTGGTAATCCAAACACGCGGACTGGATTTTGGTCCTGGGTTTTACCTGACTACCAATGAAGAGCAGGCGCAAAGATTCTCCAGGATCGTGTTTAAACGAAAACAAACAGGCGTAGCGACAGTTAATGTTTACAATTTTAATATGCCTGCCGCGGAAAAAACATTATCTATTCGGAAATTTTTATATGCCGATACTGAGTGGCTTGGATTTGTCACTGAAAACAGGCTTAAAACATATTCAGGCAGCAGTTATGACATGATAATCGGTGCGGTAGCAAATGATACGGTCATGCCGACTATCCAGTTGTTTCTAAATGGATTTTTAAATGAAGAGGCAGCGTTAATCACTCTGAAAGCCAGTAAACTTGTCGATCAAATATGTTTAAAAACTGATAAAGCTCTTTCTCTGCTTTCCTTCTGTGGCGCATATATAAATAATTATCAGGATAATGACAATGGATAAAAAAA
Organism: Treponema sp.; assembly: GCA_009787835.1. Classification (GTDB taxonomy): domain Bacteria; phylum Spirochaetota; class Spirochaetia; order Treponematales; family Breznakiellaceae; genus WQXQ01. The sequence continues at coordinate 6,832 of WQSN01000040.1, forward strand.
ATATCTCGCCTGTTATCGCTATTATAACTCCGGGAATTATTAGGATGATCATTGAAAATAAAAAACTAGACCTGATAGACGCGTCAGAATTATTATACAATTCCCGGCTTTATCATACATTGGAAGATGAAGAAACAAAACTTTGGCGGCTTGGTTATCCTCTCCTTTATGACCTGCTCGAAGAAGAACTGACAACAGGAAAAATCACATTCCCGGAAGAACAGATATGATTATTCAAAAACCTGAAGGAAAAATATGGTTCCTGTCATCCTGCGTTGAACTATATAAAGACGAGAAAGGAATAAGCGGAAAGGAAGCTTTTAATTATCTGAAAAAAACAGGCGCGCTGAATTTTATCATTGATTGCTGGGAAGGATTGCACACAACGAGTCAGTCATACATGTTGGACAGCATTGAGGAGTATATAAAAAATAATTATACTGCGGTTAATTAATAATAACACTTTGTGACAGATACCATTTGCAGGTAACTGTCACTGATACCTTAATAATAGTAAAAATATCTATGCTAGAAAGGGAAATTATCAGTTCTTTTTATAGGACCTCGGCTATCCCTATAAACCACTCTTGGTAGAGAATTAATATATTTCCACACATAATAAATTTCTCTTGGATCCCTGACTACTCTATTATATCTATATCCATTCACATAAGCGTCCATTACAGCATGAGTAACCGATATCAATCTGATGTTTCCCCAGTCCTTTCTTTTCTTTTGTTGTATTAATGCATTTGCATACCCACTCTTACCTGCCAGATAAGATTCTATAAATTCAATACATGCAAATTCATCATAACTTTCCCACACAGATTGCTGGGACTTATAATTTTTATACTCCCCGGTAATTGCATTTCTAAAACTATTACATGACATTAGTGTTACACTATAAAAAAACAATGTAAATATGAGAAATACTAAGGATGTTTTTTTTAATCTTTTTTTTGTTGAATTTTCCATAAAATACTCTCCAATATAATGTTCGTTTAATGCTCGTCAGCAATATTAATAACCCATACGGATTATTTTTTACATTTTTCATTCAACAATAGTCAGCATTCATTTCTTTGGAAACAATAGTAAATATCTCCCATGAACTTTCAATTGTTGTCAAGTCCACAATATGTAATCTATTATGGTAATATGGATACCATTTGTCAAGTGGTTAAATGATTTTTTTTGGAAATATACTAAAAATAAATATAAAAATAACAAAATTTTTCCTGTATTTTGTCTTTTTTTTCATTAAAGAGTTTTCCATAAGATCAAATAGGTATCTGCTTTGATACTTATAATACCTTATTCATAATGACACTTTATACTTATTAAATGCCGAAAGCCAGAAAAAAAATGCGATTGGTTCAGGATAACAGCCTTATAATAATTGGGAAAAATCTTCAAAATATCAGAAAACGGCGTGGGATTACTCAAAGAGAACTTGGAGAGAAAATCGGCTTAACTCGTGAATCTGTAGCCTCCTATGAAGCAGGAAGATCCAATCTATTGATTACAACACTTTTGAATATTTCTTCTGTCTTAAAGGTTTCTGTTTATGAAATATTAAAGGTAGAAAGTAAGACTACAGATATAAATATAACCAGACGATGGGCTAAACGAATGGATATCATAGAAAGCTTCCCTGAATCTGTTAAAAAACATATACTTCGTACATTGGATGACATCATAAAAGCAAATTCCCGGTTATCAATACTTGATGATTGATCTTGTTCATTAACAGTATTTCAGGTGTTTTAAGCCGGTTGGTTCGGTGTTCGGTTTCGTGTACCGCTTCGATAAACTGACGTTCATGAAGTTTATCGCCAGTCAGGCTGATGGTTCCGTTTACTTTTGGAAAGGGAAGCGTAATCGGCGCAAGCGGCGTGGTAACAAAAACATTCCCGCCAATGTTATCGCCGTTGGAAACCCATGTAAGGTACTGCGTGAAATAACAGAGCGTGATCGTGAATACTATTACAAAGATAAACGCTTCGATCAGGTTCAGTGGTGATGCCTGTTTTTGGTAACAAATCAATGAGTGACAGCTAACGGTTTCATCTCATTGCTTAATCAAATCCTTAAACATGGCCTGGCGTTTTTCATCCTGCATAAGCAGGTTCAGTTTAAATTGACCGTCGCGGTATCCGCTTTCGATACAGGCGGCTTTAAAACGCTCAAAAGACTCAGGTCCCATTAATGCTGTTTCGGGAGCTTTAAGACGGTTGGATTGGCGTTTGTCGCGATATTCGCCGTTATACTCCTGCATGATATTGTCCAGCTTGACAGTGAACGCCTCGGCTTCGCTTTGAGATGTGTTCTGATCGGCAAATTCAAAGTAGTATTTATAGTTCGATTTTTCAGGATTGGCGAACCCTACAAAGAAGGGCACGGTTTTTTTTGTTTGGCGCTCGGTTTCGTGTACCGCTTCGATAAACTGACGTTCATGGAGTTTTTCACCTGTCAGACTGATGGTTCCGTTTACTTTCTGAATAAATTCAAGCTGCGGGAATTCATTAAAATAACTGTTAACTTTTAAAAGATCGTTCATGTTATAACGGTATAAACCGGAGCATGTGGTTATCAGCATGCAGTAACGCTCGCCCTGTTTAAGCTCGTGAATCTGATGTATCTTTGGATTTGGATTGTCAGTTTCCGATTCGTGAATGAATTCAAAATAACTCTTATGACCGAAAATGGTTGTTTCAGGCTGATTGCTTTTAAGGGTAACGCCTGTTTTACATTCGGTGGAAATATAACCGAACTCATGGAAAACGCAGTCTTTCGGAAATGAATCTTTTACTTTTTCGTAATAAATTTTTGTGTTACCGCAGAACCAGACATTAACCACCTGCATATTTGGCCAGTAGTGTTTGGGAAGCACTGTTCCATATTGCTGTTTGAGTTTACGCAGTTCAGCAGCCCGCTTTGGGTTGGGTTTGGCGAAGTCTGTCATGATTTTACGAATGTCATCCGGCATTGGGAACTTATTGCTTAATGTTCCATATTCAATATCATTGCAGTAATCATCGAAAAATTCATTTACGTTGGTCTGCATTTCAACTAACGTACTTGGGTTTGCGGTAAGGATAAGCGAAACATCTTTTTCAATGCTGAAGCGCATGATGGTGTAATATCGCGCTTTGTAGTCGGGAATGTGCGATACATCAAGAGGGGCGGTATACAGCACCTTCATAAAATCTGGGATGTCGCGCTGCATAACGCCACCGATAGAACCGTAAACCGTACCGTCAGGCGCGGCGCCCTCGATTGCTTTTCCTACGATTGAACAGGTATTTTTATAAAATACCATCGGCCTGTTCATTATCATCGTGTAAAACCAGGCCTGGTTCATTTTCTTGTATACTTCTTTATAGTACTGTTCTGTTACCGGTATCCATTTGGGTTCTTTGGTTGTTCCCGATGTTGTCGCGTAAAATTTTGGCTTACCAGGGAACAGGATGTCAGGTTCGCCGTTCTTGTGACGATCGATATACGGGCGGAAATCTTCATAATCGTTTAATTTAACATTCTTTTGGTATAACGCGAATAATTCGTCATCAGTTTTGGCGGCAAGAATATCTGCGAATTTATGCTCTTTCCCGTATACGGTGTCTTTGGATGTTGTTAATATGCGTCTTAAACAATTTGCAGATGACTTTTTGCCGTCTTTTGATTCTTTTTTCAGTTCATTCAAAGCCTTTTTCCCAACAATAGTGAGAAGCAGTCTCATTTTAAACCAGCCCTTTATTCTCGGTCCTTCCATATTACACTCCTTCTAAATTTAGTGATATTCATACATTATGATAAATTATCCGGTTAATGTCAATGTTCGTGCGGAGCGTTATTACAAACTTCTGAATTTAAATATTACCGTAAACTATGTATTAATTATTGTTTTAATTTCAGGCGATGGAAGATCAATACTGTCGTAGGGCGCCATGGCTATTGATATATCTTTTACAATGTCTTTATCTATTCCGCCGTTATCTGCCATTTTAAACAATATCTGCATGGCGCTTTCGTGATCCCGCAAAGGATGATACGGACGCTTTTCGCTGACCGCCTGATATATATCAATACATGCTAAAAGCCTGGAATTAAAATCCAGTTCACCTGCTTTTTTGCCGAAAGGATAGCCTGTTCCGTCCAGTTTTTCATGATGATTGGATGCCCATTGGCATATATCCTGAAACCCATCTATATCTTTTAAAAGTTCCCATGTTTTACGCACATGTTCTTTTATAATTAAAAATTCCTCATCTGTGAGCTTTCCCTGTTTTTCCAGAATCGCGGCCGGGGTTTCCAGTTTTCCAATATCATGCAGGGCCGCGGCAAGGTATAATTTCGCTTTTTCCGTTTGATTGTATTTGTAATACTCTCCCATAAACCAGGCTCTGTTCGCGATTTGTGTAGTATGTTTTTGGGTAAAAACAGATTTATAATCAATTATTCCTGATATAAAAGTAACAAGATTCATAATAACCTGATCTTCTATGTCAACAATCCATGGAGTTAAATAAGTATCGCAAGTATCATAAATCGCATTGTCTGTGAGGGATTCCAGAGTTATTAAATCCAAAACTTCCAGCATCGTCTGCGCGGCGGTTTTGCCGTATTTTTTACCGGTATCTTCCTTGATTTTTTTTATAACAGTACCCAGATCGCCTGATTTTAATGTCTGCAGATGATAAATAACATCAATTGAATCGGCAATCGCTATCAGTTCCGCTTCCATTGGGCCTTCTCCTTCGTGTATCGCGAACGGCCCTTTTCCGTCTGAGCGTTCATGGTGATATAGTATAAAATCTTTTACATTTGCATTGATTAATAACGCGTCTACATTTCTCTGGCCGAATTCACAGTGTATTTTCATGCTTGAATCATAGTGGCCGTTTGTCCGTGCTGCCTGAATGTATTCCGTTAAAGCATTGTCATGCAATAACGCACAGTTCGTCAAACCCATAATTTCTTCTGTGTTTTTACCCAGCAATTTTCCCATTTTCGCGCAAAGAACCGCGATTCGCTTACCATGGTTAGTGCTTGCTCCTATAAGCTCCTTTTCAACTGTATCCAGAGCCGCGGTAATTGCCTTGATTAGGGAATCCATACGTACTGTCATAAATATATTTTTAATGAAAAATTACCGGTTAGTCAATATTATTTTAAATTATTTATTTGACAATAATAAATAACTTCCATAATAACTCATGTAAATCGCTGCAGCCTTGCGGCTTTTATAATAATTTCTTTTAAATATCCGCCTTCGCGTTCTGTCAGACCTGCGCGGGAAATAACATCATGCAGGAAGCGGGTCTGCATATCCCTGTTCGGGTATTTGTAAAATCCGACGCTTTCCAGAATGTCCGCGATTGAATCGACAAGCGCGGCGGTTTCCACCTGATTCATCGCTTGCCACTCTCCCTTGACGGGAAGCTGTTTTTCCATGGCCAGAAAAAGTTCATATGCGTAAATCTGCACCGCGTGGGAAAGATTTAAGGATGGATGATCTTCGCAGACCGGAATATGAGTGGCGAAATTACATAGTTCAAGCTCACAGTCTTTAAGGCCGGTTCTTTCGTTTCCAAAGACAATTGCCGCTTTTCCTGTACGCTCTTTAAGCCACGCAGATAAATCGCGCGGAGTCATGGAGATATTCTTGCGGTGATGGCCGCGGCGGCGGGTTGCGCCCGCTACAATGGAACAATCTGAAACCGCGTCTGAAAGGTTATCAAACATTGATGCGTTATCCCAAATATCTTTGGCGTGAACCGCTCTTGCGAATATCTGTTCTGTATTAAACTGATCAGGTGAATCGGCGCTGTTGGTTACAATCCGCAATTGGGAAAGACCCATGTTTTTCATAACCCTGCATACAGCGCCGACATTCCCGGATTCCGAAACATTACACAGAATAATCCTGATGTCCTGTAAAATCATTTAATATTATAGCATAGTGAACTCTCATGTGAAATCAAAACGCCAAAGACCGGTTTTCCCTGTAAAAATTAAATATAGATCGCGCACCCCGCAGATTTTTTCGATACTTGTTTGTACGTATCCCCACGAAGGTAAACGCCTGTAACTTGTTTTGGGCAGATGGTAAAAAGAAATGTCACCGGTATTTGGAACATCAACTGTTCCCGCCAGAAAACCGAAAGGCGCGTCCAGGCGAATCTCGATGCGGCCTTCGCCGCTTCCCTGTACAATTGCGGATAAACGGGAGAAGCCTGAAGCAAAGTCAAGCGCGGCAAAATGAATCCAGCCGCCGTCTTCTCTGTTGAAAACTGCGGGTATACCGCTGCCTCTTTTTTCATGGAGAAAACAGGATGAGTAATTGTCAAAACACTGCGCGTAAAATGAACCTGTTATTTTACGCGGCAGCAAATTTTCACCGTGAACTGTAAAGCCACCTGATAACCTGATATCCTCTGATGACGCGCCGATTAAAACAGTACAGTAATTGTTTTCAACAAAAAAGCGGCTGTTTAAACTGTCCCAGATCGCTGTTTCATTAACTGGAAGAGAAAAAGAAATATGCTGCTCTTCACCAGCGGCCAGGGAGATTCGGGAGAATCCTTTAAGGCTTTTTAACGGGCGGCAGAAATTTGAACCTGAGACAGTAATGTAAACCTGAGGCACTTCTTCGGCTGTTACGCTTCCTGTGTTTTTTATCCTGAAGGAGATATTTACAGTTTCTTCCTTGTCCGCCGATGTTTTATCAATTGAAAGATCTGAATAGGTAAAGGCGCTGTAACTGAGACCGTGTCCGAACGGCCAAAGTACCTTTCCATTAAAATACTGGTAAGTAGTTCCTTTGGACATTATATCGTATTCCATAATGGACGGCAGTTGTTTTTCATCTTCATACCATGTAAGGGGAAGCCTGCCCGCCGGTGAGTACCTGCCGCTTAATACATCTGCGGCGCCGTGTCCTGTCTCCTCTATACCGTGCGCCATCCATAAAATTGCCGGAACTTTTTTCGCCAGCTCTGCGCATGTATACGGATAACCTGAAAGAATTACCAATACTGTTTTTGGATTTATCTCTGCTATCCTGCGGATCAACTCTTCCTGGCGCGGCGGTAAGTTAAGGCCGGGACGATCTATTTCTTCCCGACCGTTGATCATTGGATCATTGCCTGCGAAGAAGATAACCTGTCCCGCTTTTGCGGCGGCCTCAGAAGCGGCGCGAAGACCGTCTCTTTCTGTTTTCATTCTGAAAAGCTCGCCTTCCGCGGGAAGAGGGTCATCATGCTGAACCGCCTGCGTTCCTGTTTTTCGCACCGCGATGCGGCGGTTGTCATGTGTCTTGATTAAAATTGTTCCGCCTTCCTGAGGGACAATATTAAATAATGTGTATCCAAAATATTTTAAATTGCTTTTCGCGCCTGCGGTGATTGCCGCCATGGAATCGTCCCATGTAGCGTCAGAGCCTTCCTGCTTCCGCGCGTAACAGCCTTCCAGCATCAGAGCGCTTTCAATATCGGTAAATGTTTTTACGCCCCATCCCCAGTCATCCATATAGAAGCGAGCGGGCTGCGCTCCTGTGCTTCCCGCGGCAAAAACTTTACCGGCCGGGTTTCCCGTATCGATCAATACCATGGGTCTGCCGTCTTCCGCTGTAAAAGAAACAATGTCGCGGCAGTCGGTATAAACAATCCGTTCGCCGTATAGTTCTTTAAGACCGCAAAGGGGCGTGAAGGCATCTGACGGAATCCCTGAGTACCAGTCGATCCGCAGCGTGTCAGCTAACGGTCCCATTACCGCGATTGCGCTTTCTGTTTTATCAGGCCTCAGCGGAAGAAGAGAGCCTTCATTTTTTAATAGGACAGCCGATTTTCTTACAGCTTCCCGTGCCAGATCCCGGTATTCATCTTTCATCAGATCGGATTCACCGATTGCGTCATAAGGACAGCGGCCAGGCGGATCGAAATGCCCCAGACGGAAGCGGATCGCCAAAATTCTTTCCAGATGTTCATCCAGTTCCCGTTCATCGATCAAATTTTTATCCAGAGCTTCTTTAATCGCGGGAAGCGTTTCTTCAGGAGAGTCTGTCATGCTGTCTGCTCCGTTTTTTAGCGCCGCTGCGAATGTTTGCGCGTGTGTTTCAAAATAGTGATGCAGCTGAACAGTCTGCAGAAAATCATTGCCGTCTGTAACAATGTGCCCGTTAAGTCCCCATTCATTTTTTACAATGTCTTTTAACATTGGATGGAGCATCATGGGAATACCGTTTACTTCATTGTAGGCTGTCATTAAAGACACAGCGCCTGCTTTTTGAACCGCGTTTTTAAAAGGAACAAGGTAGTATTCATGCAGCAGGCGGGGAGGAATTGAGCATGAGCAGACGCCGCGGTCTTTTTCATTGTTATTCGCTAGAAAATGTTTCGGTCCGCAGCTAACCCGCAGATAGAAAGGATCGTCTCCCTGCGCGCCGCGGATGTAAGAGCCTGAAAGTTCGCCTGTTAGATACGGATCTTCGCCGTATCCTTCCTCTGTCCGCCCCCATCGCGGATCCCGTTCAAGATCAATTGTCGGCGACCAAATCGCAAGCCCGCCCTTACGGTTATTTGCTTTGTAATAACAGCGCGCCTCTGTCGCGCTCGCTTCTCCTATTTTTCGCAAAAGCTCGCGATCCCATCCCGCTGCAAGGCCTATGGTTTGCGGGAAGGTTGTATTGTTGCCCTCGCGATTTACATAACCATGCGCGCCTTCCGCGCCGATTGACCACTCGGGTATGCCAAGCCGCGTGACAGCCTGATTTCTGGTTGGAAAAAAGCCGGTTTTTTCATCAATTGTAAGACGTGAAATAAGATCCCGGATACGCTCTTTCAGCGGCAGATCAGGATCATTGAAAGGATACGACATAAAAAAATAATATCAATATCCTGTGTTTATGAGAATACCAAAACATTGTTCGCCTTCCGTTCCGCCGGGTATCATTGCCCTCTGAACAAACGGACAAACTCAGCAGGGCTTATATCAACTGCGCCCAGATCTGTTTTATAATTCATTGGCATTCCGAAATCGAGAAATGAAAAACCGTGTTCCTGTAAATACCTTGCGGTAAGGATGATCTGAACAGTGCCTGCGTTATCCTCATCAAAATATCCCGAATAACTTGTATAAACATTTCCGCATACAACGCCGAATTCCCCGGCTACAAGTTTTCCATTGCGGTAAAGTGCGAATGAAGATGGAAAGGCTTCGGCGGCAGGCAACATGAGTCCTTCTTCGCCTTCGCCTGCTTTTTGCCGTATTTTTTTTATACATTCAACCAACGGAGGAACAAGCCAGTCCGCGCCGTGTTTTTCTATGCAGCGATTCACAATGCGTTCAAAATCCCTGTTGGGGTAAAGCATATAACCGTATACGGCGGAGTTTAAAAAACGGCGAATTGATTTTTTTATGTGAAGATTTTCAAAAAAAAGCGCGGAACGTTCAAGGTGCAGTTTAGGCAGTAAAATATATTCGCTCTTTTCATTCTTCTGCGGGAAATCCGCTGCCATTACCAGAAATCCGGCTTCCATCAGTTTTTTTACAAACGCGGGGCTGAAATCCTGCGCTATGCAGAATTCTTCGTTGTAATCTGTCGCAAGCATTGCGTCTACAATTGCGATGCAGTCATCTTCCGGTTTGATGTAAAGAAATCCTGAAAAAGTATAGTTCAACTTCATGTTAACCGCGTTAGCTGAAACATCTTCCGCTTCCCCTGCAGATTTATTTTTTTATGTTCTTTCTTGTGAAGATGGGATCGAAATATTTCTCTATATCGATTTTGGTAAGCAGGAATTTTAAAACAGCGCGGTAAACCATAAAGGAAATCGCTATCGAAGAAATAAAAATTAACGCGAAACCCCATGAACGCCCCGATTCCGGAATTCTGTCCATCAGGAATCTGGCGTATAGAATCGTTAAAAGCAAAAAGCTTATTACCGCAATCAATATATTAAACGCTGTCGCGCCAAGAATAAAAAATAAAGTATTAACTTTTTTATTCATTAATTTTCTCCTTCTTCTGGGTAATAAACAATATTGTTATAAATAATAATATGCTGCATACCACAACCGATGAATCGGCGATATTGAAGGTCGGCCAGCGCTCCCAGCCGAAAAGCCCGAATATTCTCACGCTGATATAATCCACTACGCCGTCCGGCCGCGCGATACGGTCAATGATGTTTCCGATGCCGCCGCCGATTATGCCTGCAACAGCCCATCGCTGCAGTCCGGTAAAATCATCTGATTTAATGTAGTACCATAAAAGAAAACACAATACCAGAATCGGAACGCCGATAAACAGCACCGGTTTTATCGCGTCAGGAAGATTTTCCCCCAGACTGAACGCTATGGCCTTGTTGCGCACATGGTATATCCACAGAAAATCATTGTTAAAAACATCTTTTATCAGGCCCGGCTGCGGTTTAATTTTTACAATAACTGCTTTTACAATCTGATCCGCCAGAATAATCAGCGCCGTCAGCGACAAGGGCAGGAGTCTTTCCTTTAATTGCTTCATTTCTTTTCTCCGGTATATAAAGTTAAAGGCCTGTTGGGACATCTATAAATTCAGTGTCCATGCCAAGCTCCGCCGCGCAATGACGCATAACAGAGCGAAGCCCCCAGACTTCGGTGGAATAATGGCCCGCGGCGATCATGTTTAGTTTATTTTCCAGGCAGTAATGGTAAGTCTGATGAGAGCTTTCTCCGGTAATAAACAAATCTACGCCTTCCTGTATGGCTTCCTGTAAATTCTGCGCGGCTCCGCCTGATACTACCGCAGCGCTTGTACAGTCTTTTTTTCCGAATGGAAGAACTCCCAAAGGCGGCCTGCACATAAAATTGATTTTTTTTACAGCTTCATCGACTGTGACAGGGATGGAAAATGTTCCTTTGTAACCGATTTTCCGTCCATGGTACAAGCCGAAAGGCTCTGTGTTTTCCAGCCCCAAAAGCTCCGCCAGAACCGCGTTATTCCCGAATTTTGGATGCTGATCCAGCGGCAAATGAACCGCGTACAGGCAGATATTATGATCAAGCAGAAATTTTATCCGTTCCCTGTAACATTTTACCAGCCTGAGAGGAGTCCCCCAGAACATACCATGATGAACAAAGAGCATCCCGGCATTTACCGCTGCAGCCTGTTCAAAAGTTTCCATGGCGGCGTCTACGGCAAAAGCGATTTTTTTTACATCTGCGCCGTCATTATCAACCTGAATTCCGTTCATGGAGTTGTCACATGAGGCAAAACCGTCTATTTCCAGAAAACTTTTAAAAAAAACATCAAGTTTTTCTGTTGTAAATTCCGCGTTCATCCGGCAAGTCTACCATAAAGGGAGCATTAATTCCAGTGTATACTGTATGTAAATAAAAATAATTATTAAAAAGCATGATTAAATTATTAATATCATGTATAATGTTTTGTTAAGGAGAGGTCAATAAACCCTGGAATTTTATTTTATTTGTTAAAGGAAGGATAACTATGGAAGATAAAAAATTGGATAATGATAAAGAGATAATGATTGATCTGGACAATGCTGATGATATGGGGACTGTGCACACAATCACTAATTCGGAAGTATTGTTTAATATGGGTAACGCTGCGGGAATGCTTCATAATTACGCTGACGCGTTTGATTATTTCCTGAAGGCGGCAGGGCTTGGTTATGCTCCTGCCCAGTGCAGTCTGGCGTTTTGTTACGAAAAGGGAAACGGCGTACCTCAGAATTATTCCAAGGCAATTGAATATTACAGGAAATCGGCGGATCAGGGATACGCTCCCGCGATGTGTAATCTGGGATGGTGTTATGAAAGCGGTTACGGCGTACCTCAGGATATGGACAAGGCTTTCGAATTTTATGAAAAAGCCGCAGAACAGGGATATGCTCCTGCTCAGGGGAATTTGGGATTCTGTTATGGGAATGGCAATGGCATAGAGAGGGATCAGGATGTAGCTTTTAAATGGTACAGTAAAGCCGCCGCCAACGGGAATCCTTTTGCCCAGTACAATCTTGGCGAATGCTATGAAAAAGGCAAGGGCGCTGAAATAGATATTGAAAAAGCGGTAGAGCTTTATAAAAAATCCGCTGAGCATGGTTACGCTCCGGCTCAAAACAGCCTGGGAGCTTGTTATGAAAAGGGCATAGGCATGAAAAAGAATTTATTTCTCGCTTTTGAATGGTACAGTTATGCCGCAGGCCAGGGTCATACCATCGCGAAGAAAAATATCGAGAATCTGAAGAAGCAGGATCTAATTTAACAGGCGGCGCAAAATCTTTTAGAATTTCTTCCGGCGTATGTATATATGATAAGAATAAAAATTCCGTATTTAATAACTGTAGCGGCAGCTATTCTGATTCTGGTTCTGGGGCATGAAATAGCTGTCAATGACGGGGTAAATTTTTTCAACTATCCGCAGGAAATTGTTAAAGCCAAAGTACTGAGAATAACGGATCGGATAAGTCTGGATGAAGGCTTTGACGAGCCTGTGCCCATGTTAGGTGAAAAAATTTACTTTGAGGCCGCGATAACAAGCGGAACGCAGAAGGGCGATATTGTCAGGGCTTCGCAGAATACCTCAGGTTTTCTTCAGGACGTGCAGAAGGAAGTCAGCGTTAACTCCGGTATTCTTTTAATTTATTCCAATAATGAATGGTTTTTTAACGGTTTTTTGCGCATCAACAGGATGCTGGGACTCGCAATACTTTTCATTCTGTGCGTTATTCTATTTGGCGGTATAAAAGGTTTTAACACAATTCTTTCCCTAGGCTTTACCTGTACCGCGATTTTCGCCGTTTTTATTCCCGCAATTCTTTCCGGTAAAAATATCTATGTAATGTCGATACTGGTATGTATTTATACAATGGTTTTCACGCCATTAATTGTTATCGGTTATAACAGGAAATCACTCGCCTCCATAACCGGCTGCACGGGCGGAGTAATGATCTCCGGTATTATAGCGCTTGTCATGGATAAGCTCCTGTACCTGACAGGAATTGTGGATGAACATTCGCGTTATTTGGTAAATCTTCCCGGTGAAATTCAGCTTAACCTGCACGCGGTAGTTTTCGCTGGCATTATTATAGGCGCGATGGGAGCCGTTATGGATGTGGCTATATCGCTCTCATCATCGTTATGGGAAATAAAGGAAAAAGCGCCGTCCATAACATTTAAGGAAATGTTCCGTTCGGGGCTGACCATAGGACGCGATATAATGGGCACAATGGCGGATACCCTCATTCTCGCATACATCGGAAGCTCATTAACGGTAGTAATTCTGTTAAGCGTTTTTTCAGGCTCTTTTTTGGGTTTGTTTAACAGTGAAATGATAGCGGTAGAAATCCTTCAGGCTCTTGCGGGCAGCTTCGGAATATTGTTCGCGATGCCGCTTACCGCGTTATTCTGTCCTGTCATTTATTTAAGGGATAAAACCTGACCTCGCTACGGCCTTACGTTATGCGCAATAAATTCTATTCGCTCCATTTTAAAAGCATTTTCGCCAGTTGGGGGACAGGCGTGGATGTGTTGTTTTTTAGCCATTGCTGAACAAGGCCTATTGCGCCGTGAATCAGAAATACCGAATAATAGGTATTTGTTTCATCATCCTGTTTTTTTTCGGACAGATAACCAGTTATCCTGTTATGGTTTGTAAAATGCAGAAACATCTTTCTCTGAAAACTTAAATCGCCGTTTTCGCTTAACAGCACCTGAATGGAATTTTTATTGTTCGCGATGTATGTCAGCATTTCTTCAACCATTCGGGCGGTGTCTTTTTTGCTGCGGATGTCCTTGTATTTATCCAGCATATCTTCAAAGTAGGAGAGGGTTTCTTCTTCAATTTGTCTGAGTAAATCATATTGATCTTTATAATGGGCGTAAAATGTAGAGCGGCTTATGTCGGCAAGCTCGCATAAATCCTTGATTGTGACGCTTAAAATGGACTTGGTTTTCATAAGCTCCATTAAACTGTCGCGCAGTACCATTTTCGTATATCGTATTTTCCGGTTTTCTTCCATAAAAAATTGATATCCTTGCATTTTTCAAAAAAACATACAGAACTGGACAAAACAAGCCGTTGTGTTTGATACAATACATATTTAATTGAACTGTATGTTGTATATAATTCTTAGTGTTGTATATTTTACGGAAAGAGTCAATATATGGAAAAACTATTTAAACGCCCTGTTTTAATTGTGGGCATCATCGCGGTAATTACTGTATTTTTCGGCATTCAGCTTCCCGGGGTGCAACTGGATAATAACAACCTTCGTTTTATTCCCGATGACCACAAAGCCAAAATAATTACGGAATATATAGATGAAACTTTTGGAGGACAGGTAATAATTCTGGTCGGGCTTGAGCGTCCGTTCCGGACTGTTTTTGAAAAAGATTTTTTGCAATTGATCCGTGAATTCTCGCAAACTGTAGAAAATGTGGATTTGATAAAATCTGTCAATTCCATTATGTCAACTCAGTACATTACAGGAGACAGCGAAAGTATAATTGTCACAGACCTTGTGCCTGATGATTTTTCCGGAACGCCCGAAGAGATAGCCGAACTCAGAAGGCGCATAGCATCCTGGGACATGTTCCGCGGTTCTCTCGTATCCGATGATCTTTTCGCTACGCAGATTCTGATTACCCTGGATGTTCTGTCCATTGACGCAAGCCGTCCTGAAGTGGCGGAAAGTTTCGCCGAAATCAGGAAAATATCAGAAGACATTTTCGGTGACGAAGCTGAAGTATATTTCGCGGGGCAGGCCGTTATCAACGCGGTGATAAATGAATCCGTGCTTGCTGACAATGTAATTCTGTTTCCGTTATCTGTAATTGTTGTGCTTGGGCTTTTATTCATTTCGTTCAGGCGTTTGATTTTTGTTGTCCTGCCGATTTCCACTGCCGTCATTTCAGTTGTCTGGACCATAGGGTTAGCCGCCATGTTCGGAGTAAAACTGTCAACAATAACGGTTATCATGCCAATAATACTTGTCGCTGTCGGACACGCTTACGGCATTCATATAATTACGCATTACGTGAAAGATATGCGGGAGAAACTTCCTTCAATCGAAGAACACCGTTTGATTATTCTTAATTTGATGAGAAAAATGGTAAAACCAGTATTCATCGCGGCCATCACAACCATAACAGGTTTTATATCATTTTGTTTTACTCCCATTGTCCCGATGCGCGAATTCGGTTATTACACAAGCATTGGGGTTCTGGCGGTTTTCCTGTTAACTATATTATTTATACCTTCTGTGCTTCTGATGCGGGGGCCGGGAAAATTTGTTCCGCAGGGACAGCATAATGACCACGGCGATAATGATCGCATAAGCAATATTATTGCCAAATTTTTTCTTGGCATCGCGAGAAAAAAGAAAACTGTGCTTTTTACCGCTATATTTTTAGTTCTGGTTTCCCTGTACGGAATAACAAAAATTATTGTAGACAATTCATTGGTGGAATTCTTTAAAAATGAGACTGACATAAGCCGCGCAGATCATTTTATCCGCGAATATTTCGGCGGTTCAAAGGATTTAAATCTGGTATTTCAGACTGATACTACGGAGGAACTGCTTCATCCTGATGTATTGCGCGCCGTGGACGGCCTTTCCGCCTATCTTACCAAACATGTTCCTGAAGTGGGAAAAACGGCCGGTTTTACTGATGTTATAAAACGGATCAATCAGGTGTTTAATGTTGATCAAAGCCCGGATGGATTGCAGCCGTCCGTATCTTACGCTTCCGCGCCTTTAGGCAGCGCCGGATTGGACAGTTTTGGTTTTGGCGGCGGCGATGATTTTGGTTTTTCCGGTTTTGGATTTAGTGATTTAGGCTTTAATGATGATTCACAGGCGTCAGCGCCGTCTTCTGTTTCATCAGGGTTAACTGATCCTGTCTGGACTAATTACAGCGCGGCGGATCTTTTGCGGTTTCTGGATATTACCGCAGGAATGTCTCCCGCCATGAGCGGCAATGATTTGGTATCGGAACTGAAACGCCTAACAAATTATGACGGCATGGCATATTATGAAATCCCGTCTGATCCAGTCCGTTACGGGAAAGAAACTCCAGAAGATCTCCAGAAACTGATCGCGAATTATCTTGTTCTGCTCGCGGGAGGAGATGATTCCGGGTACTCAAATGATCCCCTGGAGCCGACATCAATCAGAATGATGCTCCAGCTGCGTACTACGGGAAGCAGCGATACCAACGCCGTTATTGATATAATAAACGATTATATAAAAATAAATTTTCCAAAAAATGTGCGCGTAATGATTGGCGGCGGAGTAGTGCAGGAAATAGCTGTTACGGATTTAATTTTGTATTCACAGATAATATCAATCATAATTTCCGTAATAATGATATTTATTATCGTATCTATCTCGCATAAGTCATTTGTCGCCGGAATCATAAGCGCTGTGCCGCTGATACTTGCCGTTTTGTGCAATTTTATGGTTATGGGTTTTTTCGGCATCAGGCTGAATCTGGGCACAGCGTTAATCGCAAGCCTTACCGTGTGTATCGGCATTGATGACGCCATCCATTTTCTGGAATTTTACAAGCGTGAGTTCAAAAGCGACGAGCACGGCGCGCTTCGCAGGACTTTCATCGCCTGCGGCAGGGCTATTTGCACAACGGCGATGTCTGTCGGAATCGGGTTCGCGGTGCTTGCTTTCTCACAATTTAAAATTCTCGCGGAATTCGGCCTTTTAACCGCCATTTGCATGTTATCAACAACTTTGGTAACCCTTACGATAATGCCGGCGCTGCTTACCGTAATCAAGCCAAAATTCATATACGGAGGAAAAAAATGAAACGTTTTATTTTAACCGCGCTGCTTTTAGGCTGCGCCCTTTCGCTCTACGCGCAGAATACTTCAGCTAACGCTGTAACAATCATGAACAGCGCGAAAAACCGCGTTCAGTCTGATACCGTTTCTTCGCGTTCGCGCATGGTCATAACGGCAAGGAACGGAAGCACAACAGAACGCATGATTGACCAGTATTCAAAAGACGGTCCCAACGGCGCGCGCACTGTAATAGTTTTTCAGCTTCCCGCAAATGTGGCCGGAACCAGATTCCTGACAATGGATAACGCTTCAGGCGGCACGGATCAATGGATTTATCTGCCGGAACTGCGCAGGGTAAGGCGGATCGCGTCGTCAGAAAGCGGCGGCAGTTTTATGGGAACCGATTTTTCCTATGACGATATTTCATCAATGGACAGGGAAGTCTCCCTGGATAATCACACTGTGTTACGTGAAGAGGCGCTGAACGGAAAAGCGTGTTATGTCATTCAGTCAACGCCGAAAGACAGTTCGTATCAGTATTCCAAAACATTATCGTGGGTTGACAGGAACAGTTACCTGATATACAAAGCCGAAATGTATAACCGCCGCGGCGAATTGATTAAAGTGATGGAGCAGTCCGACTTCAGGGACATACAGGGGCGCGTAACTCCGATGCAGACTAAAATATCCACAGTTACCGCAGGAACATCAACAACCATATACATGGAAATAATGAGGTATAATGATCCAATTCCGGAATCCGTTTTTACAAACGCGTATCTTGAGACAGGACGTCCGTAAAATTTTAATGGAGATTATATGTTAAAAAAAATATTTTTAATTTTTTCACTTGTTGTTTTTGTTAGTTCCGGAATCTGGCCACAGGAATTCGGTTTCGGGTTTGGATTTGGCGATGATGAAAACGGGCAGGCTGGCGATGCGGTAGGCGGTGCTGGCAGCAGTGCTTTAAGCGGAGTAAACAAGGCGGTTTCTGTTTCTGCAAGCGGCGAAGTTTCCGCTTCACTGGTTGGTTATTTTGAAGATTTCAGCGATGGCGCAGACAGTGTTCAATTTGGAAATATTTTTTCAGGAAAGCTGAATTTTAACGCGCAGACTGCTTACGCAGAAGGCGTAATAAATTTAAAACTGACAACAACAGAAAAACCTGTAATAATTGACGAAGCGTACCTTAAGGCGTTTTTCGGTAATTTTGAAATTTCCGCTGGTTTAAGAAAAATCATCTGGGGAAAGGCTGACAGCTTCGGCCCTCTTGATGTGATTAACCCCCTTGACTCTTCACAAATTTTCACTGAAATGGCGGATAACACCAGTTTAATGGGAGTTAGAATTCCCCGTCCTCTTATTCACGCGTCTTTCAGGTTCGGACAGTTTTCAAAAATTGAAGGATTGTTTGTACCCAACTTTGAACCTACCCGCTTCAGCAAAGAGGGAAAATGGGCGCCTGCCGGTTCAGATATGGCCTTAACCATGGAGGAACTTCTGCCGCCCGGTATTACAGTCAATTTTTCTTTTACAGAGCCTGACACAACTGCGCTGGATTATGCGCAGGCAGGACTTAGGTTTACTACCACAATCGGATCATCGGATATAGGCATTCAGTATTATTTTGGACGGTTATTTCAACCTGCCGTAAAAATCAGCGTAACGCCTGTAACCATGACCGAATTTAATTTTAATGCTGATTATAATTATAACAGATACCACCAGATCGGGCTTGATTACGCGCAGGATTTATTCGGTTTTAACATAAGGGCGGAAGTTGCAGCTAACATAACGGAGGATTTAAAGGGCGATGACGGTGCCGTGTACAATCCGTCCATTGCCTGGTCTTTTGGATTTGACCGCGACCTCTTCTGGGGAATTAATTTGAATCTTCAGGTAAACGAGAACATCCGCCTTATGAACGATAAAACCGGCAGCGATAATTATTTTGGAAATGATTTTGATATTGAAAGCGGCCTGCCTGTAACCGCCACACAGCTTACCGCGACATTGTTTAAAAAATTCCTGCGCGATGAACTTGAACTGCGCGCATCGGTTGTCTGGGGCATTGAAGACAATGACTGTGCCATAATACCCGCGCTCATCTGGACAAAAGATGATTTTAAAGCCGCGCTGTCTGCCGGTTTTTTCGCAGGCGATTCAAAAGGACAGTTGGGCCAATACAAGGATAATAATTTTTTAAAGGCATCATTAACTTATACTTTTTAAATAATGTAAATTCCTTGACCATTCAACAGAAAACTGGTATATTTTCCATGTAATGATTTTTATACAAATTTTTAATAGTTCGGCAAGTTCTCATATTTGTAAGCTGGATGAAAATTGGTTCTGTGGCAATCAACGGAATTTATTCCAGAAAAACAGTTTTTCTTCTTATAATTTGAATGATTTAAATATACCCCC
>WQSN01000041.1 GCA_009787835.1 Treponema sp.
TACATACATCCGCTTAAGGTATGGGAACGTTATTCGCCAACCATGTTTTTTCCCCATCTTGTTGACTCAGAAAAAGTTGTTCCCATTACCTCAAGCGCGGATGCAGCCTCTCTTTTTTCTGGCATGGGACAGGGAATAAAAGCCAGGGATTACTGGGATATAACGCTTGAAAAAGCGCATAACACAATTAATGAAAGCGAAGAGAATCAGCGCGCCATGAAAAAACTCCTTATCAGCCTTATAATCGGAAAGGAGCCGCGCATATCAGAGCTTGCCGAATCATATTTTTCGCTGCGTGACATTATTGACATCGCGTCGCGTGAAATCGGCTCCGGTTTTATCGGCGGAAAGAGCGTTGGAATGCTTTTGGGAAGAAAAGTTGTTGAAAAAGACATTGGCATGTCAGGCGAAGATTCAAACCTGTATGACTTTTGGGAGCCTCATGATTCATGGTATCTTGGCTCGGATATATTTTATACATATATCGTGCAGAATGACTGGTGGGAACTTCGCTGCAGGCAGAAAACCCAGGAAGGTTATTTTGAGCTTGCGCCCGTTTTAAAAGAAAAACTTTTAAAAGGAAAATTCCCTGGCAAAATCCGCGAACAGTTCTATGAGATGATGGAATACTTCGGATGGTCTCCCATAATTGTCAGATCAAGTTCCCTTTTGGAAGATAATTTCGGGAATGCCTTCGCCGGAAAATATGAAAGCGTTTTTTGCGCAAACCAGGGAACGCCGGAAGAACGATTCGAGGCGTTTGAACAGGCGGTGCGCACGGTATACGCAAGCGCGATGAGCGAAGACGCGCTTGTCTACAGAAAGACAAGGGGCCTTGCGAATAAAGACGAGCAGATGGCGATTCTTGTGCAACGCGTATCAGGAGATCATTACACATCCGAAGAATGCGGCAACGAGTTATTTTTTCCCCATATTGCCGGCGTCGGCCACTCATCTAATCTTTATGTGTGGAACAAGGATATGGATCCCAAAGCCGGAATGCTCAGGCTTGTGTTCGGACTTGGCACGCGCGCTGTAGATCGCGTTTCAGGCGATTACGCGCGTCTTGTCCCGCTTGATCAGCCTGAAAAAGGGCCGCCAGTTCATTACGGCGATGAGCGGAAATTCTCCCAGAAAAAGTGCGATGTTCTAAACTTGAGGGAAAACCGCATGTCGGAGGCGGAGATTGATAATCTTTATCCGCAGGATCTGAAAACATCAAAAGATATTTTTTTCAGTGTTGATAAAGCCATGCTTGCCCGCATGCAGGAGCTGGGACGCCCTGTTAACATAAAACCTGTTATATTGGATTTTAAAAAACTGCTGGCGGAAACCAAATTCCCGGGCTTCGTGAAAAAAGTTATGCATTCAATTGAAAAAGCGTATAATTATCCTGTTGACATAGAATTTACCGCGAACTTTAATCAGGAAGGAAATTTTAAATTCAATCTTCTGCAATGCCGTCCGCTGCAAACAAAGAGAGTTGGCGCAGGCGGCTGCGGCGCATCCATGGAATTTAATATTCCCAAACCTGAAAAGAAAAATATATTATTTTCCTCTACAGGAAATTTTATGGGCGGCAATGTCCGCTTGTCGCCTGACTATGTAATATTTGTTAAAGCGGAAAGTTATCTTGAGCTATCTGAACGCGACAAATATCAGGCCGCCCGCGTAATCGGCGCCCTGAATCAGAAATTAAAAGGAAACAGCATAATGCTGATTGGTCCCGGCAGATGGGGGACTACTACCCCTTCTCTCGGCGTGCCGGTACATTTCAGCGAATTGTGTAATGTGTCGGTGTTATGCGAAGTGTCTTACAATCAGGGCGGTTTAATGCCTGAGCTTTCTTTCGGCAGCCATTTTTTCCAGGACATCGTAGAAGCGGACATTTTTTACGCCGCGATTCTTGAACCCCGGCCGGGCGAAGAAGATGATGCCATCTTTAACCCAAATATAATTCTTGACAGGGCTAACACGCTCGCTGAGACTCTGCCTTCTGAAAAAAGCTATGAACAGGTTATACATTTAGCCAGAATAGACGGGCTGACATTATATTCCGATATTACAAGCCAGGAGATTCTTTGCGCGCTAAGATGAGATGCATGTGAAACTTTAAACGCTAAAAAACAGCATCATTTTTCTGATTGTTTTTTCAGGATTTTAGAAAGACTTAGTATTGTTTCAATATCTTTTTCATTGAGTTCAGTCAGTATTTGAATAATTGAACGGATATTAAAATCTAATGATTTATCCCGTTTTATGATTTCCTGGCCGGTAACAAGATATTCAACTGTAACGCCTAAAGCATTTGCAATTTTTATTGCAATGTCCGCCGGGGGCATGGAAGCTCTCACCCCAAGATAACAATCCAGGGTTCCTTTGGCTATGCCGGTTTTCGCGCTTAATTCCTTGACTGTTAATCCAAGATAATTAAGTTCAGTCCGTAAATTAGTCTTGAATTCTGTTTCCATACTCACAAAAATATAACAATCCCGGTATTCTTGACTTGACAATATTTAAAATGAGATATTAAATTTACGAAAATACCTCAATTGCGGTATTTAATATTTCTGTATAGGGATATTTCAGCATAAGTGAATCAAACTGTATGTATAGCTTGGAGGTTTTTTTATGGAAAAAAGGCTGTCAATTTTCAGTATCATCCCGGCGCTATTATTGATTTTTTCACCGCAGACCGCGTATACGGAACAAAGCGGCAGCTGGGATCCGTCACGTGGCGTTTATACGATTCAAAATGAAACAAAAAACGGAATACAGCTTTCAACAGAAATTGGCGTTTCTTATAAATTAACCGGAGCAGGCGCATTCTTTATCGAACAGCGTGAATTTTCAGGCGGTTTTGACGGATGGATAAATGCACATATCGGCGGAGATATAGGAAACACAGTTTCGTATTATTTTGAGATCGGCGTGGGGTTGTTATCCGCGGAACGCCGGTATCTCGGTGAATATCAATTAAAAGTAGACAACAGCGAAACAGCCGGTATATACAGCTGGCCTTCGGCGTATTTTCCCTACGCGTATCATGGACAATGGGACGGGTTTGTTTTTCCGCTTGACAGACTGAGCGCGGGCGGTCCCACAGGCTGGCCCGATACGCTGTCAATAGGTTTTAATATGTTAGGTGAAATTACCGGCGCGGCTTTTGACAACACGCTGCTGTGGAGTCTGGGCAGGAAAAGGCGCGAATGGGCGGCAGTGAGTGACGGCAGCAGTCTTGTGTTAAACGAAACCGCCCAGCCATTTTTGGGCGTGGAACTGCTTTTCCGCCCTTTTCCATGGTTTTCATTCTCAAGCCTTACGGGAATGCTGGAGTATTTTAGTTCAAAGGGTATAAAAACATCAGCGGAAACATTTCAGAACGCGTTTTCACTTTCAATGCTGGACATTGATATAACCAAGTATGTTCATATAAATTTCGGCACTACCGTGATATGGCCAAAACGTTTTGAATTGGGTTACCTTTTCCCTTTAATTGACAATATGCTCTATCAGAATTTTATAGGTGATTTTGACAATGCAGGGCTTTTTGGAAGCATTAAACTTCAAATGAGCGGCGTTGGCTTTTTATGGGCTTCGTTTTTTCTTGATGAGATGAATTTTGAGGAAAATTTTTTTAAACTTGACAGGCAAATGTACGCGCTACAGGCTGGTCTGAAAGCTGTACTGCCAATGCTGCCTTTCGCGTCAGTTGATCTGAGCTATACTAAAATTGAACCGTATTGTTACACGCACCAAAAGACTGCCGTCCCCTGGTATAGTGTTCCCATGGAACAGGCGTATGTGAATCATGGGTACGGACTGGGATATTATCTGCCGCCGAATTCTGATGAAATAAAACTAAAAATGCAGATGATGCCGTCTTTCGGCACGCTGCTTAACATTCAGTTTCAAATGATTCGGCGCGGCGCGGATTACGGCGATAGCGCTGTTGACGGCAGTTCCTATTTGTCGGAACTGGCTGAAAGCGGAAGGAGTTCCAACCCTGGCCTGCGAAAATATTTTCTGCAGGACGGAGCGTATCAATGGCTGTATATTATAAAAGGCGGGCTTACACATAACTTCAGCAGACTTCCTTTGGAACTGTATGTAGAAGCCGGCGTTGTTTTTTCCTACTGGACTGATATTGACGGTAACGCCAATGACGGTGCGCCGCATCCTTATCGAATCATCGACACTGATACTTATCCTCAGCGTACCGGCCTTATCGCCAATATTGGCATACAGATTTACAGGTAAAAACTTCCCGGTTACCGGTATTCTTTAAACTCCCTGCCCTTTTGCTCCGCCTAGCTTTACCATCCTCTCTTCCCTGGTAAAAGCCATAAGTCCCGGTTTTTTGCAGATTAAATCGAAGTCGATAGAATCAAGGGGCGTGCACTCGCGGATTAAGCTCGTGTAAATGCCCGCTTTCTCAACATTACCTATTAAAATATATCCGTTTAGTTTTTTGTCACTGTAAAACAATTTCTTATAAAAATTAATTCTCTCTTTTTCTGTCTTCCGCTTCCCGCTGTTCGCTGCCCCTTGCTCTATATAGGTTTCGCCAACATAATTTCCGGCGGTAATAATATGCAGACCGAAAAAACCGGCCGCGTTCATTGGTATCGCCTTGTCAAAAGATTTATTATTCTCCGCGCCGGCTGCGGCCATGTTTATTCCCGCGCACTCTCCCTGCATGTACGCATTGGGCAAAAGCGCCATAATTTTATTCTGACCGCTTGAAATATCCCGCGTCTGAGTACAGTCGCCCGCAGCGTAAATGTCCTTCGCTGAAGTTTCGGATCTGCCGTTCACGATAATGCCGCGGTCTATTTCGGCGATGTTTTTTAAAAGTGAAGTATTCGCGCGCACTCCGACTGCGAGAACAAGCATGTCAAAATCTACAATTCCGCCGTCTTCAAAAACCGCTGAAGTCTCTGTAAAATTTTTTACGCTGCATGCAAGTTTAAAATTAATTCCCTGATCCTCAAGATGTTTCTGCACAATGTCAGCTCCGTCTTCATCCAGGATACTTGAAAGAATCCTGGGTGCGAGATCCGTAACTGTAATTTTGGAAACTTTTTTTATTATCCCTTCCGCGCATTTGAGCCCAATCAGTCCCGCGCCGATAATCAGCGCGTGTTTGCCGCCGGTTTTCCGCGTTTCATCAATTGAATTTTGTTCCTTGTCCGTTGTTTTATTGTCTTTGCAGAGAGCTTCATCAAGTTTACGCGCGTCATCAAGGCTCATAAATGTGAACTTTTCCTTTACTTTTTCCAGCCCTTCAAACGGAGGAATAAACGGAGAGGAACCTGCTGCGACCAGCAGTTTGTCATATTGAAGGCTGCCGCCGTCTGATAGAGATACCTGTTTCCTGTCCGCTTGAATTGATGTCACAGTGACGCCTGATAAAAGGGAAACATTGTTATCTGAATAAAAATCATTGTTACGGTACTTCATTTTCTCTTCGGTAGTTTTGCCGGACAGAAGATACGAAATAAGCGGTCGCGAATATGTATGATGCGCCTCGCCCGTGATAACGGTAATTTCTCCGTGTTTGTCTGTCTGACGTATGCCTTCAACCGCGCCAATGCCTGCCGCCGAGTTGCCGATGATTATATATTTCATGATTTACCGCTCCTCAAAAACAATCGCGCCGTTGGGGCAGCCCTTAACACAGGCAGGCTCCGCACCCGCTGTTTTAACGCACAACTCGCATTTTTCAACAGCGCCGTCTTCGGAAGGAGAAACCGCGCCGTACGGGCAGCTTAAAATACATGTGTAGCAGCTAACGCACCTGTCATGGTTGATGGTAATAACGCCGTCCGCGATTGTAAGCGCACCTGTGATGCATCCCTTTACGCACAGCGGTTCATTGCAGTGACGGCAGGAAACCGCGAAGCTGACTCCGTCCTTTTCCTCGATTTTTATCTTCGGCCTTATCTTTATATCCTTCAGCGCGCGAGCCATGTCATTTTCACCGCTGTTGTCTGCTTTGCTGATATTGGCAAACGCGCAGTAGTACTCACACAGGTGGCAGGCCAGGCACCATTTTTCGTTTACATAGACTCTTTTCATTTATTTGCCTTTTTCTTACTTTATCGTCAGGTATTCATCGCGCTCCGCGCCGACTGACACATAACGGATGGGGCAGCCGATTGCGTTTTCCAGATAGCGCACATATTTAACCGCATCTTTCGGCAGATCTTCCTCTTTGCGGCATTTGGAAATATCAGTTTTAAAACCGTCAAGGTATTCAAACACAGGTTTCGCTTTCGCCAGTTTGTCGCCGGAAGGAAATTGTTCGTATAACTCTCCGTCTATTTCATACGCGGTGCAAACGGGAATTTTATCAAGATATGAGAGGACATCCAGTTTTGTCAGGGCGATCTCGTCTGCGCCCTGAGTTATTACACCGTATCTGCTGGCCGGAATGTCAAAAGCGCCTACCCTGCGCGGACGGCCTGTAGCGGCTCCGTACTCAGCTCCTGTTTCGCGTAACGCATTCGCTTCATCGCCTGACATTTCAACGGTAAAAGGTCCTTCCCCCACGCAGCTTGAATACGCTTTCATTACCCCGATTACATGATTGAGTTTTACTCCAGGAATGCCGGAGCCAATCGGCGCGTAGGACGCGAGCGTCTGCGATGATGTCGTATACGGATAAATGCCGTAGTCGATGTCGCGTAACGCGCCGAGCTGCGCTTCAAATAAAATATTTTTCCCGGTCTTTATGGATTTGGCGAGATATTCTGTAGTATCCGCAATAAAGGGAAGAAGTTTTTCACGGTATTCAAGAAGCCATGACAGAATTTTAATTATATCCGCTTCATAATAAGATGCGATTTGCGCGATTGATTCTTCGCCCGTAAATTTCCTTTTGGCGGCTGATAATGTTCTGTAACTGTTCAGGGTAAGATTTTTCCACGCGATTATTCTTGCCAATTTTTGTTCAAGCGTATCGGGCGACAGAAGATCCAGGATACGAAGACCTTTCTTCATATATTTGTCGCCGTACACAGGCGCGATGCCGCGTTTTGTAGAACCGTATTTCTGATCGCCCAGCCGCTCTTCTTCAAGAATGTCCTGCTGCTTGTGATACGGCATACATATAAAAGCCTTGTCGCTGATTTTTAAATTTGCCGGAGTAACATTAATTCCCTTCTCATTGAGATTTGCGATTTCTCCGTATAAATGTTCAATATCAATCACCATTCCGCCGCCCATGACATTTACAACATTATCGCGGAGAATGCCTGACGGCAGAAGGTTTAAAATAAATCTTCCTTTTTCGTTTACTACTGTGTGCCCCGCGTTGTTGCCGCCCTGATAACGGCAGATAATATCATATCCTTCCGACAGAAGATCAACCATGCGTCCCTTGCCTTCGTCACCCCAGTTAATTCCGACTATTGCTGTAAGCATATTTCCTCCTATACTGATATTTCTGTTTGCGCGTCTGTCAGTTCCTTATTTGCGTCAAGAATTTTTTTCACGTCCGACAGAAATTCTTCAGTTTGCTCTTTTGCCCTTCCTGTAAACTTCCGCGCGTCCAAAAAGCCGTCCAGTTCCCCGCGGCTTACGCCGAATGACGCGTCACGCGCGATGCGGTCAATTAAATCGTTGTCATCTCCGTCCTGTTTCACCCTTTTCGCCGCATCCAGCGAGTGTACGCGAATCCGCTCATGAAGCGCTTGTCTGTCTCCGCCTTTCCTTACGCAGTACATTAAAATATTTTCTGTTGCCAGAAAGGGGAGTTCTTCATTTAAGTGTTTTTCAATCATTTTTGAATTTACTGCAAGGCCGCCCGCGATATTTATCACAAGCATGAGAATGGCGTCTGCCGCCAGAAACGCTTCCGGGATTGCGATGCGCCTGTTGGCGGAATCGTCCAAAGTGCGCTCAAGCCACTGCGCGCCTGCGGTCAGTGCCGGATTTTGCGCGTCAGTTATCACGTAACGCGCGAGGGACGCTATCCTTTCGCTCCTCATCGGGTTGCGTTTATATGCCATCGCGCTTGATCCAACCTGCCCGGCTTCAAAAGGCTCGTCAACTTCCTTCAGGTGCGACATAAGGCGTATGTCGTTGGAAAATTTGCAGGCGCTTTGCGCGATACCCGAAAGAACAGAAAGCGCATAATAATCAATTTTTCGGGAATATGTCTGTCCGCTGACGGCATATACCTTATCAAATCCCATTTTTTCTGCAATCATTTTTTCAAGCGTTTTTACTTTATCATGGTCGCCGTCAAAAAGGGAAAGAAAACTCGCGCATGTTCCCGTTGTGCCCTTGCAGCCGGGCAGTTTTAAATTGTTCAGCGTGAAATCAAGCTGCTCAAGATCAAACAGAAGATCCTGTATCCATAAAGACGCGCGCTTGCCGACAGTTGTAGGCTGCGCCGCCTGAAAATGAGTGTAGGCAAGACATGCAAGAGATTTATACTCATTCGCGAAATGATATAGCCTGCCGACAGCCGTAACAAGAAGGCGTTTAATACGCAATAGCGCATAACGCTGCACAATAATATCGGTATTGTCGCCGACATAACAGGAAGTAGCGCCAAGATGAATAACAGGTTTTGCCGCCGGACACTGATCGCCGTAGGCTTTTATATGCGCCATTACATCATGGCGGATCTGCGTTTCATACATCGTGGCCGCGTCATAATTAATATCAAATTGATGCGCTTTCATCTCATCAATTTGATTATCGCTTATATTCAACCCCAGTTCTTTCTGGCTCTCCGCGAGGGCGATCCATAATTTGCGCCATGTTGAAAATTTAAAATCGTCAGAAAAGATGCGCTGCATTTCACCGCTTGCGTATCTTTTGCATAACGGATTTTCGTATCTGGCGCCTGATGTATCGGTTTTATCCGGCTTGTCACAGCAGGACACTCTGGAGTCTCCCAAGAACATCTCTGTATCCTTCAAGAACATCGCCCAGATCGCGGCGAAAAACATCCTTATCCAGTTTTTTATTGGTATCGGCGTCCCAAAACCTGCATGAATCGGGAGATATTTCGTCGCACAGAATAATTTTTCCGCCGTATCTGCCGAACTCAAGTTTAAAATCAATCAGTTTAATTCCGGTCTTCACAAACAGGGCGCATAAAAGATCATTTATTCCAAGCGCGAGTTTTGTCATTTGCGCAAGCTCATCTGCGGAAGCGATGCCGATTGCGGTAATCTGGCTTTCATTAATCATCGGATCACCTAACTGATCGCTTTTTAAACTGAATTCAACTATTGTATTTTTAAGGGCGGTACCTTCCGCGATGCCGTACTTTTTGGAAAAACTTCCCGCAGCGACATTTCTTATTATTACTTCTACCATGATGATCTCCGCCTTTTTAACAAGCGCGGATGTATCATCAATTATTTTAATTAAATGCGTTTCAACTCCGTTTTTCATCAGGTATCCGAAGATTAAATTTGAAATTGAGGAATTCAATTTACCCTTGCCGGATAAATCTTCCTTTTTTTCTCCGTTAAAAGCGGTTGCCGTATCCTTGTAGCGCATAATACAGCTTTCACTGTCCGGTCCTTCATACACAACTTTTGATTTACCTTCGTAAAGTAAAATTTCAGACATTGTTTCCTCCATAAAAACGGTAAAGGCGTCCCCGTATACCAGGAAAAAATCTGTCCACCAATCAGACAGTTCCTTGTTATATGGTGAACGCCCTTGTTCTGGTTAATGTATACAGGAAATTCAGGGAATAGTCAATGCGTTTTAATCCTGCGAAAATTGAGGCGAGCGCTCATTCACCTGCGTGTTTAATTCCAAGAATTTCAAGCTCTTTTTCGTTTAAGCCCACGCCGCGCAGCATTAACCTGTTTCCTTTTAAACTTTCAATTGAGTTGATGCCCATGCCGCCCATCATTTCTTTTATCTCATGCTGCCATGCCGTTAATAGATTGATAAGGCGTTTGTAGCCGATATCAGGATTCAGGCGTTTTGTAAGTTCAGGGATTTGAGTCGCAATGCCCCAGTTGCATTTACCGCTGTGGCAGCTTCTGCACAAATGGCAGCCAAGCGCAATTAGGGCGCTCGATGCGATATAGACGCAGTCCGCGCCGAGCGCGACAGCTTTAACAACATCAGCGCTTGAATGAATGCTGCCTCCTGCGACAAGCGAAACATTATCGCGTATGCCTTCATCCCTAAGACGCTTGTCCACGCTCGCGAGCGCCAGTTCAATCGGGATTCCTACATTGTCTCTTATCCGCGTTGGAGCCGCGCCGGTGCCGCCGCGAAAACCGTCGATAGATATTATGTCTGCGCCGCTTCGGGCGATTCCGCTCGCGATTGCGGCGACATTGTGAACCGCCGCGATTTTCACAATAACAGGTTTTTTATAATCAACAGCTTCCTTTAATGAAAAGACAAGCTGGCGTAAATCTTCTATTGAATAAATATCATGGTGAGGAGCAGGAGAGATCGCGTCAGTGCCTTCGGGGATCATTCTTGTGCGTGAAATGTCATCTACTATTTTTTTACCAGGCAGATGACCGCCGATACCCGGTTTCGCGCCCTGGCCCATTTTTATTTCAATAGCGGCCCCCGCGTTTAAATACCTGGGATGAACCCCGAAACGTCCTGACGCTACCTGTACAATTGTGTTCTTCCCGTAACGGTAAAAATCCTCATGCAGTCCGCCCTCGCCCGTGTTGTAAAGAATGCCCAGTTCTTCTGCGGCCCGCGCGAGGCTTTCATGGGCGTTGTAACTTATGGAGCCGTAACTCATCGCGGAGAACATAACCGGCATGGAAAGGGAAATTTGCGGCGGCAGATTGTTTATCAGGCGGCCGTTATTGCCGCGCTCAATATTCTGCGGTTTTGAGCCCAGAGATACCTTTGTTTCCATCGGCTCGCGCAGCGGATCAATCGAAGGATTTGTAACCTGCGAAGCGTTAAGCAAAATCCTGTTAAAGTAAACCGGATAATCTTCCGGGTTGCCCATGCTGGAAAGCAATACGCCGCCTGTGTCCGCCTGCCTGAAAATTTCATTTATCGTTTTACCGCTCCAGTTCACGTTCTCTTTATAGGTATTGCCGCTTTTTACAATTTTTAAGGCGCGCACAGGGCACAGTGAAACACAGCGGTGGCAATTAACGCACCTGTCATCGTCGCATTCCATCCTGTTGGCGTCCGCGAGGAACATATGCGCTTCGTTCGCGCACTGCCTTTCGCAGGCCCTGCAGCAGATGCACCTTTCAGCGTTTCTGGAAATCTCATATTCAGGATATAAATAATTTACAGGCATACTCTCTCCGGTTTATTGTTAATTTCTTGTTTGCACTATCACGGGCTGTCCGCCCTTCGGCGCCCACACATTATCAAGATTAGGCTCGATTATGCGGATAGCGGCTTCTTCGCTTGCCATGTAAACCATATCGTCCTTTTCGCCGATAACAAGGCTGCGCAGTTTTAATCTGTCATTCAGGGCCATAAGCCCCCTCTCGTCCTGCCCGTTGTCAAAACCGACAAGAATTGAGAAAGGGCCTGTAATAAGCTGATCGGCAAACATTACGCGCAAATATTCATGCGTTTCCCTGTCTTCGGGAGTCATCCGTCCTATAGTCTGCCAGAACGGAGCGGCGATAACGGAAGCGATTTCGTTAAACGTAAGTTTTACCTTTCTGTGCAGATAGTCAATTATGTACGTGATAACTTCGGTGTCAGTCTGCAAGGTGCATTTGTAGCCGTACATTTCTATTGCGCGGCGGTTCGCGTCATAAGAAGATATTTCGCCGTTATGCACAACTGAATAGTCAAGAAGGGCGAACGGATGCGCGCCGCCCCACCAGCCCGGAGTATTTGTCGGATAACGGCCGTGAGCTGTAAAGCACCATCCCTCATAATCTTCCAGGCGGTAAAAACGTCCGACATCTTCCGGAAAACCGACAGCTTTAAAACAGCCCATATTTTTCCCGCTGGAAAAAACATAGGCTCCGTTAATTTGCGTATTAACCCGAAACACGCACTTAACGGTAAATTCGCGTTCATCAAGCTGACTGTCCGATAATTTTGTTGGCAGCGGCGTAACAAAGTAGCGCCAGATTAAAGGCTCGTTAGTAATTTCTTTAATTTTGCGAACCGGTATTTTAGAGAGGTTTATTATATCAAAATGATGTTCAAGAAATTCTTCGCATTCTTTTTTGGCGGATGTCGAATCGTAAAATATATGCAGCGCGTAAAAATCCCTGTAGTCCGGATAAATGCCGTATGCGGCAAACCCGCCGCCCAAACCGTTTGAGCGGTCATGCATCACAGAAATGGAATTAATAATCGCTTCGCCGCTTACGCGGTTTCCTGATTTATTGATAATCCCGGAAATTGCGCAGCCTGACGGAATTCTCGCCTGACCTTCTCTCATATTGGCTCCTGTAAATATTCTGAAAGCGTGAATCTTAACCGCATTATTTGTATATTAAAAAAGATGTTTGGTCAAGGGGAAGAGATATAAACTGCGTTTCCAATAATTATCATGGATAATGAATTTATTGAGTGGGATATATGATGATTTTGAATTTAGATTTTTACAGCGTATGACTTTTTTCACACCAAGCAGAAATATTTAAAACATTCCATTTTTCTTCCACTTCCTGAATTCCCTTAAAACAAAAATACCTGTAATAACTGACGCGGAAAAATCAGAAAACGGAAAAGCCAAATAAACGCCGTATATCGGGCGCACGTCGATTGATTCAAATAAAACCGGCATGAATAAAAGAGCGGGAATCAGGAATATAATTTGCCGTGAAAGGCTTACAAGGGATGCCTGCACAGGTTTTCCGATCGCCTGAAAAAATTGTCCTCCCATCATTTGAATGGCAACAAACGGAAATGCGCATGTGCATATCCTCATGGTTAAAATTCCCAGAGCCCGCAGGTTTCCTGTATCTTTACTGAACAATGAAAATAAAAATCCGGATGCGAACTGCGTTATAAGAAAACCGAGTGTTAAAAAACATGTGCACGCGATCATCGCGAGCTTAAAACATTTTTTAACCCGGCCATATTCCTTTGCCCCGTAATTATAACCGATTATCGGCTGAGCGCCCTGCCCAATTCCCATTATAGGCATCATGATAACCGTAAGCAAAGTAAAGAAAATGGTCATGGCTGTAAGCGCGTCATCTCCGCCGTATTTTAAAATCGTAAAATTCTGTAAAATGCCCACAAGGCTCATCGCAAACTGCATTATAAACGGAGCAAATCCAATTGCAAGAATTTTTCCTGTCAGTTTTGGTTCCAGTTTCATATATTTAATGCGAAACCTGAGTCTTGTCCATTTTGAATTAAAATACCCCAATACAAGGACAAGCGTTACAAACTGCGAAATGACCGTAACCCATGCAGCGCCCGCAACTCCCAGATTCAGGGCAAAAATAAATATGGGATCCAGAATTATGTTTAAAAGAGCGCCTGTAACCTGGACAATCATTGAAGTTTTTGGGTGTCCGTCGGAACGTATAAAATGTGTAAGCCCCGGACTCATCGCGCCGAAAACCGCGCCGTAAAGCGTTATGCGCAAGTATGCCGCCGCGTATTCGTATACTTTACCTTCCGCTTTCATTATATCGCGCAGAATAGGCTCCATAAAACCCAACACTACAATGATGCAGACAGCGGGAACAATAAAAAGAAGCAAAAACGCGTGTCCCATTATTTTTTCAACTTCATCATGGCGCCTTTCACCCATGCGTATTGCGAAGAGCGAATTGGCCCCGATTCCTATAAGCATGGAACATGCCATAATAATCATCGTAAGAGGCATTACAAGACCGATGCCTGCTATCGCTAGCGGGTCAACTCCCTGTCCCAAATAAATGCGATCTACGATATTATAAAGCGCGTTTACGAGCATTCCGATAACCGCCGGTACGGAAAAACTGAGCAGCAGGCGGCCTATAGGTTCTTTCCCGATGCGGTCTGTTGCAAGTGACGGCGCGGATGATGTATTTAATTTTATTTCATTCAAATGGCGGCTCCGTGTAATTTAAAATATTTTAAAACTTAATTGACTGTTATTGTTATATAATGTTTTTATGGCAGTCTGTCAATGATGTCCCTAATTCAATTAACTTGACGAACATACGGCAATCAAGTTATAATTGAATTTACATGAGGCGTATCCTCATATTAAAATCTGTTAAAAAGGAGAATTGGTATGGAAATTGACAAAGCTTTGGATAAGGCGTATGAGAAGATGTCATTCAGGGAACTGGCGGACGCGCCGGTTGACGCACTACAGGGCGTAAGCGAAGGCGATGCCGTAAAATTAAAAGAGGCATTTAATGTTAAAACCATCAGAGACCTTGCGACGCTCAAGTATGTCCGCTGGGCGCAGGCAATCACAACTCTTGCCGAAGTAAGCAATTAATGGACTTGTTCAACAACCCTTATCCCGCGATTCGGTAAATGAGGAGCCTCGTCCTGAATGGACGGGGTTTTTTTTATTTATTCGCATTTAAAAATTGCCCTGAAATTATTTTCAATTTGAGTTTCAAGTTCATTCGCCTGAATACCTGCGCCGGCTTCATTGCGTATAACAGATGCCGCTTCCAGTATCAGGGGAAGGTTTGACCATCGGGAATAATTTTCTCCGCGCGGAGGCTGATACGGAGCGTCAGTTTCTGTCAGCAGCCTTTGCACAGGCAGCAGGGCGCAGCTTCGAATGGCGTGTTTATGATTAAGTCTAATAATATTACCGAAAGAAAAGTAAGCGTTGACACCCCGTTGAAGCAGCGCCCGTCCTTCTTCGGATGTACCAGGCCATGAATGGAAAATAACAGCTTTGCATCTGGATAAAATATTTATAACAGAAAATATTTTATGCATGGCGCGGCGGACATGGAGTATAACGGGCAAATCGTAACGCAAAGCGATCTCAAGATGCGCCGCAAAGGAGTCATCCTGAAGAGTTTCAGTTTCCCTGAACGCGGCGTTGAAAAGGTCAAACCCGCATTCGCCCACTGCTTTAATCCGCCCCTCGGATGCCAGTTTATCCAGCATTATCAGATGCCCGCTGTTCCTTGACAGTTGTTTTTTATTTACAGCGAACTGCTGCGGGTGAACCGCGAAACACGGCAGCAAGGAAACGGCATTATCCCTTCTGGCGTTACGCGCCAATGTTTCGTTATGCGAAAATTCTTCCTCGCCGCAGGCGCTGGCCGCCGCGAGAACTCCCAAATGCCGCCTTTCATTTTCCGCTTCCGGGAAAGCGCGGGCAAGGTCATAAGGATGACAGTGTGCATCAACCAGCATGATTTATAATCCAAGAATCGCCTTTGAGAATGAAAAGAAAATAATAAGCGATACAGCGTCTACGATGGTTGTAAGCAAGGGAGCGGACATAATCGCGGGGTCAATTTTCAGGCGTTTCGCCAGAATCGGCAGAACACTGCCGACTGTTTTCGCCATAAGAATCGTGCAGAAAAGTGACATTGTCACAGTCAGGCACAGCTTCCAGTCATGGTTATTAATGATAAAAACACGGATAAAATTTACCAGTCCAAGGCCGAGCCCGCATAACACTCCGACCCGCAGTTCCTTCCACAAAATGACAAGAATGTCTTTCATGCCGATTTCACCTACCGCCATGCCGCGGATAATCAGCGTTGATGTCTGGGAGCCGGCGATGCCGCCCGTGTTCATCAGCATTGGAATAAACGCCACCAGAATGGGTATTACCATCAATCCATTTTCAAAACTGGATATAATACTGCCTGTTATTGTCGCAGAAAGCATCAGAATCAACATCCACAGAAACCTGTTTTTTGCGTGCTGAAAAACGCCTGTTTTTAAATAGGGGTCTTCAGAAGGAACAAGAGCGGCCATTTTCTCAATATCTTCGGTGCTTTCCTCGACTATAACATCCACGATATCGTCTACTGTTATAATGCCGACAAGCCGCTGTTCCTTATCCACTACAGGCATGGCCAAAAAGCCGTACTTTTGAAACTGATCCGCGATTGCTTCCCTGTCGTCGGTGGTGTGTGCAAAGATGACATTTGTGTCCATTATATCGCTTATCAGATCGCTGGGACGCGCCAGCAGCAAATCCTTTGCGGTTATTACGCCCACAAGAAGCCTGTCCCTTCGTATCACATAACAGGTATAAATTGTTTCCTTGTTAAGTCCTGTTATGCGAATAGTATTAAACGCGTCCTGGACAAGAGTGTCTTCGCGCAGATCGACAAACTCGGTTGTCATAATGCTGCCCGCCGAATCATCCGGGTACTGCAAAATCTGGTTTATCTGCTTGCGTTTTTCAAGCCGGACATGCTGTAAAACGCGCGTTACGACATCCGCCGGCATCTCTTCGATAAAATCTACAGCGTCGTCCACGAAAAGTTTATTCATGATCTCTGTAACTTCTGAATCGGTAAGAGCTTCAATAATAATCTGCTGTTCATCGCTGTCTGCGTACGCGAATACATCGGTAGCAATGGATTTCGGCAGGATTCTGAATATTTGGATAATTTTATCTTTATCCAGTTCGCCTAAAATTTCCGCGATATCCGCGGTATTCATGTCAGAAAGAAGTGTTTTCAGCTTTGATATGTCGATGGAACCATCAATAATAAGCGTTAAAATTTCATCTTTATTCATTTTTGGCACCCTCCTGATTTTAATTGATTTTTTTGAGGACACCGGACAGTAAAGACGCTTTGTTACAACAAAAAACTTTTGTATAAAACCGCGTGTTTACGGCAGAAACCGCCCAATAAGGCGTCGCAGGTTAACAGCAAGCCTGCGATTGTTCTTACTACCGTAAGGGTCACTGTCAGTGTCAGCGGTTTCCATGCCGCCGGTTTTTCGCAAACTCACCTTTTACCTCCTGATGGAAATTTTAGGAATCTCCAAAATATAAAAATTTTCAGAGATGTCCTGTTAGTCATTTTTATTATAATAAAATTTTGTCTTTTGTCAAGCAAGTGATAAATGATGATTCAGGAAATTTAACCGCTATACAGCGGTAAAGTAATACAAACGCCGGTAAAAAAATAGACAATGCGGTCAATATATGAGAAGATTATCAGATGAAAATCTATACAAGAACGGGAGACGCGGGCATTACTTCAAATTTATACGGCCAGAGAGTTTCAAAAAATGACATGTCAATGCACTTGATAGGCGCAGCCGATGAGCTTAATTCACATCTTGGGCTAATTAAAGCAATGTTATCAAACGTGGACATCCGCCGCTTTATTGAAGGAATACAAATAAACCTTATGAAATTAATGGCGCATGTATCTGATATTGATAATAATAAATATTTGTTTTCCAGTGACGAAGTTGAAGTTCTGGAAAGAGAGATTGATAAACTATCAAGAGGGGAAACATCCGGGCCGGGTATGGAGCCTGAAAAAACAAACAAACGTTTTGAACTGGTTTTACCCGGGAAAAACATGACAGAAGCCCAAATACATATTGCCAGAACTGTCGCAAGAAGGGCGGAACGCCTGTTTTTCGCCGTCAATGAAAAGAAACCGTTATGCAAAATCGCGGGCGCGTACTTAAACCGGCTGTCCGATTATTTATTTGTATTATCAC
Source organism: Treponema sp. (assembly GCA_009787835.1). Classification (GTDB taxonomy): domain Bacteria; phylum Spirochaetota; class Spirochaetia; order Treponematales; family Breznakiellaceae; genus WQXQ01. The sequence goes on from WQSN01000041.1 coordinate 17,572, forward strand.
AAAGCGGAATTTAAAAATCATTCATGTTCCGGGGCAAGTCAATTATTCCTCTTCATCCCACTGAAAAACATCAATTTCATAAATCAAATTGCCTGTGTTTAAATCATAAACCCTTTTTTTAAAACATGAAGGAACCTGGATGTCCTCCACCATTTCATCGCTGAATTCATCAACAATAATTGTCACCCATATAATGGAGTACTCCCACGCGAGCCTTCTGGTTTCATTTTCCGTTATCAGCCATGACGATCTGTTAACATGGGGAGTCTGCGGCCATATATTGGCGATGAAAAAAGTTGCGAGGGCGTTTTCGTAAGAATCATTAAAATCCGCGTTAGGCGCCATGTGCCCCCTGTCATAACCTGAATAGTAATAATCGCCGTGCCACGGCAGGGAATAGCCGTATTCAGTTAATTTATTCTGCAGTATGCCGCCGTCCCTGTCCTGCGTAAACTGGGCGGAGGGACGTTCCGCCCTGTCGCCTATCAGGCGCTCTTTTGTAAGAATATAGGTAATTATGTGCGGCCCCAGATTAATTGCGTCATAACATCCTGAGTAGAGTATTTCTTCATCATTTGAAACGTCAAATTCAAAATGCCCCGGCAAATTGCACGCGAACGCAGCCGTTACGCGAAACAGGAAAATAATCAGAATTGGTATTTTTTTCCGGTGAAGTAACTCATTGAAAGGATTCACATAATGCCTCAATCAGCGCGGATATATCTGCGGGAATTGTTTTTATGTTAATTGTCCGCTCCATCGCGCGGACCAGGGAAGACGGGACAGGCGGCGGACCAACCAGCGGTTGTACTATTTCTGAAAATTTTGCGGGGTGCGCGGTACAGAGTATTCCGGCAGGTCCTTCGGCGATTTTATTTTCCGCGCGGAGTTTGTCCAAGCCTTTCCAGCCGACAGCGCTGTGCGGGTCCAAAAAATAACCAGCCTCATCATGGACGCGGACAATGGTTTCGCGCGTTTCATCATCATTAACATAAACGCCTGTAATAATCCGCCGCATTTCCTCCCATGAAAAATGAGACGCCATGCGCTCAAAATTGCTGGGCGCTCCGACATCCATCGCATTGGAAATTGTCGCCTGCGAAAGGCGCGCTTGGTACTCGCCTGAGGCAAGAAAATCAGGAATGGTCTTATTAATATTGGTAGCGGCGATAAATTGTTTTATAGGCGCTCCCATCTTCATCGCGTAAAGCCCTGCCGTCAGATTTCCAAAATTACCGGAAGGCACGCAAAGCGTAACAGGCAATTGTCTTGTAATTTTATTTTTAATTGCCGTTTTCCCGCCGCCGGATGATACCCTCGGCGTAGCATCTCTGTCAGGATCGGTAAGCCCTGCATAGGCTCTGCCTGCAGCGGCTGTATAGTAGGCGGCCTGCGGAATTAAACGGCTGATATTAATTGAATTCGCTGATGAAAGAGCCATTTTCCTTTTAAATTCATTATCAGCGAGAGCGGCCTTTACAAGACGCTGGCAATCGTCAAAACTGCCCTGCACCGCCAAAGCGCTGATATTTTTACCAAGACCGGCGATTTGACGTTCCTGAAGAGGCGTTACCCTTCCTTTGGGATATAACACGGTTACAGAAATACCGGGTACATCAAAGAAACCATCCGCTACCGCTCCACCTGTGTCGCCTGAAGTAGCTACAAGAATTTTTAATAGTTTATCCTCTCCGCGGCGTAGGTATGAAAACGCGCGGGCCATAAAACGCGCGCCGAAGTCTTTAAAAGCCGCTGTCGGCCCATGAAACAGTTCCAGGGTGAATCGATCCGCAACAGCTATAAAAGGCGAAGTAAATGTAAAAGCAGACTGGGTTATATCTTCCAGTATTGTAACTGGTATATCATCCAGAACATATGGCTTGATTGTCTCAAATGCAATATCCTTGAAATCCATTGTCCCAAAGGATGAGCGGACAGATGCGGAGTACCCAGGTATCTCTTCTGGCACATATAATCCTCCGTCAGGCGCAAGACCTGAAAGAGCGGCTGACGCAAAACCCGCCTTATCATTTTTGCTTCGTGTACTGTAATAATTCATAACTTATATTAGTTCAGCGCTTTAAAATTTACCATAGCTGTGGTTTTTATGTATTAAAAGGCGGCGTTTTAAACGAGGGCTTGTCAAATTCCTGACTAATCACTACAATATATGCAAGACCGGAATAAAAATACTGAAAAACGGAGGTAGCATGGCAGACGTTAAAACAATGGATGGGGAAAAATTTCCCCAGGAATTATTGTCATTTATAGATGAATGGAAGGTTAAACCGGGGAGTCTTATCATGATTCTTCATAAAACCCAGGAAACCTTCGGGTTTATCTCCCGTCCCTCGGCGGAGAAATTGTCCATTTTAACAGGGATTTCGCTGGCCAGGATTTACGGGGTCATTACTTTTTATCATTTTTTCAAAACCACCAAGCCGGGAAAACACAAAATCTCCGTATGCCTTGGAACCGCCTGTTATTTAAAGGGCGCTCAGGACTTGATCGAAGAAACCCGCAAAATTTTAGGCATTGAGCCGGACGGCGTTACAGAAGACGGTCAGTTTTCAGTTGACCCGGTTCGTTGTGTCGGCTGCTGCGGCCTTGCTCCGGTACTTACAGTCGGAACCGATACATACGGTAAACTCACCAAAGATATGCTTCCCGAAATAATCGCCAAATACCAGAATGTGTAAATTGGTGATCTATGTTATTTAGAGCCCGTTTACGGGCAGCCCGCTTATGGGCGGCATTGTTTAAAACCAAAGGTTTTTAGCGATGCATTTTACATTAGCCGATTTGATTACCGATATAACACAAAACGCCGTAGAAGCAGAGTCTGATACGGTAGAGCTGCAGATATGTGAATGTTCTTTAAAAAAAGACACTTCAATTGATGATGCAGCATCAAGAAGCAGAGAATTCCGTTTTTTGGTAAAAGATAACGGAAAGGGAATGACGAAGGAGGAAGTAAACCGGGCCATTGATCCCTTTGTTACCGATGGCATCAAGCATCCTAACCGTAAAGTCGGTCTGGGACTGCCGTTTTTAGTGCAGATGGCTGAACAATCGAACGGCGGATGGGATATTAAGTCAGAAAAAGGAAAAGGCACTGTTGTAAAAGCCTGGTTTGACAGCGAAAATGTTGATACACCCCCTGTCGGCGATCTTCCGGGGATGTTCAGAACCATTTTAACGTTCAATACTCAGGCGGAGATTATTATCCGCCGCCTGAAGGAAAAGGACGGAGATAAAGAAGAATACGAGCTCCGTAAATCGGAACTCACCGAGGCTCTTGGGAGTCTTGAAGAAGCGGGATCGCTTGTTTTGCTGGATCAATACCTGCGATCACTTGAGAATGAGGAGTGATGTTATGGCGAAAATGAGTCTCGATGACCTGAGAAAATTAAGAGACGAGAAAAAGACCGACCTTCGCAAACGTGAGGCTGACGGCAAGGAAATCCAAGTAATTGTCGGTATGGGAACCTGCGGTATTGCCGCCGGTGCGAAACAAACCCTGGACGCGTTTATTGCCGGACTGGACGAACACAAGCTGGTGGATTCCGTTCTTGTAAGGCAGACCGGCTGTATGGGTCTGTGCCATTCGGAGCCTACCGTAGAAATAATCGCTCCGGGAATGCCGGCGGTAATTTACGGTCCTGTGGATGCCGCCGCCGCGAAAGAAATCATTCAAAAGCACATTGCCGGTGGTGAGTTATTGGGCAGCATCCTTTTGGACCGGCCTGCCGCAGATATTCTAAGCTCTAAATAAGGGGGAAAAGATAAAAGATGGCGTATAACCACTATATCCTTACCTGCAGCGGTACAGCCTGCGAATCCAACAAGGGCATTGAACTTTTTACCCAGCTTAACGCGGAAGCGGAAAAGCAGGACGTAAAAAACCAGGTGCAGATTGTTAAAACCGGTTGTTTCGGCTTCTGTGAAAAAGGACCGATTGTTAAGGTTCTGCCGGAAGATTCCTTTTACGTTGAGGTAAAACCTGAAGACGCGAAAGAAATAATCGCCGAACAAATAGTCAAAGGGCGCGAGGTAAAACGGCTCCTTTATAATGACGGAACAGTAAAGAAAAACGCGCTCGCGGTGGAAGATATTCAGTTTTACCAAAAACAATTCCGCGTAGTACTGCGAAACTGCGGTGTTATCGACCCGGAAAGCATTGATGAATACATCGCCCGCGAAGGCTATTCAGGACTTGAAAAAGTGCTCTTTGAATGGACGCAGGAACAGCTTATCGAAGAAGTAAAAATTTCCGGTATGCGCGGACGCGGCGGGGCTGGTTTTCCGACATGGCTCAAATGGGATCTGGCGCGAAAAGCCTCAGGCGATCAAAAATTTGTTATCTGCAATGCGGACGAAGGCGATCCGGGCGCATACATGGATCGCTCCACAATAGAAGGCGATCCCCATTCAATTATTGAAGGTATGATCACCGCGGGAAAGGCAATCGGTTCCAATCAGGGGTTTGTCTATATCCGCGCCGAATATCCGCTTGCCATCGAAAGGCTTAAAATCGCTTTGGTACAGGCGCGTGATTACGGCCTGCTGGGTAAGAACATTCTGGGTTCCGGTTTTGATTTTGATATTGAAATCAGGCTCGGCGCTGGAGCGTTTGTCTGCGGCGAAGAAACTGCGCTCATTAAATCCGTCGAAGGCAACAGGGGAATGCCGGTTCCAAAACCGCCGTTTCCGGCAAACAAGGGACTTTGGCAAAAACCCACAATTATCAACAATGTTGAAACCCTCGCCAATATTCCGGTAATTACCGCAAGAGGCGGTGCATGGCTCGCGAAAATCGGAACTGAAAAATCCAAGGGAACCAAGGTATTCGCACTTACGGGAAAAGTAAAAAATTCCGGTCTTGTCGAAGTTCCGATGGGCACAACATTACGTGAAATTGTTTTTGAGATTGGCGGCGGCATCAAGGGAGGAAAAAAATTCAAGGGAGTGCAGACAGGCGGCCCGTCGGGGGGAATACTGACGGAAAAATCGCTTGATATTCCCATCGACTTTGAATCGCTTATGGCAAACGGCTCCATGATGGGCTCAGGCGGCATGATCGTAATGGACGAAGATGACTGCGTAGTTGACGTGTCACGCTTCTACATGGACTTCTGCGTGGATGAAAGCTGCGGAAAATGCTCGCCATGCCGGATTGGAACAACCCAGATACTTAAAATCCTGGAAAAAATCGCCGAAGGCAAGGGCAATGAAGAAGACCTGGAAAAACTGGAGTCTATCGGAAACGCTATGACAAGAGCTTCGCTGTGTATGCTTGGCTGTACCGCGGCAAATCCAACCATATCTACTCTGAAAAATTTCCGCGAAGAATACCTTGAGCATATTCACGACAAGAAATGCCGTTCAGGCAAGTGCAAGAAGCTTTTAAGCTTTACAATAGATTCGCCTAAATGTATCGGATGCGGTCTTTGCGCGAAGAAGTGTCCCGCCAACTGCATTACCCCCCAGGACGCCGCGAAATATCCTGATAAAAAACGGCCTCCTTATGCTATTAATCTGGCGGATTGTCTCAAATGCGGCGAATGTCTTAAAGCATGTAAATTCAACGCGGTTATCAAAGGTTAGGGGAGGAGTATAAAAATGATTAACATAACAATAAACGGAAAAGCATTGCAAGTTGAGCCGGGGACGACAATCCTCGACGCCGCGAAAATGGTGAATGTAAAGATACCAACCCTCTGTTACAACCCTGATCTCAGTCCCTGGGCATCCTGCGGTATCTGCATTGTCAGAATGGCGGGCTCTCCCAAAATGGTTCGCGCCTGTATCACCGCGTGTGAAAATAACATGAACATTATTACCCACGATCCTGAGATTATCTCGGTGCGGCGCACAGTATTGGAACTTATTCTCTCCAACCACCCGGATGACTGCTTACAGTGTCCGCGCAATCAAAGCTGCGAGCTTCAGCAGATAGCGTCTGAATTCGGCCTGCGTGAAGCTCCTTTCAAAAAAGTAAAGAGTTCTATTCCTATTGACGATTCGAATCCCGCGATTGTACTTTGCCCTGAAAAATGTATCCGCTGTGGCAGATGCGTAAAGGTTTGTCAGGATGTGCAGAATGTCTGGGCGCTTGAATTCCTTGGACGCGGCATTAAGGGAAAGATCGCAAGCGCGGCTGACGCTCCGTTAGGTGAAAGCCCCTGCATCAAGTGCGGCCAGTGCGCGGCTCACTGCCCGGTTGGAGCCATTTACGAACGTGACGATACAATAAAAGTGTGGAACGCCCTGCAGAATACAGAGCTTCATTCTGTGGTGCAGATAGCTCCTGCTGTCCGCGTTGCGTTAGCTGAAGAGTTCGGACTTGAACCCGGCACGGTGTTTACAAAGAAAATCTACGCAGCCCTTCGCCGTCTTGGATTTAAAACAGTCTTTGATACTAACTTCTCCGCGGACCTTACCATAATGGAAGAAGGCTCCGAGCTTGTAAAACGCCTGACCGAAAAAGGCAGCGCGATACCTCTCATCACCTCCTGCTGCCCCGCGTGGGTTGACTACATGGAAAAATACTATTCCGACATGATTCCGAACTTTTCTACAGCCAAGTCGCCCCAGCAGATGATGGGTGCGATGATCAAGGCTTACTGGGCTGCAAAAGCGGGAGTGGATCCCGGCAAGGTGTATTCGGTATCGGTCATGCCCTGTACCGCCAAGAAATGGGAAACACGCCGCAATGACGACATGAAGAGCGCGGGGCACGGTTACGACGTGGACATAGTAATCACCACAAGGGAACTCGCGCGCATGATCAAACAGGCTGGCATTGAAATACTTAAACTTGATGACGAGGAAGCGGACAGCCCGTTAGGACCTTACACAGGAGCTGGAACAATATTTGGCGTAACGGGCGGAGTAATGGAAGCCGCGGTTCGCAGCGCTTACTACCTTGTTACAAAGAAAGAACTTTCCGATATAAACTTTAAACCTGCCCGCGGGCTTGAAGGCGTTAAAGAAGGTGAAGTTGATTTCGGCAACGGGTTAAAAATTAAAATCGCTGTCGCGCATCAGATGGGGAACATCGCCGCTGTGCTTGATAAAGTGCGCGCCGCGCGCGATGCGGGAAAGGAACCGCCGTACCACTTTGTAGAAGTCATGGCATGCCGCGGAGGCTGTATAGCGGGCGGCGGTCAGCCCTACGGCGCTACCGATGAAATCCGCAAACAACGCGCTTGCGGCATTTACGCGGATGATGAAAAATCGCAGTACCGCTGCTCTCATCTAAATCCGTGCATAAACCAGGTTTACCAGGAATTCCTTGGAGAACCCGGCGGACACAAGGCGCATAAATTGCTGCACACAAAATATGTAGAAAGACCATTGTATATTAAGTAGGAGATTATATGGATAAATTTTTTGGAATCACCAAGAGCGGATCTAATGTCCGCACCGAGATTCTCGCTGGTTTTACGACATTCTTTACGATGGCGTATATCATGTTTGTTAATCCTAATATACTGTCAGCGAC
>WQSN01000042.1 GCA_009787835.1 Treponema sp.
GCGCAATTTTCCTGCCACAACTTTAAATCATCGCCGCTTAATTGATTATATCCATAACGTGTATCATCGTTNAAGCTGCGCCATAATGCTTCGCGTAATTCNTTTTCATCCTGCCTTTTTTTAAATATTTTATTTTTAACCGCTTTGATAANGTCGTTTGTATTTGGNTCCTCAATATCCTTTTTTACTTTATTGGTATAAAAGTTTACATATTCTGAGTCTTTAACCTTATGCCTTAGAAACAGGTTCTTACAGTGCGGGCATTTTGCCAAATCGGGAGTTAAATGAGCGCAGCAGATACCTGACTCTTTGACATAACCGTCAGAATAAGATCTGCTTGAGCTGACCGTATAACTGGTAAATATTGTCATCTTCATTTTTTTGCCGCATGACGGGCAGGTGTAAATTAAAGGGTTTCCAATGTCCATAATTCCTCCTGTTTTTCATCCTGCATGGGATTATACTAAATTGTTTTAAGAAATAAGCAACTCGCACGTTTTGGTGATGTATGAAAAAATATACAATTAATTAATAATTTTATACTTCAAAAACAACTCGCCTTTGCTGGTGATGCCGAGTTTGCGGTAAATTGAGCGGTAATGTGAGTTTACGGTATTAAAAGTAATCCCAAGTTCCAAAGCGATGGTTTTAAGCGGCATGTTTTGCATAAGAAGGGCAAAAACATCTTTTTCACGGGGGGTTAATCCTAAATTGTCTTCTTTGTCCGCTTTATGTGCCTGTTCAAGTGCAGGGACATATTCGGGTATGTCAGCTAAACTTAATCCGTCAGTCCAGTCTTCTGAAAAAAGTTTTTTTTGTAAATACGGCAGGATAAGGAAACAAATCGAACAAAGCGCAAGAACAATTATAAACGCGACTGTATGCGTTGATTCCGCAAAGTAATTAAAAACCTTTGATAATATGCCTGATATAAAAACATATTCGATAAAAAGTATAAAACAATAAAGCCTGTACATTTTAATTGACTTGCTTTTTTTAATCGCTCCCGCGCACAGATAAATTACAATTATATAACCTAATCCGTCTCCTGTTCCGAAAATAAGCGAACCTAAAAAACGCGCTGCTGTAGATTCGTAATTTACGATTGATAATCCGAATAGCGTAAAGACCAGGAATGACAGCCATATATAAAGCGGATTACGGTTAAGCAGCACCATGACCAAAACTGTAAAGATGATAGATGTAAACTGACCCAAACCGTAAGGCAGACTGAAAATAATATTTTCCGCAGGTTCAAGATAATGTATCATGAGCATTGATGAGAAATAGACGATATGGAGCAGGATTATAATTCCTGCTTTTGCTTCTTTTATATCCTGAATTGTTTTAGTATTTTTATTATCATCAATAATTATTTCTTCTGTTTTTTTATTGAATAAAAAAACCAGTACAAGGTAGAAAACCATTACCGCAATTCCGAACCATGTTTCATAGATTTTCTGAATGGCCGCAAATGTTTTAAAGACCGCATAATCAAGGCTGTGGTAGAAAATCAATAATATTATCCCTGCCATTCTTTCCACATTATTCAAGCTGAAACAGAAAAGAAAAAAAGCGCAGGCACAGCATATTCCGTTGAAAAACATATAAGCCATGAATACCGAAAGTCGAATATCCGCTGTAAACAATATTTGTAATAAAAGAAGAATTGCGCAGATGACTGCCGCAATTCTAAGAAGAAAAATTATGAATCGTTTTGGGAAAAGAGCAAGTACCAGCCAGCCAAAACCCCAGAGGTAAAGCATTAGTTCAAATGACTGAAATCCCGCAAATTCGATATTAAGGTCAAAATGGCGCATATTGGCGAGTATGACTGACATGGGGAAGATAATTATTACCGCCCACAATTCTTTTCTTATATTGCCCAGAGACAGCTCATCCCTTGTATGGAAAAACCCTTTTATGGCAGAAATTACGCTCATTATGCGATATTCCTTTTGAAAATTGCTCCTTAAAATACTTAATTGAGGCTGTTCCAAAACTTTCAAACCGAAGGTTTGCGTTTTTGGAACAGCTGCCTTAAAATAAATTTCTCCTGTTTATTCTGATGACAATACCAAAAGTAATGAATTTTATGTTTCTGTTTTCTTTCGCTTGATTATTATGAACGCCATGAAAGTAAGCCCCAATGCCAGAATAAGCGCTACTCCCAATGCGGAACCGAAAGTAATGCTGCCCGTGGAGAATAACCTGAAACCAAGTATCAGACCGCCAAAAGTTACAAGGACCGCAATCAGCCAGTTCACGCCTACCCAAACAGGAGTATTATCCTCAAAAATACCAAAAGCCTTGATGATACAGCGGTAGATGTACAGGGCTATGCGAACCAGTAAAGACCATATTTTCTTTATTAGCCAGATTAACGGGTCTAAAAGGAAAAGTACTATTTTTGTCGCGATGATAATCAGGAAACCGCCAAGCGGACCGGAAATAATCAGCAGCTCAAGTCCCGGGACAGGAATGGGAAGCAGTCCCGCAAGACTATAAAAATATTCTCCTGCGACAAACAATAATATTATACCGCCAAAGAAGGCGATTATCGCGTATACAGTCGCTATCCATTCGCCATAAGTCTGAATAAACCGTCTGAAATTTGGATAAACCTTCGGTCCTTCATCACGGGCTATCCTTCGGCACCACCAGATTAGGCTGCCAAATAATCCGGCAAAAATAAAAACAAGTATAAGCAGAATGGATGCAGTGATCAGTTTCGCCGATTCCAGCTTTAATATTCCCGACTGAATAACCTGGATTACAAGGTATACAGGGAACAGCAAGCTGGCAATTGCAAAAAGGCAGCTAACTGGTTTTTTGAACAGTACATTCGTGTCTATAAAGCCAAGATATGAATCCACAATGCACCGCTTTGTTTTTTCATGATCAGACATAAATTCCTCCAAAAAAAATTTATCGTCAGCCTGAGGTTCAGGCGTCCAAATGTCAGTATATATCAAAAAGTATATTTTTGCAAATGATCCCGAATCACGATAATTATAAGCGTTGTTCTGGTGAAATACATTACTTCAAGCATAATAAAACCGGTATAAAAGACTGCCGGCGGTTTAAACGAAATGGCATTCAGCGCGGATCAGGTGAACATTGCGGTTCACCAGGTCAGTAAAATAGAACTTCAGGACATGTACATACAACTTAACGCCATGATGGGCGTAAATTCCACAAACTTTGGCACATATATAACCACGACGTTGATACCTGCACTGTCCGAAAAATTAAATATCAGCCCGGTTTTGGTTCAAACCCTGCTTAACCAATTCACCACCATTGAACGTGCATGGGCAAGCAAGGATGACATTCACGCACTGGGATATCAACCGATTATGAATGGACAAACCCAATATCAACAACAGGTCCCAATACGATATCAAACTTACCTTAACAACGTGCTGGAATCAATTATGTCCCAACAACAAAATCAAATGCTTAATAATTAATTCCAGCCTGTTGCTTTTCTTCCCACTATTGCGTTACCCAATGCATCTTCTGTGCCGTCATAATTTACCCAGAAAGCGTACTGGCTCCAACTGCGTCGCACCAATTCTACACCGAATGTTCCTGACAGGGATTTGCGCAGTCCGCGTTAAATAATTATTGAATATTCTGCAGGTCATGTTTAGGGGTAAAAAAAAATTTTCATAAAAAATTAACTTTTTTCTCTCCTGAGTAAAGCGCCGCGCATCTGCGCGCCCATATATGGTATCTATGAATTTTCTTTTGAAAAATTCATGGCCGGCGGTATTGGCCGCCGGATTTTGACACAGGAGGGTTGTATGAACAACCTCAATTCCATTCTAATCGAAGGCAATCTTGTCAGAGACCCTCTCCTTCGATCTACGCCAAAGTGCACACAGGTATGCGTTATGAGCCTTGCGTCTAACCGTTACTACAAAATGGATTCCGGCTACGAGAAGGAAGTATCTTTCTTCGAGATTGAATCGTGGTCGAGACTTGCGGAGGCCTGTTACAACAAGGCGCGAAAAGGACGGGGCATACGCGTTGTAGGCAGGCTGAAACAGAGCCGCTGGAATGACGCGGACGGTAAATCGCGTTCCAGAGTTATCATTGTAGCCGAACATGTGGAATTCCGTCCGGATTCTAAAAAGGAAGAAAAGGCCGAAACGCAGAAATCTGCTGCGGATTCATCGGAAGAAAACGATGAAGTTGTTTTGGCGGAAGCAGCCAGGGAATTTGAGCACGTAACGTTTTAAGGCGGCGGCAGGCGCGTTTTGTTCAACCCTGCCGGTAACAGCTCATAAAACCGGCGAGCCTGCGCATTGCGTCTGACAGGGTATCCTTGTCGGGAAGGAATACTATACGGAAGTGATCCGGCTCTTTCCAGTTAAATCCCGTGCCGTGAACCAGAAGCAGATGTTGATCGCGTAACAGATCAAGCATAAAAGTCTCATCATTTGTTATATTAAAGCGTTTAACGTCTACTTTCGGAAAACAGTAAAGGGCGCCTTTGGGTTTAACAACGGAGAGACCGGGTATTTCATTGACAAGGCGGGAAGCGATGTCTCTCTGTTCGCGTAAACGTCCGCCGGGAAGGATCAAATCTTTGATGCTCTGATAACCTCCCAGAGCGGTCTGGATTCCCATTTGCGATGGCATATTGGGGCACAGGCGCATGTTAGCAAGCATATCAAGCCCGTCAACATAACCTGCGGAATTTTTCTTGCTGCCCGAAAGAACCATCCAGCCCGCGCGGAAACCGGCGGCGCGCCAGGCCTTGCTCAATCCGTCAAAGCTAATTGTAAAAATATCGGGCGCGATTGCGGAGAAGGGAATATGCGCCGCGTCATCGTAAGTGATACGGCTGTAAATTTCATCGGCGTAAACAATCAGCTCGTTTTCTCTTGCGATTTGGGCAATACCTTCCAGTATCTGCCTGTTATAGACAGCTCCGGTTGGATTGTTGGGATTAATTACCACAATTGCTTTGGTTTTGGGAGTCACTTTAGACCGGATATCATCAATGTCGGGATTCCAGTCTGAAGCTTCATCGCAGAGATAATGAACAGCTTTGCCTCCCGCGAGAATGATCGCGGCTGTCCACAATGGATAATCCGGCATGGGAACAAGGACTTCATCGCCTGAATTGAGCAGCCCCTGCATGGAAATCATTATTAACTCGCTCACTCCGTTGCCGATAAAAATGTCATCAATCGTGACATCCATTACGCCCTTGGACTGGAAATCCTGCATAACAGCTTTTCGGGCGGCGAAGAGTCCGCGTGAATCGCCATAAGCCTGGGCATCGTGCAGATTCACAATCATATCGTGAATAATTTCATCCGGCGCGTTCAGGCCAAAAGCGGCCGGACTGCCGATGTTTAATTTTGTAATGCGGAATCCTTCTTCTTCAAGCTTTTTCGCTTCTTTAAGTACCGGTCCGCGTATGTCATAACATACATTTTCCAGTTTTGCAGATTTTTCAATATTCCTCATGATTTAACCTCTGAAATAAAAAGCCATTTTCCGGTTTCATCAATATATTTTCTTATAATGGCGATATGAATTTCCGAAGCTGCCTTTTTAAATACTTTATTCCAGCCTGCGGAATTTTTAATTTTTGATACTGCAATCTTTCTGCCATTCTCGGCGGCAGAGCGGCAGTCCTGCGGCTTTTGGGAATATTTAATCAGGGTATTATCCAAAAAATATGCCGAAAGACCGGTTATCAATGTATCGCCTGAGGATTCTATCGATGCGATAAATTCTGTCTCCGCCTGATTATGAACGCCGCAGAGTAAACTGGAAAAACCATAATACCATCGGGTCCAGACATTTTCTTCTGCATACTTCCTGAAAAAAACCGCTGCTTCCCTATAATTACCGCTTAGTATCCTGGCAGCGCCGAAAATCAAAGCGTTTTTTTTAACAGTGACTGGTTTCGCAAGCATGATCTTGCTTTCAAGTTTTAATACTGAAGGATAATCGGATATAACCATATATGAACTGGCCAACAGCTGCACTCTTCTTGCGGTGCACCTGCCTTTTACGAATATTTCCTGCTCCAGATAATAAGCCAAAGCAGGCCAATCTTCTCTTTCCAGGAGAGAAAACAGCCGATAATTAACAAGAATATACACGCCAAAACTGACAAGGACTATAATCATGAGAATAAAGAAAAACAATGCAGCAAACCTAAATTCCGCCGCGTACGCCATGGGAGAACTGCGCGGTTCCAGACCGCTTTGCAGACCGGCCCCGGACCATGTTATAAATAAAGGCAATAGAGCCGCCAACAACAAGATTAAAACAATAATAATGCTAAAAGCAATTATCAGGTATTTGAATTTCAACGGAATAACTCCTATAATTAATCATTATTACAGAATGAATAATAAAAGAAACCAAAAATTGCGTCAATGATATTTTCTGTCGCAGGAGGCGGAATGAAAGAATTTCTTGTAAAAGAGATAGCGTCCAACAGTTTTTTTACAAAAACAGTCTACCTTGAGCCTCCAAAACAATCCTTCAGCCGCGGCGATCAAACTGAAGCTCCTCCTCCCAATCATTCATTTGTAATAACGGTGCCGGAAATACCCTTTACAAAAAATATGTATAAAACAATGGATAAGTGGGGTTTTACAACCGTAGTAAGCGAAGGCGAACCGCGCAATGAGTATACCCACAATGTTCCGTCAGGCGAGTTAAACGACAGCCTCATTAAAGACATATCCCAGCAATCTGATCTGGATAAAGTGGAAAAAGCGGAAAAATTCTATACAGGTTTCCTGCAATATGTGGAAGATCTCTTTGTCAGGGCGAATGTATCCGACGAACTGGATTTTGCCGATGTAACAAAAAAAATTAGGGACATGCTTGAATACATTAAAGAAGACCGCCGTTTTCTGATGAGGGTAATAAAAACTGTGGAACACGCTCCGGGAAAGAATTATCTGGCTTCACATTCGGTACGCTCCGCCATACTCGCCATAATCATCGGGACATATCTGAAGCTCCCGAATCACAGGCTGATAGAGCTTGGGACCGCCGCCCTTCTGCATGAAGTAGGCATGCTGAAACTTCCGTCAAATATATACCTGAGCAAAAGAACTCTTAGCGATCATGAAAGAAAAGCTATTGTCTCTCATCCCATATTTGGCTATTCCATGCTAAAATCTTTTAATTTTCCGCTCGCGGTGTGCCTTGCGGCCCTGGAGCATCATGAACGCGAAAACGGGAGCGGTTATCCAAGACAGCTTAGCGGTGAAAAAATTGGTTTGTATTCAAAAATAATCGCCGTAACCTGCTCCTACGAAGCACTTGGTTCCAGCAGACCGCACAAGGAAGCCAAGGACGGTTATACGGGAATGCTTGAACTTTTAAAAAATGAAGGCAAACAATACGATGATACAATAGTGCGGGCGCTTGTTCTTTCGCTGTCTATTTACCCAATCGGTCTTTATGTGCTATTATCAAATGATAAAAAGGGGCAGGTTGTCGATGTAAATCCCGAAAACCCCAGATTTCCGATTGTACAGATTTTCGGCGAATTTACGCCGGACGGCAAAATAAAAACCGCGCAAACAGCGCAGGACGAACTTACAATTGTGCGCCCCCTTACGCGTTCAGAAATTGAGAGTTGATCGTAATGAGTCTTTTATCCGCAATTCTGATTATTCTCGCCCTGATAATCGTAAGCGGCGTATTTACCCTCTTCGATTTCTCTCTTGGTTCATGCAGAAAATTACGGCTGGAAAAAGAACAAAAAAATATATATCGCTCTGTTCTTAAAGAACTGGAAAACAAGAAAAAAATTACGCTGTCCTGCCGTTTATGGGTTAATTTTCTGAGGATTCTGGCAGCCGCTATCGCCGGATTAACTGTTATGCGCTACAGCTCAGGTATGAGCGGCGTTATTGTGAATATACTTATTTCAGCTCTTATTCTGGGAATAATATCGGCGCTTTTGGGCGACGTCCTGCCAAAATTAATCTCCCGCACAAAACCGGAAAAAATTACCGCATTTCTTCTGCCGCTGATTAAAGTATTATCCGTCCCGATGCTGCCTTTCAGTCTGCCGGCTTTAAAATTCACGTCATTTTTTCATACCGCTTTCCATAAGGATATTGATGATAATATTACCGAAGATGAACTGCGCCATGCCCTTTTGGAAGGGGAAAAATCCGGTATTGTTGAAAGCAATGAACGCACAATGGTAGAAGGCGTTTTCTATCTTGGCGACCGCCCTGTCGGCGCTTTTATGACTCACCGCTCAGAAGTCCAGTGGCTGGATTGCAATATGCCGTATGATGAAATACGGAAAAAAGTTCTTGAATACAGTTATCAGCGCTGTTTTCCGGTTGTGTCGGGCAGTCTGGATGAAATAATCGGCGCTGTATATCTTGAAGATATAATTCTGGATCAGTCGCAGCCTTCTCCGCTAGGGTTACGCGCAATTATGAAAAAAGCCCAGTTTGTCCCGGAAACCATGTCCGCTTTAAAAGCGTTTGAATCATTCAAGCAGGGACAGGCAAATTTTCTGTTTGTAATGGATGAATACGGAGGGCTTGCCGGAATTATTTCAATAAGAGCGTTAGTCGAAGAAATTGTCGGCGAACTGTCCGCGCCGGTTCAGAAGGAAGAACCGTTATTAAAACAGGAAGACGGAAGCTGGCTCGCGGACGGCACTTTGAACATTGATGACGCGGCAGAAAAACTTTCCCTGACAGGCCTGCCCGAAGAACGTGACTTTCATACTCTCGCCGGTTTTATCCTGTTCCTTGCCGGAGAACTTCCCGGCACGGGCGACAGCGTTGAGTATCAGGGATACAGGTTCAAGGTTGTAGACATGGACGGAAACAGGATTGATAAACTGGAGATCAGGCATACAAAAAAAATGTTTGAAATTTAATAAAATTAGATTATAATAAATAAAATTATTTTTTTTCAGGAGAAAAAACATGTCAATACACATAGCAGCCAAAGACGGAGAAATCGCGGAAGCGGTATTGCTTCCGGGCGATCCTTTACGGGCCAAATTTGTCGCCGAAAAATATTTAAAAGACGCGTTTCAATACACAAATGTCCGGAACATCCTGGGATATACCGGAACATACAGGGGAAAAAGGGTTTCCGTTCAGGGAACAGGGATGGGAATACCATCAATATCAATCTATGCCAATGAATTATTCCGTGAATACGGCGTAAAAAGGGCAATTCGTATCGGAACTGCTGGTTCAATACAGGATAATGTAAAATTACGCGACATGGTGCTTGCGATGTCCGCCAGTACTGACTCAGGCGCAAATAAAATTCGTTTCGGCGGCAGAAATTACGCTCCTACAGCTTCTTTTTCATTACTGAAAACTGCCTGGGACATAGCAGTATCAAAAGGCTGGCAGCCAAAAGTAGGTCCCGTAGTTTCAAACGACATGTTTTATACCGAAGATCCTGAAGATTGGAAATTATGGGCCAAATTCGGCTGCCTCGCGCTTGAAATGGAATGCGCCGAGTTGTACACCCTCGCCGCCAAATACGGCCGGGAAGCCCTTTCCATACTGACCATTTCCGACAGCATGATAACAGGCGAAAGCACATCATCTGAAGAACGTCAGAACACCTTTACCAACATGATGGAAACCGCCCTGGAAACAGCCATAAGCTGAAACTGACGAATTATATTTTGAAATATCACTTTCAGGTGATTGATATATTTTTATTAAGTTGATACTTTATAATTATGGCAGAACCAGCGGAAAGAAGAAAAACCTATCTAAAACGGAAGAAAAACGGATTATGCCCTCGATGCGGCAATAAGATCAAAAAGACCAGCAAATTTAAATACTGCGATGATTGCCGCGAATATTTCAGGGAATATATCAGAGCGAGTTCGGACAGCGTACAGGAAACGCGAAGAACGCGGTATGCGCAGCGCAAAGCGAAAAATCAATGCCCCCGCTGCGGCACACCCGTAGGGAAAAAATCCAAAACCACTTTATGCTCTGCATGTCTTGATAAGCAATACAGGTACAATACCGGCAGTAAAAGACCCAAGAAACGTTAACCGTTGAATGACACCGGATCAAAGCGTATAACGTATTTAACAACGTTACCGGAAATTTTCAGGCAATAGCGGTCAAAAACAGCGTTAAATACCTTTTTTAATTGGCGAGAGCGCGTACTCTTTCTAAAGGCAGTTCTGTAGCCTGGGCAATCTTCTCTGCAGACATTCCCATTGAATATAGATTCCGTACTGTTTGTTCTCTGCCCTTCTCCATACCTTGTTCTCTGCCCTTCTCCATACCTTTCTCCATACCTAGCTTAATCCCTTCTTTTCTGCCCCTCTCTATCCATTCGGGAATTATTCCGGCTTCGGTAAATACTTCTTCAAAGGTCATTGCGTTTGACATTTTATATACCTCCAAAAATACTTTTGAATTCGCCTGTAGTATCACTTCCAGGTATGCGCTTAGTTCTCTTATCTTCTCCCGCTTCTCATTCATTATAACACCGGCATTGCCTATTTCCAAGTTGTTTGTCAATGAATTCAGCCATATATTCTCACTGGCTGACAGCTTCTTAGACTCTATTATCTGTATTGGTATGTAATCGCCTTCTACCTGATATATGCCGGGTGATGCTTCTGTTATTCCATAACCGCGAACGGTCTTTAAGTACTTAATCAGTTTACGCGGATATCTGCTCTCTACAAATGTGAGGGTAATCCCGGACAGTTCTACATCAGGTGTTATTGCAGCATAGAGGTTTGCGTATGCGTAGACTTTCAGAAAGTCTTTGACAGATACATAGTCCTCAGGGCTTTTATACTCAAAAATGTTATCAGCTCTAAATATGCGGGCTATATTTTTTTCAATGAAAATATCTTTAGGTTTTTTGATAATAAGCAGGTCGATACGCAGAGGTTCTGATGTAAGCTGATACTCGTACTTGAATTCAAGCAGGTCTTTCCAGTCAAATAGTTCCTGCTGCATGGCCTGAAAAAAGGCAGGGTGCCAGTTAAGCTTACTTTGGCTTTTGTCATTCACATTGTCCGTAGGTGTTGTCTCCTTATGCACTGTATAGTATTTATCTGTTTGCTGCAAGTCATGAGTATTCGTAATGCCCGTAATATCTTGACTTTTCACTCCTGATATGACATTATATGTCCTGTTAATAACAGCCCAGATGGTGGAATTGGTAGACACGCTGGTTTCAGGTACCAGAGCCTTCACGGGTGTGGGAGTTCAAGTCTCCCTCTGGGCAGCTTCATGTAAACGTATCATAATTCCTTTAATATTCTTACCGAAAAAGGTTTCATATATATACTGCCACAGGAAATAAAATTCTCATCCTGTAACAAATCAGAAAAATTGCTATTGTTTTGCATGTTTAAATTAACTGTATCCTCATGATTAGCGATATTTACTATAATAATTATCCGTTCATTTTCATAAAAACGTTCATAAACAAACGGGCGGTTATAATCCAGATAAATCTTTCTGTAACTGCCGTATTTTAATGCTTTTTCCCTATGCCTGATATATATTAGCTTACAGATAAATTCAGTAAGCGATGTGCTGTATTCAAAGCGATTATCAATATTTATATACGGCCTTAGAGAATGATCACTGCCTTCTTCCTTTACTCCCCGGACGCCCCATTCGCTGCCATAATAAACTGAAGGAATTCCTGGCAATGTAAAAAGCAGGGCATATAATGTAAATAAGTGCGCGGGATTGGAAACGCTGCTTGCAATGCGGCTCTGATCATGATTATCCAAAAATGTGTACAGCGGCAGCCCGTTGTCAGGAACCGAATTATCAATACTATACGCCAATTCATATAAGTTATTGTCATTATGGCTTGAATATAAACTTTTATATAAAATATAATTTGTTACGCTGTGCAGGCAGCGCTCATTTACCCAATTTGAATAGTCGCCGTGCACAACTTCGCCCATCAGCCAAAAATTATTTTTCTTTTCTTCAGACACATGACGCAATTCAACCATGAAATTATTATCCAGAACATCAGCGGCGTCCAACCTCATCCCGTCTATATCGAAAGTATCAATCCAGAAGCGCAGGGCATTTAAAAGATATTCTTTTACTGCGGAATTCCCCAGATTAAATTTCGGCAGTTTATAATGTCCGTTCCATGTGTCGTATGTAAAATAATCTCCCATCGGGCTTTGCCTGTTCAAGTCCACGCCGGAGAACCAGTCGGTGAACTGCAAATTATGATTCTGCAATTCCCTGAAAGCGAAAAAATCCCGCCCGCAGTGATTGAAAACGCAGTCCAGGATAACGCGGATTCCATTATCATGAAACTGTTTTACCAGCGCCTGAAAACCGCCGTTGGTTCCGATGCGATTATCTATCTCATAATAATCCGTAACATCATATCCGTGTGAACGCGATTTAAAAACCGGACTGAACAATACAGCGTTAAACCCCATACCCTTTATATGCGGAATCCATTTTACAATTTCCGCGGCAGTATCCCGGAGTTCTGAATAATCATTGATAAAAGGCGCTGTCTGCTCCGAAGGCAGTTTGGACAGAGAGAGCGAGTAAATATGATAAATTACAGCATCATTAAACCACGGGCCGGATAATTCCTGTTTTTCCATTAAAATCTCCTTTTATAAAAAACATACCTACCGTTAAGTATATATAAATAGATAAAAAAAGCAAGCCATTCCAGCGAATTATGCGAAAATTCCATGCATAAACTGATGAACAAGTTCTCTTGCGGTTTTGTCATTTAATTGACCGGAATATGCAAAATTCAGGCCAATATATGAATTAACCGTTCCGATATACGACCATGTAAGCGTTTTACTTTTTCCTTTTAAATTCCCGTGAGCTTTAGCCATGCTCCTGAACATGCTGTCGATAATATCAAACTGCGTAAAATGATATTTCTCCGCGATTTTAAATACTGCCGATGAAGAGGGCATGGATAAATTTGCAAGCGTGATTCTGAAAAAATCCTCATGTGTTTTCGCGAATGAAAAATAGGTTTTGGTTACATTGGTTAATGTTAAAATAATATCTTCATCATAATTTTTCGGATTGGGATGATATACCGCGTTTTCCCTGATATTATTATTCAACAGATCGTAATACCCGCAGCAGACAGCGTCAAATAAACCTTCTTTGCTTTTAAAATAATAATAAATAGTCGGTTTTGTAATTTCTGCGGCCTGTGCGAGTTCGCTGACAGATACCCCTTCATATCCTTTCGCGGAAAACAGCTCAAGAGCTTTGGTTATTATTGTCTGTTTTACGCTCTTCTCTTCCACAAGAGGAACTATATACCGAGCGGTATATTTATGTCAACCGAGGATCTCTTCAATATCACCAATGCTGTCAAACCCGGTAAAATCATAATCAACTTCGGCCAGAGTTATTATAGCGAAAGTCAGAACTTCAGCGCTTTCATGAAGATGCCCGCCAAAAGCTTTTTCCGTATCCGAGTGAATTATATGCGCATGAACGCGTCCGTCCATAATATAGCCGCTAATGCCCGCGATATCTGACGCTTTCTCTTCCTTAACAAAATCATTTCTCGGCGGATTTTCCCGTGTGCCGACTACATGATAATGATGGCTGCGCGCGGAACCTATGCCGCAAAGAATAACAGCGTTTTTTATATTATTTTCTTTTACTCCCTGATCAAGCGCGGCAAGAAGATCGTCGCCGGGATTTAAACGGATAAAAATTAAATTTTTGACAGGAACTCTTTTGATTAACACAATTTCTCCTATTCTACGCTGCTGTCCAGCTTCATCCCCAGATCGATGTAAAGCTGCCTGCGCGTTTTTTTATCGGCGCATGCTTCCTGCCACGCGTACTTTGCTACATCCCTGGCGGCTTTGCGCGGAACTGCTATAACGCCGTCGCCGTCAGCCACAATTACATCACCCGGATAAACCGCTACGCCGCCTATGGCTACAGGTATATCTTTTTCGATAAACCGAATCCTTGCCTGATCCATTGGCTGTGAAATGAAATATGACCAGACATGAATTTTCTGCAGAATGCATTCATCCGTATCGCGGATTCCGCCGCCGTTTGTCATAAAACCGACAGCGCCCGCTTTTTTGCAGTGCAGGGTATTGTTTGAACCCAAAAGTCCCACGTCAATGCCGGCGACATCAAGACAGATAAAATCGCCCGGCGTTATATCCTTATTCCACGGATCATTGCAAATTTCATTGTAATACATGTTTACCCATTCACGGTATTTTTCAGGCGGGAGAGCCGGAACCGGTCCCTCGTACGGGACATAACGCGCTGTCCTGGCGATGCCGATTATGCTTTCTTCAGGACGGAACAAAGGACGAATCCGGTGATCAACAGATCCATAATGATGATAACCCATCCAGTCCATACCGTCGCGGACATCGGTTACACGCAGCCGTTTAAATAATTCAATTAATTCAAGGTTTTCATTCATGAAAACATATTATCATATTTTTAACTATTGGCGTAAGTCACGGTCACTGTAAAATCCGTCTTTCCAGTTAAATCGATTGGCGTTCGGTATGGGAATGTTTTCATTTATTAAACGCATTAAATCTTTGTAGTTTGATTTTTTCAGCGCTGACCCTGATAAATCAATTATAAAACGGGAGAACCCCGATTCTTTTAAAAACGGTATTTTATCAATTATGGAAAACGGCTCATTTGGATAAACGCGGGAGCCATCGCTGCCTGCCGCAAGAGAAAAAGATTCATCCCTGTTATCTGAAAAAGAATTAAATTTCAGGATTTGTCCGAGGTTGGCCCTTATGCTGAATAAAGGCGGCCATGCAAAAACAGTTATAAAAAATTTTGAGTGTAATACGCTGCGTTTCTGTTTTCTTTTAAAATTTTTATTTTCCTCTCCGCGGCTTTCTGCGCTTAAAGTCCGTTCCAGATTTTGCCTGTTATTTTCAAACGGCGAAACAAAGTAATCCGCTCCCAAAGACGCAACAAACGAAAGAGACCATGAGTTGAATATATAAAGCCACGGGCCTGCAATCAATTTTACTTTTTCATAACCTCTGAAAAGCGAAAAATGCCCGGGATTGTTAACCATATACCGGAAATAACCTTTCTCTGTCAACCGCCCGATAACTTCCACTGTCCTGCCGCTTCCATATCCCGCGATTTCATGTGGAAACCACGGATCCAGAGTTAAAATAATTTCTTCTGGTTTAAAAGGCAGCGGCTGCATGTCAGCTAACAAATGGTTCGCGGTTTTTCCGGACAGGGAAAGCATCACACCCTGCGGACGGGAAGACTGCACAATGAAAAAATCCTCCGGGCGTGAGACTGCAACATACAAACCTTCAGGAAAAGCGCTGTCATTTTTCACTTTCCCTCCTGATTCGCCTGTGTGATAATCTTTCATGCCGGGATTTTCTTTTCCATCTCCCGCACAAAGCGTTATCCGCGGGAGAGGCGCTTTTTCCCTGCCAGGCCCTTTGGAGCCGGATCGTTTTTCATTGATTACTGGCGTATAACGTTTGCGCATCTCCTTTGTCTGTATCAGGTAAACATGATCGCCTGAGGAGCCTTCAGGCGCGGAGATCCAGTAACAGCCGTTTTTATCAGGCTCGGCGCAGGATAACTTTTGTGAAATTCTGCCCGAATCATCGCTTCGGTGTATACGGACAGAATCACGCACAGACGGAACAATCCCGCAGGGCGGAGAAACAAGAGCGCGTCTGTTTTCTGCGTGACCTTTAATTTTAAGGATTCTGCCAAGACTGATGCCGGTTCCGCCGTCCTGATCCGGATTCAGCCAGTCGATTGCATTTTGTCCGCCATAAAAAAAATACTGCGTCTTTGGACGCGCGAAATCGTTGCGTAAAATTTCACGGCCCTGTCCGATGCTTTGCGATATTTGATCATCATCTCCCTGCATAACAGCGTCCACCACCAACCGGTAAGCGGAAACAACAGCGCCGACATAGGATGCGCTCTTCATGCGGCCTTCAATCTTCATTGCGGTAATTCTGGTGGCGGCCAGTTCCGGGATACACTCCAGAAGCTGTAAATCGTTGGGACTGAAAAAGTATCCGCTCCCGCCGGATGTTTGTCCCTGTTTTGATTTTTGATCCTTATTTTCGTGATACAGCCTGCGGCATGCCTGGGTGCACATTCCCCTGTTGGCTGATTTTCCGCCCAGATAACCGGAAAAAAGGCAGATGCCTGAAACGCAGATGCAAAGAGCTCCGTGGACAAATACTTCCAGTTCAAGATTTGTTTCTGTTTTTATGCCGCGCAGTTCTTCAAGAGACAGTTCCCTTGCAAGCACAACGCGGGATACGCCGTGACGCGAAAGAGCGTTGGCTCCCCTTGCGGAAGCGATATTCATCTGGGTAGACGCGTGAATGCGAAGTGACGGAAATTCAGACCGCGCCATTGCGACAACGCCGAAATCCTGTACAATAATCGCATCCGGCCCCTGGGCCGCAAGGTATTTTAAAAACTGATACATACGGTCTGCTTCGCGCTGCTCAAAAACCGTGTTAACCGTTACGTAAACTTTTTTTCCCATCCGGCGCAGTGAACGCAATGCACCTTCAAATTGAGAGTATGTAAAATTTGCGCTTCTCATCCGCGCGTTAAAATCTTTTAACCCAAGGTATACAGCGTCTGCTCCTTCCCCGACAGCAGCGTCAAGCGCTTCAGGAGAACCCGCGGGAGCCAGTAACTCAATTGTTTTTGCAATCATGGGATTACTTTATTATGCTTGTCTTTCCGGGACTGCCGCGGCCTTCCAAATCGGGTAATCTTCTTTCCAGGGCTGCCAGGGAAATTTCCACGTCTTCATGTGCCTCATGTTCATTGATACAGCCGCAGGTGATCAAATCCTGCGGCCTTAATACATTAAAGTTAAATGTAAGCCCGACATAGGGCGTTATCCGCCCAGCGGCCATTGGTTTAATGGTCATTACCGGTTTTTTCGCTTCATGGATTATTTTTATTATAGACTCAACTTCTACCTGCATTAAAAAACCAATACAGTTAAAAATCTGGATATAGGTTTCAATATCATAACAATTGAGATCCGAGTATTGAATGATTTCCGGCATATGTGCAGAAAGCCCCGGAACAAGACCGGCCTCGCGGATCATGTTTGTATAATCGCCGATACGTTCTATCATTTTTCTGTTTTTATTAACAAGCTGTTCGCAGGAGGAATGATGGATAAGGCAGAATGTGCAGCCGATACCGGCGCTTTTTTTAAATACAGCTTTTGCTTCCTGACGCGCTGTCTGATTATCATCCACATTGATGATCGGCGTATCAATCAGGATAAGTTTTTTTCCAATCTTTTCCTGAATTTGCCTAATCTTGTCTGCCGCCTCGGGGTGAGAGGAAAACGGCGCCATCCATGCGTCAATTCCGTATTGTAAAAAAGCGTTAACAAGGCGAAGCGTATTGTCAGCCGAGGAATGCTGTTCTTTGATATAAACATCCGCTGCATGACCTGTGTGACTCCAGCCAAAAATCCAGTTGGAACCGATTAATAATCTTGGCAGTGAAATACCCGCTACTGTTGTTCTTGGGAAACTCATATTTTCTCCGTTATCTCGATTTATCATAATACAGTATCCGCCTGCAGTCTTCTTCCTTAAGCCCTTT
This sequence comes from Treponema sp., assembly GCA_009787835.1. Taxonomy (GTDB): domain Bacteria; phylum Spirochaetota; class Spirochaetia; order Treponematales; family Breznakiellaceae; genus WQXQ01. Next base: position 17,637 of record WQSN01000042.1, read on the forward strand.
AAGAAGCTCCAGCTCCTTTATCAGTTTTAATTCCTGGCTGATCTTATACGGTATCGCGCCTGATTTCGCAAGCGTTTCATTAATGATAAGTTCATCAGCTACTGCCAGCGTTTGTAATCTGCATGCAAGATTGATTCCATAACCTACATAATCACGGTATTTTAATTCGGATAACTCGGCGGAAATTTCGTACTTGAACACCTTTTCCATGACAAGCGCTCCGGCCAGATCCAGTTTATCGTAAGGCTTGAACAATTCATCGTCCAAAAATTCAGTATAGGTATTAAAAATTCCAAGCGCTTCATTAATGCAATCTTTGCTGGAATCGTCCCAAATAACCAGCGCGCCGTCTCCCATTAATTTATAATAAGAACAACCATATCCAAACTGATTGATACATGACAAGAGGTTAGAAGTAAATTCCTTGATAAGCTTGAAAACCTTGTCTTCTTTGTTGAAGCATAAAAAATCGCTGAAATTGCGCACATCGACACACAGAACGAGCGCGTTATTGTGAACTTCACCAAGATAAACGCCGTCAAATACATCAACCGGCATCTTCCTGAGCCCTTCCAAAGCGCCAATATCCAGTTTAAGCCCAACGCTGATTTTCTTTGTAGAATCCAATTCAACAATTAAGTTGGTATCCATAAATCAGATAATATCATTATTTTGTTTTCATTGATAGGTATAATTATATACAATAATGAATTCAACCATACGATTTTTTATTTTAACGGCGTAAATTACTGTAATAGACGTTCTTATCACAAATATGTTATTCTTGGCTGAGGTTTAATATGTCTGAAAACAAACAACAGGAAGCTAATCAAAAATTAGCTGTCATCCGCCATTCGGTGAGCCACATCATGGCGCAGGCTGTGGTAAAACTCTATCCAGGAACCAGGACTGCAATCGGTCCGTCAATTGAAAACGGTTTTTATTATGATTTTTTACTGCCGCAGCCAATCACTAACGAAGACCTTGGCATCATTGAAGCAGAGATGAAAAAAATTATTGACAGCAGACAGGATTTTACAAAAATAGCAATAGACCGCGATGAAGCGCTGGGACATTTTGCGGATGAACAATTTAAGAGCGAGCTTATCTATGAACTGCCGGAAAATGAGGAAATTTCGATTTATCAAAACCGCAACGCTGACGGCGTTGTTCAGTGGTTTGATCTTTGCAGAGGGCCTCATGTCGCCAATACAAGGGAGATCAACTCAGCCGCGTTTAAACTGCAAAGTATAGCAGGCGCATACTGGAGAGGCGATGAAAACCGTCCCATGCTTACGCGCATATACGGAACAGCGTGGGAAACTCCAAAGGATTTAAAAGCCCATCTTGCTTTCCTTGAAGAGATAGAAAAAAGGGATCACAGACGCGTTGGCAAGGAAATGGATCTCTATTCGATTCATGATGAAGCGGGCGCGGGCCTCATTTACTGGCATCCAAACGGCGGCAGGATAAGGGTCGCTATCGAGGATTTCTGGCGGCAGCTGCATTACAATAATGGTTACGAGATACTTTTTACGCCTCATATCGGAAAAAGCTGGTTATGGGAAACATCGGGTCACCTTGGTTTTTACAAGGACAATATGTACAGTCCCATGGACATTGACAATCAGGAATATTTTATCAAACCGATGAACTGTCCGTTTCATATACTAATTTATAATAACAGTGGACATTCCTACCGCGACCTGCCGCTTCGCTGGGCCGAACTCGGAACGGTATACCGTTATGAACGCTCAGGCGTTTTACACGGCCTCCTGCGTGTCCGTGGCTTTACGCAGGATGACGCTCACATTATCTGTACGCCTGAACAAATGGAAAGCGAGATTCGCGAAGTGCTGCGCTTTAGTTTGAGCTTATGGAAAGTTTTCGGTTTCAGTGACATCAAGGCGTATTTGGCGACAAAACCCGCGGACAGCGTCGGCGAGCAGAGCCGCTGGGATGCGGCGCTTGTCAGCCTGCGAAACGCGATTGATGCCGAGGGACTCCCCTACGAAACTGACGAAGGCGGCGGCGCTTTTTACGGTCCAAAGATCGATCTGAAAATCAAAGACGCACTTGGACGCGAGTGGCAGATGACAACCATTCAGTTTGATTTTAACGAACCTGAACGTTTCGACATGACCTTTATTGATTCTGACGGGCAGCGTAAACGCCCCTTTATGATTCACCGCGCGCTCTTAGGCAGCCTTGAAAGATTCTTCGGCGTCCTTATTGAACATTTCGGCGGAGCGTTTCCGGTTTGGCTCGCGCCTGAGCAGATCGCTGTAATTCCCGTATCGGAAACATTCAACAGTTACGCGCAAAAAGTCGCGTCTGCGCTGAAAACGGACGCGGCGGGTATCGGTAAATTGCGCGTAACAGCGGAACTGGGCGATGAGCGCATGAACGCAAAAATTCGAAATTGCCAGACGCGCAAAATCCCGTACATGCTGGTTGTAGGTCAGCGTGAAGCCGATGAAGGCACGGTTTCAATCCGGCTTCGAGACGGCAGACAGCTTCCGGCAATGAAAACCGAAGATTTCGTTTTATATGCGCTTGAAAGGATCACAAGCCGTTCTTTGGAACTTTAATATATTAAAATCGAACGAATTTCCTTGACCATTTCTCCAATTATTTTATTTTATAAGTGTAAGGTTTTTATGCGCTTTCATTTTTAATGCCGAAGCAGCAATGCAAAAGGCTGAATGAAAACCGCATAAGAAAGAAATGAAGGGGTCCGGGATGTTTTTACCTTTTTTTTCATTCTGGACTCCTACATTTCCCAAAAAAAATAAAATTATTGGAGGAATAATATGAAAGACAGAAATGTCAGAATTCTGGATCTTTTGGCTGCGCACAAGAATATTAAGGTAACCATGCTCGCGGAATTGCTGGATGTCTCTCAGGTGACGCTGCGTAAAGATTTGGATAATCTTGAAAAACGCGGAATGATTCGCCGCACTCACGGATACGCCAGTCTTGACGGAGCTGATGATACAGGCAGACGAATGGCATTCAATCATTCAATAAAAAGAAAAATAGCCAGGGCGGCGGTTGAGATAGTGGAAGACGGTGAAACCATAATGCTTGAATCCGGATCATGCTGCGCGCTGTTTGCGGAAGAGCTGGCGCTGTCTGGAAAAAACGTAACAATCATTACAAACTCGGCTTTTATCGCCAATTTTATGTGCAAAAAACCCGCTGTAAAGGTAATTCTGCTGGGCGGATATTTTCAGCCTGAATCGCATGTTTTGGTCGGGCCCATGACAATTAAATGCGGAGAAATTTTTTATCTGGATAAATTCTTTCTTGGCTGTGACGGTTTTATTTCCGATAACGGATTTACAGGAAGAGATCTTCTTCGCGCAGAAACTGCGGGAGAGCTGGCAAAGCGCGCGAAAAAAGTTTTTATACTGACTGAATCCGCCAAGTTTATCCGCCGCGGAGCATATAACCTGATACCGTTTGATAAAGTAACCGGAGTCTTCACGGATGAAGGCATCTCCAAAGAAGCGGAAACTGTTTTACGCGAAAAAAATGTAACTCTAAATAAAGTAGCTCCCGGCGAAGAACTGATAAAATGGAGACAGTATCCGGGACAGCCGCCATTTATATATACAGAAAAGGAAAATGGAAATACATTAAGGAGTTCATAGATCCCCTGCGTGTATTGACATTTTAGTTTGGGTTAAATTATGATAGGGGTGGTAGGGCGCATAGCTCAGCTGGTTAGAGCGCTTGTTTTACACGCAAGATGTCCCTGGTTCGAATCCGGGTGTGCCCAAAAAAAATGGAGGAAAATTATTATTAAAAGATTTTTTTGTATAGTTCTGATATTGGTTTCTTTTTTAATGATCTCATGTCAGAAAAAGAATCCTGCATCTGAAAGGGCCGCAGACGAAATGACTGTGCGTTTGTTGACAGACGCTACAGGCATTGATGACAAATCATTTAACGCAGCCGCATGGCGGGGTATCCTTGAATATTACGGCGACACATGGGCAAATCCCAGGCAAAAGGGCGGCGTATACGATTGGGTTACAGCGCAAACCCAGGATATGTATATTCCAAATCTCATGCAGGCAACTGATGAGGGATATGATTTAATCATCGCTACGGGTTTTACATGGGACACGGCGGTTGAAAGAGTAGCTTCCGCCAACTCCAATCAGAATTACCTGATTGTTGATGTTGACTGGCTTTCCCCGGCAAATGTAATGCAGGCGGTTTACGCGGAACATGAAGGATCTTATCTTGTCGGCGTAGCAGCGGCGTTAAAGGCAAAAGAAGACGGCATCGTCAATCCGCGCTTTGGCTTTATCGGCGGAGTGCCAGGCGCTGTTATAACAAAATTTGAAGTTGGTTATGTACAGGGCATTTTATCAGTAATTCCCGACGCGCAAATCGTTGACTATTATGTGAACAGCTGGGGCGAACCGGGACTTGCAAAAACTCAGGCGATGAACTGGTATGATTCGGGCGTTTATATAATTTATTCCGCGGCCGGAGGCAGCGGAAACGGAACCATCGCGCAGGCCAAGGAATACAGAGCCGCCGGAAGAAATGTCTGGGCTATCGGCGTGGATTCTGACCAGCATGATGAAGGACTATACTCTGATACAGAACATTCCGCCGTGCTTACTTCCATGCTCAAACGGGTGGAAATCAGCGTAATTTATGCGCTTAACGCGGTTAAAAATAATACTTTTAAAGGCGAGATTATTACTTTCGATCTGGCGGCCGACGGCGTAGGCTATTCCGCGACAAATCCGGCGCTGAGCAGGGATATCAGAAATCAGCTTGAAGATGTAGAAAAGAGAATAGCGGACGGCCGGATAAAAATAGCGGCAACACTGGCAGAATCAATGCGGCTGCCTGGTTTTCCCCAGAACCTGAGAGCGATTGATGACTAATGGCAGATGCCCGCATTAAAAATAACTAAAAGTAAAAATGTTAAGGTATTTGCATTCGGGGTTTAATACCTTATTAAAGCGCCCTAAAGCTCCCTCGCATAGCGAGTTCTTGGGTACTAAACCCCTCAGCACAAATAAAATCCTGGAATTATTTACAGGCTCCGGCGGCATCGTTTCCGCCGCGGTTATCGCGCTTGGTTTCCTTGTCGCAACTCTTATCCTCCTTGTAATCGGAAGAAATCCTTCAGGGATGTATCAGGCGATACTGCAGGTTGTAAGCGGGTTTGATTCGCGGCGCGGAACATGGAACACGCGTTATGTGGGCGAATGGCTTGTCAGTTCTGTTCCGCTGATTCTTTGCGGCCTGAGCATGGGTTTCGCGGCGCGCTCCGGATTATTCAACATCGGCGCGGAAGGCCAGTATATCGCGGGGCTGACTGCGGCCCAGTTAATGGCATTTTATTTTCCGCCCGTTCCTGTTCTTCACTGGGTTGCGGCGGTGTTAGCGGCAATATTCGCCGGAGCCGCGTGGGGCGGCATTGCCGGTTTTTTCAAGGCGCGTTTCCGCGTTTCAGAAGTCGTAGCAACTATCATGATGAACTATATCGCCCTTTTCGCGCACCGCCTTGTCACAATGGGGATTCCCGGCAGCAACACCTTCAGGACTCCTGATTTTCACCTAACGGCCTCGCTGTCAAGCGCGGCGCTGGCGTCAATTACAAACGGTTCCAGATTAAATTACGGGCTTTGGTTTACAGCCGCATCTGTTTTTATTTACTGGCTCATCATGGAAAAAACAACTCTGGGTTATTCATTGCGCGCAGCCGGTTTTAACAGGGACGCCGCTTTTTACGCGGGAATGCCCGTAAATTTAAATATCACGTCTTCCATGGCAATCGCGGGAGCGTTCGCCGGTCTTGCCGGAGCTTCTGTCTCATTGGGCGTATTCACAAACGGGCGCGTACTTGCGGGCTTTGACAATTACGGTTTCGACGGCATAGCAGTCGCGCTTGGCGGCAACTGCACCTCTATTGGCATCACGCTTGTGGGACTGCTTTTTGGAATGCTTAAATCCGCCCAGCCGCTTATGCAGTCCCGGCAGATACCCAGGGAAATAACATCAATTATCATGGGACTGGTTGTGGTATTTATTTCATTGCGCGGCGGAATACTGATATTCATTGAATGGCGGTTAAGGGAAAAACTGCGGAGAAATAATTCACATAACGCGAAAGACGGGGCAGGGAGCTGATGGAACAAATTCTTTTTATCGCCGGAATGCTGCCCTCCACGTTTATGATAGTCGCGCCGATACTGATTGCGGCTACTGGCGGCATGATCTGTGAACGCTCTGGAGTGGTGAATATCGCGCTTGAAGGCTTAATGACAATAGGCGCGATGACAGCTGCGGTAAGTCATGTGCTTATGGAAACAAAAACAGGCATTTCAATTCCGCTGGCGCTTGTTTTTTCCGCGCTTGCGGGCTGTTTGTTTTCGCTCATTCACGCATTTGCGTCCATCACTTTAAAGGCGGATCAGATTATTTCAGGCACTGGAATTAATCTTCTGTCCAACGGCTTAACAATATTTGTCTGCCAGCTTTTATTCCGTATGGATCGCAGCATGAACTACCGCATGGGAATGAGATCCGGTCTGTTCGGGATATATCCCACGATATGGATCGCACTTGCCATTTTGTCAGCCGCATGGTTTATACTATACAGGCGTCCTTCGGGACTGCGCCTTCGCGCCGCGGGAGAGAATCCGCAGGCTCTAGCTTCGGTGGGAGTAAATGTAAACAGAATACGGTACGCGGCTGTTCTTGTCTCCGGACTCCTTGCGGGTCTTGCGGGCGGCTGTATTGTGCTTTCACAGGATATTCAGTTTACAGTTACCACAATTAACGGGAAAGGTTTTATCGCTCTTGCCGCTGTTTCATTCGGCCGCTGGCTGCCATTGGGCATACTTGGCTCCAGTTTTTTATTCGGCGTTTCATCAAGCCTCGCGGTAAATATCGTCAATATCAGAAACCTTCAGTTTTTACCATCAGAAGTTTTTAATATGACGCCGTATTTGATAACGCTGCTCACTTTGGTAATTTTCAGCGGTAAAGATTATTCACCAAAAGCAGCGGGCACGGAAATCAATTTTCAGTAATTAACTTAGTAATTTGGCTACAAAAACATACCTCCACAGGGTAAAAGTGGTTGTTTTTGCTTCAAAATCATACTGAAAA
>WQSN01000043.1 GCA_009787835.1 Treponema sp.
TCCCCGGTCTCCCGGTTCAGCTTCTCTCCCCTTCCCTTATGCCCTCAGCTTCTTCACCTCAGGCTCGTTGCCAAATATCTTCCACCCCCTTCAGGGCGGCGTTCGCTCCTTGACGCAAAAATAATTTTGCGCAAGTCCTTAGAAACTACTATTTTCTTCTGTACTTTGTCAAGTACTTTTCAGAAAAAAATAATCTTTTTTGTGGTTAAAGCGCCTGGAAAAACACCCATAACTTATTTCTGAAAACAGGGTGTGCGCTATTTCAAAGACAATTCTCTGAAGAATTTTAAAATCGGATAATTTATTATCCCGTTAATAATATAGTAACTTATCAAATTATTGTCAAGTAAATAATGAAAAAAAAATATTTTTCAAATGTCACTTATAACATAAATGTAGACTGGACAGCTAAACCAACAGTTACCGGAATTGCAAGATTATCAAAATCATCCAGAGGAAGGGCTTCTACGATTGTTGCGGTAAATGCCGCTACAAAAGCAATGTGTATGCTGCCTGAAACCGCATAAGCGGAAATCAGTACAGCGGAAAAGCAGGCGAGAGAACCTTCTACGCTTTTTCCATAAAGGACAGCCGGCCTTACTCTGCCAAAAAATTTTCCAACCAGGCTTGCAAAACCATCACCAAACGCAAGAGCGTAAATTGAGATAGCTGCAACCGGAGACGGATACAAAAGAAGCGCAAGAAGAGCGCCTAAACTCAAAGTGACAGGTCCCAATACAAAATGACCCATATCCCGTGATCTGGAAGCCATACTGGTTAAAGATGATATAACCGGAACTCTGATACCGGAAAGACGGAAATGTTCCATCAATGTGTAGCCTAAAGTTCCCATAATAAGAATAAACACAGTAGCCGATCTGTTTACAGCAGCCATGGAAGGACTAAGAGCTATAAGAAAGTGAATTGACTTTCTAATAATCTCAGTTTTTAATTCATAAATATCTTTAGTTTTTAATGTATTCGCACTGGTAAAATTATAAGTGGAAAGCCTCATCCCATCCATACATAACCATCAGCAAAAACCATGCCAAGCCGATATATAATCGATTTTAGGTCTCGTAAGTCTATATAATATATAGACTTACGAGAAAAACACAAAAAATGAAAAAACATTTATATATCAAAAAGTGTACAAAAAATTATACTAGTCATATACTAAATTTACTAATATTAATCTATGGTAGCTGTTCCAAAAACGCGAACCTGCGGTTCGAAAGTTTTGGAATAACCTTAAATAATATTTTCTTTACTGGGTGATTCTTCAGTGTTATTGCAAGCCAAAAAAATTGTGCAAATCATTCTTTTATGTCCGCAGAATACCCTCTATCATTTTCAGTTCTTCATCTGAAAGAGCTGGCTGTGCGATGGCTGTTAAATTCTCCTTTAACTGAGTAGAAGAGCTTGCACCTATCAGTACACTGGTATTGCGTTTATCGCGCAGTATCCACAGAATCGCCAGAGCGCTCAGGGACATGCCTCTTTGTTTCGCGATGTCATTTAATGTGTTTAATTTTTTTACCAGTTGAGGAGTTATGGAAGACGCTTTTAAGAAATTATTTTTTGATGCGCGGGAGCCCTGCGGAACAGTGCCGTCCAGATATCTTCCCGTTAGAAGTCCCTGAGCAAGCGGAGAAAAACAAATACAGCCAGCTCCCTCTTTTTCAAGTAAGTCCAGTAAACCGTCCTCGGTCCACCGGTTCAGCATGGAATAATTTGCCTGATGAATTAGACATGGCGCGCCAAGCGCTCGTAACACGGAAACCGCCTGTTTGCTTTGATCGGCATTATAATTGGAAATGCCGGCATACAGCGCCTTACCCTGGCGTACTATGTCCGCGAGAGCTGACATTGTCTCTTCGACAGGAGTATCAGGATCGAAACGGTGGCTGTAAAAAATATCTACATAATCAAGCCCCATACGTTTAAGGCTTGCATCCAGACTGGCAATTAAATACTTTCTGCTTCCCCATTCACCGTAAGGCCCGGGCCACATTAAATAACCGGCCTTTGTGGAAACAATAATTTCATCACGATAAGGTAAAAGATTTTCTTTAAAAATACGGCCGAAAGTAATTTCCGCCGATCCCGGCGGCGGACCGTAATTATTAGCAAGATCAAAATGGCACACGCCCATATCAAATGCGTTTAAAACTGTTTCGCGCCCTGTTTCATAATTATCAACGCCGCCAAAGTTATGCCACAACCCAAGTGAAATCTCAGGTAACCTTATGCCGCTTCTGCCGCATCTGCGGTATTTCATAACCTCATACCGGTTCTCATTTGCTTTGAAAATCATTTATTTCTCCTTAATTCAGTATATTTGATAATAAGAAAAATATGCAAATAGTTTTAAACTTAATGAACATACAGTAACCTTCTTTTATACATTATTAATAACTGAAAAACATTCATTGTTCCTTGTTCTTCCCCCATTCCTCTTTTCTCTTTTCTTTTCCTGCTATATAATGCCATTATGCTGCCAAAACTCATTAAATACATTCTTTCGGAAAACCCGCAGTCTCAGGAAACAGAAGTTTCAGGATGGGTCAGAACCAAGAGAGAAATGAAAAATCTGATCTTTGTGGAAATAAATGACGGTTCCTGTTTTGCGGGTATTCAATGCACATTTGATCGAAGCGCGGGAATTGACAAACAGACAGAAGACTCTCTTTCTTCTCTTACAACCGGCGCTTCGGTAAAAATAAAAGGAAAACTGATACCTTCTCCTGCATCGGGACAGTCTGTTGAAATAGCGGCATCATCGCTATTGGTGCTTGGTCAGGCTCCGGCGGAAAATATTAGCGGAAAAAATCCGGCTCTGGATATCCAGGCATATCCGCTTCAAAAGAAAAGGCATTCTCTTGAATTTCTGCGGGAAATTGCGCATTTAAGGCCGAGAACCAATACATTCAGTGCAGTCGCGCGTATTCGAAGCCGCATGGCTTATGCCATTCACAGGTATTTCAAGGAGAATGATTTCTTTTATCTTCATACGCCCATTATCACAGCAGGAGACTGCGAAGGAGCTGGCGCAATGTTTCAGGTAACAACTCTGGAACCTTCCGGTGAAATTGACTATTCAAAAGATTTTTTCGGAAAGAAAACATACCTTACGGTTTCTGGCCAACTGGAAGCGGAAACCTACGCGACGGCAATATCGCGCGTATATACCTTCGGCCCCACTTTCAGGGCGGAAAATTCCAATACGGTTCGGCATTTGGCGGAATTCTGGATGGTAGAACCGGAAGTAGCTTTCGCAGAACTTGAAGACGATATGGCGTTAGCTGAAGATTTCCTGAAATATATTTTCAGCTCTGTTCTTGAAGAATGCGCCGACGAGTTGAAATTTTTCGACTCTCATGTTGAAAAGGGGATAATTGAAAATCTTAAAGGCGTGGCGGAAGCGAAATTTTCGCATATCACCTACACAGACGCCGTTAAGGAACTGGAAAAAGCGTCCGCAGGCAATAAAAATCTTTTTGAATTCAAACCAGGCTGGGGCTGCGATCTTCAGAGCGAACATGAAAAATTCCTGACTGAAAAAATCGCGGGCGGTCCTGTAATTGTTACCGATTATCCGAAAGAGATAAAAGCTTTTTACATGAAACTTAACGATGACGGCAAAACGGTACGCGCCATGGATGTGCTGGTTCCAAGGTTAGGTGAAATTATAGGCGGCTCTCAGCGCGAAGATAATCTGGAAAAATTAAGCGGCCGCATTGTAGAGACAGGTATGAAAACCGAAGACTACAGCTGGTATCTTGATCTCCGCCGTTACGGCACAGTTCCTCACGCCGGATTCGGTCTTGGTTTTGAACGATTGATCCAATACGTCACCGGCATGGCGAATATTCGCGATGTAATTCCATATCCGCGCGCGGTGGGACAAGCCGGGTTTTAAAACTTGAGTTGTCCGGAAGCATCAGTTTCTGAGCCAAATTAAGTTTTAAACCTGCATATAAACCTTTTTTTACAGGGCTTAGGCCTTTAAAAATACAGCGCTATGCGTTCATATATATGGACAAACTCTTAAAACAGCCAGGAAAAAGCATTATGTACAGGAAATTCATATTATTTATTTTAGCTTTTAATTTACAAAACATTCTTTATGCGCAGTATTTTACCCCGTCTCAACTGCTTTATCCTTATACCATTTATCCCCCGCAGATTGTAAGCCGGTCTGCAATAATGATTGACGCTCACACGGGAACGCTTTTGTATTCTAAAAATCCGGATCTGGAAATACCTCCCGCATCCCTTACCAAACTAATGACAATGCATCTTGTTATGAATGAGATAGAGGCAGGAAGGGCCTCATTGGAAGAAATTGTTCCTTTAACTGTGGATAGCTGGGCTCAAAGACAGCCTGAAGGATCCAGCCTTATGTTCCTGGAACCCAGGCAAATTGTAACGTTACGCGAAATAATGCTCGGAATGTCAATATCTTCAGGCAATGACGCTGCGGTCGCAGCGGCGCTGCGTTTTGCTCCCACCATGGAAGAATTCGCCGCCATGATGACATCCGAGGCTCGCCGCATGGGACTTCATGTTACGCGCTTTGTGGAATCATCTGGCATATCGGAACTCAATGTTACAAACGCAGAAGAATACGCCCATTTTTGCCGTCAGTATCTGGAACTGCATCCGCAGAGCCTCAATGATTTTCACTCCGTGGAGGTCTTTTATTACCCGATGGCGCATAACGTACCCGAGCATTTGCGCAGAAATCTTATAACATACACCCACTATAACAGGAACAATCTGTTAAGGATATTTTCCGGTACAGACGGTTTAAAAACTGGTTTTATTGACGAATCGGGCTATAATATCGCTGTTACCGCGCAAAGGGATCAGACACGCATTATCGCAGTCCTTATGGGCGCTCCTTCTCAGCGCGGAGGAGATCGCATCCGCGACGCGGACACGGAACGGCTTTTAACATGGGCTTTTGAAAATTTTAAAACAATCCGTCCTGAAATAGACCCGATTGAAAATCCCCGCCTCTGGAAAGGCAGGGAAAAAACGGTTAAACTGGTGTTTTCAGAGCCGCCTGATTTTACATCTCCAATTGATCGCGCTGAAAAACTTTTTTTTACGACCTTTATCCCAAACCCATTGATAGCCCCTCTTCAGGCCGGTTATACAGCAGGCTACTATATAATTTCCGATGAACTTGGAGAACTAAGACGCATTCCTTTAATAACTGCGGAAGCGTACGAGAGGGGAAATATTTTCAGGCGTATTTGGCATTCTTTCCTGCTTTTATTCAATAAAAATAAATAGAGTCTGTTTACAAAGCGGACACATTACCAAAAAAAGGGAAATAACTATTACTTTTAGGACTTTAGTCCAGGACAATTAACCATTCTGTCGAACAAGTCTAATATCAGAACAATCCTGAAATTTTTCCGTTACTGTCAACATTGATTTTTTCGGCGGACGGAACGGGAGGCAGGCCGGGCATTGTCATTATCTCTCCAGTGAAGACAACAATAAAACCTGCGCCAGAAGAAATTTTCACGTCTCTTACATTTAACGTCCAGCCTTTTGGGGCTCCCAGCAGCGAAGCGTCGTCTGAAAAACTGTACTGTGTCTTTGCCATGCAAATTGGAACTTTATCAAGTCCCATCTTTTCTATTTGTTTGATCTTTCTCTGAGCGTCGCGCTGAATTTCAACGCCGCTAGCGTGATATATCTTTTTGGCGATAGCCTCTATCTTCTCATTAACTGAAAGATTAACATCGTAGGAAAAGTTAAAATTATTCGGCTCTTCGCACAGACGCACAGCTTCTTCGGCGAGTTTAACGCCTCCCTCGCCGCCTTTTGCCCAAACTTCCGAAAGCACGGCATTTACGCCTGACTCTCTGCACTTTTTTTCTACAAGTTCAAGTTCAGCGGGAGTATCATTGGGGAAAGCGTTAATCGCAACAACCGCGGGCAGTTTGTAAACTTGTGTAATGTTTTCAACATGCTGCAAAAGATTGGGTAGACCTGCTTCAACAGCAGCAGGGTTTTCTTTATCAAGTTCGTTTTTCTGAACGCCTCCGTGAGACTTCAGGGCGCGGACAGTAGCCACAATAATTACCGCAGACGGCTTCAGATTCGCGAAACGGCATTTAATATCAAGAAATTTTTCCGCGCCCAAATCCGCGCCGAAACCCGCTTCTGTAACCACATAGTCGGCGCACTTAAGCGCAAGACGCGTAGCCATAATTGAATTACACCCGTGCGCGATATTGGCGAAAGGCCCGCCGTGAATAAAAGCGGGAGTGCCTTCCAGCGTCTGCACAAGATTTGGTTTTAACGCGTCTTTAAGAAGAGCCGCCAATGCTCCGTGAGCGTTAAGCTGAAACGCGGTAACAGGCCGCTCTTCGCTTTGCTTGCCGTATGTGTAACCCGTGATAATACGGCCAAGTCTTTCCTTTAGATCATCAATACCGGATGCAAGGCAGAGGATTGCCATAATTTCGGATGCAACCGTTATGTCAAACCCGTCTTCACGCGGGAAACCGTTTGCCTTTCCGCCTAGACCGCTGTTAATAAAACGCAGCTGGCGATCATTCATGTCCATACACCGGCGCCAGATGATCTTTCTCGGATCGATATTGAGTTTATTACCCTGATAAATATGGTTATCAATCATCGCGGCCAGAAGATTATTCGCGGCTCCTATGGCGTGAAAATCGCCTGTAAAGTGCAGATTGATATCTTCCATGGGAATAACCTGCGCCCATCCTCCGCCTGCGGCTCCGCCTTTAACGCCGAAGACTGGTCCAAGAGAAGGCTCCCTTAAAGCGACCATAACATTCTTGCCAATGCGCGAAAGGCTGTCCGCGACTCCTACAGTTGTAGTGGTTTTTCCTTCACCCGCCGGAGTCGGATTGATTGCCGTTACAAGAATTAATTTACCGTCTTTTTTATCCTGGTTTTTAAGGAGGTAATTATAATCAACTTTTGCCTTATAATTCCCGTAATATTCAATGTATTCTCCGGGAATACCCGCTTTTTCCGCTATATCTTTAACTTTTAACGCGTGTTCAGGATATACAGCCTGCGCTATTTCAATATCGCTGCCAGAAAATCTTTTAATATTTAACATAATTAATAGTGCAATGGTAATTGCATAATGTCAACAACGCCTGCTCCCTTACTTAACCACACAAAACGCGGTAAAAAAATGGAAAGTACACGGACATGGCGCGTGAGATATTGATTAACAGATAATTAAATCAGTCCGGCTGTTTGAGGAACAACTTAAACATACAGATAACGTTTAATTTTCATTGTAGGCGTTTTTTCAAATGGCTCATAACGTATTTCAATTCTGCTCAAGCGGGAGAAGACCGCGAGCTTTTTGTTCGCCCATTGGCGAAGTTCTTCAAGCGCGTGTTCAATCGCGCCTGCCGCCGCTTTCGCGGCTTCGCTCAGGCGGACAAGGGCAACAAGCTCCCCTTTTTCTCCCGAGTAAACAAGCGCGTCTTCTATGAGCTGGGATGTGCCAAGAAGACCTTCAATTTCTTCCGGATAGATATTTTCTCCCGACGGGCTTAATATCAGCGTTTTCAGCCTTCCCCTGATATGAAGCCTGCCTTTTTTATCAAGTTTGCCGAGATCGCCCGTGCGAAGCCAGCCATCACGCGTGATTGTTTCTGATGTCCGATCTTTATCCTTGTAGTAGCCCAGCATAACATTCGGACCTTTAACCTCTATTTCGCCTTCACCGCCGGCATGAACGCCGCTGGCATGGATGCTGCCGTTAGCTGCACATCCTGAGACGCGGAATTTAACTCCGCGGGCGGGAATGCTTCCTGAGTTTAACCTGAAACTGTTTGGCTTGTTACCAGCGACAAGGGGAGCGGCTTCTGTAAGACCGTAACCTACAGCGTATGGAAACCCGGCGCGGTGCAGAAATTTTTCCACTTCAGCGGAAAGCGGCGCACCGCCAATGCCGAAGAAACGTATGCGTCCGCCCAGCGCGGAAACAAGTTTTAATCCCGCCGCTTTAATTGCCAGAGGACGGGTAAGCAGAAATTTATATAATTTATTGTCACGTAACTTTGGAGCGATTGAGTTCCTGTAAATTTTTTCAATTAAAAGAGGAACGGATGTCATTACAGTCGGGCGCACAATTTTTAAAGCGGGAAGCAGCACAGAAGGCGAAGGAGGCTTGTCAAGGAATGTAATGCATGCGCCGTTTATAACTGGAGCCAGAAAACCCAGGCAGCACTCATAGGAGTGGGCAAGAGGCAATACAGAAAGCAGCCTGTCGCGGGGTAATATTTTTATAAACGCCACAGATGAAAGAGCGCTGGAAATTATGTTTTTTCCGGAAAGCATTACGCCTTTGCTGTTTCCCTGGGTTCCGCTGGTGTAAATGATTGTCGCAAGATCATCCTGCTTTAATTCAGGAACCGAATCTTCCTTTTCAGGCAGGGAAAAACGCATCCGCTTTTCTTCCCCTCCGAGAGAAACGGTAACTTCGCCTCCTGAAATACTGTCGATAAAAATAAACGGCGTTTGAGAAGAATTAAAATTATCTGTCCTGCCCTCAAATTTTTCCATCATAGGCCGGCTCAGGCAAACCGCGCGAACTCCTGCGTGAGCTGCAATGTTCTGAATCTGTTCACCTGAAAAACCGGTAAGCAAAGGAACAGAAACCGCTCCTGCAAACGCAATGCCAAAATAAGCCAAAGGCCACTCGGGACAATTATCTGAAAGAAGCATTACCTTGCCGCCTCTTTCCACACCCAGTTGTTTTAAAAGAAAACCAATCTGTCTTGCGTTTATCACCATCTGATTGTAAGTAATTTGCCTGCAAACCTGCCCATCACATAGCATGGAAAAAACAATACGGTTTTTATATTTCTCCGATGACTCCAGGCACAAATTGATCAATGTTTTTTCATCTAATTTTATCATTGTAAGTTTAGAGTGAATTTCTCTGAAAAAGTTGCATATACGCGCGTTTGTGTTTCGCTTTGGTTATGAAATAATATCAGTTGCCAAATGAAAGATAATATGAAAATATTGACACAGGAGCGTTTATGCGTATCTTTATCGTTTATGCCCATCCATCCGATGATTCCTTTACACGGGAAGCGCTGGACAGTTTTATCGAAGGATTAAAAAGCGCCGGACACAGTTATGTGATATCAGATCTTTACAGGATGAACTTTATTTCCGACTTGAGCGAGGCTGAATACCGGCGGGAAGCGTTTTATAAAAAGGATTATCCTGTTCCAGATGATGTTGTCTGTGAACAGGAAAAGATCAATGCCTGCGACGCGATTGCGTTTATTTTTCCGCTATTCTGGTCAGATGCGCCGGCTAAACTGGTTGGCTGGTTTGACCGCGTGTGGACTTATGGTTTCGCTTACGGCGAAAGGCGCGCGATGAAGAAACTGGAAAAAGGACTTGTATTATGCAGCGCCGGAAACACGATGGAATATTTTCACAATACAGGAATTCTGGGCGCGCTTGAAAAGGTATTTCTGGAAGATCGTCTTTTTGACAGGGTAAAAGAAAAAGAATTAATAATTCTTGATGGAACCAGCCGCGAAAGCCCGTTACGTGAACAGAACAGGCGCAGACATCTTGAACGTGCGTTTCTTGCCGCCGCCCAGCTTGGCATGGCGTAAAGCTGCATAATTTACAATTTTCTGAATTCGCAGGAAATACCGGCGGTATTTACGGAAACAATACAATAGACTTTATCAGCAATATAATCATCAAGGACCACATACATAACATTACCCGCTTCATTAACCGATCCTTCATGCGAATGCCCCATAAACATGATGTCGCATTTATTACGCAGCAAGGACATAACGCGCGCGCGTTCCCTTGTATCGGTAAAATGCTGAAACTCTGTAAGATTATTCACAAAAAGATTGGCGTGCGAGAAGACGAAAACACGGCCGCTTGCGTTTTCCAGTTCCCGCTGGAGCCAGCTTATCTGTCCGTTTCCAAAATAGGCATTGGCGGAATCCATTATTAAAAGCGTTGTTCCGCCGCCATTTATCCTGAAATTTGTAGATCCGATTAGCCTCTTCCATTCCGGCCAGTTGCCGAAATAGACATCATGATTTCCGATAACGGGATAACAGGGTACTTCAAAAGATGCGGCAATATCAATGAATTTTTGTATATCATGAGCGCTGCCGTATTGTGTAATGTCACCTGTGATAACAACAAATTTTATTTCATTGCTGTCTATCACGTTCTTCAGGTTTTCAAGACCATGAGCATTGCCGTCTTCAATATGGGTATCAGCAAGCACAATAAATGAGTACTCATCGCCAAGGGAAATGTTTCGCATGTCATCAGTTAAAAAATTAAAGGTATCCCGTTCTGCAAGACGGTCATTTAAATCTGTAGACCCGAATAACCCCAAAAGATCAACTGTGCATCCGCATAAAAAAAACACAACGCTCAAAAACAGAGCGTGAAAAAAATATTTTACCATGTTAATTTCGCTCCTGTACGCCAGGCAATTCCATAAAAATTAGAGCTAAGGCCCACGCTTCCGCTCTGCATCAATTCTATGTCATTAATGATTGACCAGTTACTGTTAATATTAACCTCGCTGTTCACAGCAAGAGAATATGATCCCATATTCCCTGCGCTGAAATCATTAAAATTGGCGCAGCTTATTCCAATGCGAAGAGACTCGTTGTTAATGAAATTATAATAAACGGAAAAAGACAGTATTGATTCAAAGAGGGCAGACTCTCCGTAAAATGATGAAAAACGCAAACTGACACCGGCGGCTATTCCAGCTCTGTCAGTGTTGTATGAAATAACCGGCTGGATTGTATGCGTATGGGCTTCATATTCAGGCAGTCCGTTATAATTCCAGGCGAGGGAAAATTTTAACGGTATTATTTCAAAAGGCTCAATGCCGGTATTGGTGAATATTTTAATATCAGTAATGCCTTGTGCAAACCCGGCGGAAAAACCGCTTTTAACTGTAAAACTGTTATTTAGTTCCAGACAACCCGCAGCTGACAACTCTCCATAATAGCTGAAACTCCGGTTGTATTCATTTTTATAATAAACTTCAATTTCCTTCCCTGTTATTTCAATATCCAGAGCGGAAATTTTCTGCGTAAAAGACAATGCGGCAACAGTTAAAAGAAAAAGAACAAAACGCTGCTTATTCATATAAAATCCTTATATGAACAATATATCACAATTATGAAATTTTATAAGACATTAAAATAAATTCCATTCTGTTTAGCAGGTAAAACATGTCTTCCTATTCACCGCCGCTATCCGTTATAATGAAGCCATGAAAATAAAAAGCGGCCATTGGGCTGATGAAGCTGCGGCAAAAATAATTTATGAAAAAGGTGAAAAAGAACTCTACACATGCGCGTCCGGGATTACGCCTTCGGGAACTGTCCATATCGGAAATTTCAGGGAAATTATCTCTGTAGAGCTTGTAGTCCGCGCATTGCGGGATATAGGCAAAAATGTCAGATTTATCTATTCATGGGATGATTACGATGTGTTCCGTAAAGTTCCGGCGAATATGCCAAAAAAAGATGAACTTAAAAAATATCTTCGCTTTCCAATAACCATGGTTCCGGATCCCTGGGATAGGGATTCAAATTACGCCCGCCATCATGAAGTTGAAGTGGAGAACTCTCTTCCCAAAGTGGGAATTTTTCCGGAATTTATTTACCAGGCGGAGCGGTACCGTTCTTCGCGTTACGCGCAGAGCATCCGCAGGGCGCTGGAAAAGCGTGATGAGCTAAAAACAATCCTGGATAAATACCGGGACGAAGATCACAAGATAAAGGGCGAATGGTGGCCTGTCAGCGTTTTTTGCGAAGAATGCAGCAGAGATGAAACTGAAATTGAAAGCTGGGACGGCGAATGGGGTTTAAGCTACAGATGTATAAACTGCGGGTGCATAGAAAAACTGAATATTCAGAAAGCGAAGGGAATAAAACTTTCATGGCGGGTCGACTGGCCGATGCGCTGGGAATATGAAAAAGTTGATTTTGAGCCTGCCGGAAAAGAACATCACAGCTCCGGAGGAAGTTTTGATACCGCAAGACATGTATGCAAGGAAGTGTACAACTGGGACGCGCCTGTTACCTTCCGTTATGATTTTATCGGCTTAAAGGGAACGCCGGGAAAAATGTCAAGCTCAAAAGGACAGGTGGTTGATCTGTCTGAAGTGCTAAGAGTCTATACTCCGGAACTGACCCGCTACCTCTTTGCCGGAACAAGACCCAATACCGAATTTACAATATCATTCGATCTTGATGTCATAAAAATTTATGAAGACTACGATAAAACCGAACGCATCGCGTGGAAGATTGAAGATGCAAAAGATGAAGCATCTTATGAAAAAGAGAAACGCATTTATGAACTTTCACAGATCGGCTCAGACGGAAAAACTCCATGCTTAAAAGACCGGCCTGTGCCATATCAGGTTCCTTTCAGGCATCTATGCAATTTAATTCAAATCGCAGACGGCGATATTGAAAAAGCTCTTATGGATCTGGCTTCCGGCAATCCCGGTTTAAAAGATGAACATCTTCCGGCTCTGCGCTCAAGGGCAGTTTGCGCCAAATACTGGGTGGAAAATTGCGCTCCCGATGAGTTCTGTTTCCGCCTGCTGCCGGAAGGGGGAATAAACTCACTTGCGCAGGGTGAAAGAAAAAAAATAAAACAGCTTACAGACATTGAGAAAAAATCCGTCTGTATTCTGCGTGAAGAAGTAATCAGTAAGATAGAAGATTACACCGATGACAAATCCTGCGCGACTGCGATATACGCCGCTGCGGAAAAAGCCGGAGTTGACGGAAAAACCCTCTTCGCTGCAGCCTACAAGGCATTAATCGGCAAAGACCAGGGGCCGCGGCTTGCCAGCTTCCTGAGATCGATAAAAAAAGACAGATTACTGGCGATTTTGAAAGATTATTAACAGCGGCTGATGGGAGTCGCTTAAAGGTACATTTAGCGGCTGATGGGAGTCGAACCCACGTCTCCAGCTTGGAAGGCTGGGGTAATAGCCGTTATACGACAGCCGCCTGATTTTGTGATTTTCTCAAAAATAGTGTAATTTGTCAAGGGATTTTTAACTTATATTCTGTCAGCATATCCGTGTAAAACTTTTAAAAAAACCATTTTACTTGCGCAATATTTTTCTAATCTCCTAAAACTTGAAAAATATTACAAATAATGTTACCATGTATATTACCTCAATTATAAAAAGGAAAATCTTATGAGTAAAGTAAATTACACGGTAAATGATAATGAGTTTATTATCGAAGATTATAACAACGCGCGCGCTTTTGCCAGTTTTCTGCCCGCCATAGCCGGTTTATGGGGTAAGCCAATGTGGGCGTATTATGTAAACCGCGGACAGGCTATTTCCAATTTCGGAGTCAAGGACAAGGACGGCGCGATTCTGGAATTTGTTGCAGCTAACAAAGCGTGGCGGCTGACCTCTTCGCATGGTTTCAGAACCTTCTATAAAATAAACGGAAATTTTTCTGAGCCTTTCCGCAATTCGCCTTGTTTAAAAGCCAGGCAGACCATGTATATAAAGCCCCATTCAATACGATTGAAAGATCGCAATGAGGAAACTGGTATTGAAACAGAAGCTCTCTTTTGTACGCTGCCAGATGAAAGTTTTTCTGCGCTCCTTAGGCGGCTTACAATTAAAAATATTTCCGCCGGTGAATTAAAAATTGAATGCCTGGACGGGCTTCCGGTACTGCATCCCTTCGGAACCCGAAACTGGATGTTAAAGGATTTATCCCGTCTTGCCGAGGGATGGTGCGCAGGCGTAAATTTTTCACCTAACGGCATACCGTATTATAAACTGCCTGTGGAAGCGCTTGACAGACCGGAAGTGGTCCCGATTACGGGAACGCATTTTTACTGCGGCGCAGTAAAAGACAATTGTACAGAAAGCATCGCAGCAAGCGCGCATGCAAACAAGCCGCCTGCGCTCTATTGCATAGATCCTGATACAGTATTCGGCGAACAGAAGGACTTTGACTTCCCGGCTGAATTTATCAAGTCCAGATCGCCATTTTTAGTAAATAAAAATTTCAGCGGTAAAAATAAAACCCCTTCAGCTTTTGGATATTTTTCCCTTTCCCTGCCGGCCGGAAAAGAAGCCGTATACTATTCAATGACAGGACACTGCAATAACTATAAAAATGTTGACAGCGCGGCGTCACTGCTTTTGCGAAAAGACTTCTTTGAAAAAAAGGAAGAAGAAAACGAAGAACTTCTGGACGGCATAGCATCCTGCGCTTACACAGAATCGGCCTATAAACAGTTTGATAACTACTGCGCGCAGAACTTTATTGATAACGCTTTGCGAGGCGGCTTTTCGGTTACAATCGGAGAAAACACCCACTATTACGCATACTCGCGGGTTCACGGCGATATGGAACGCGAATACAATAACTTTGTTGTACTGGACGAATATTTTTCGCAGGGTAACGGTAATTACCGCGACGTGAATCAAAACCGGCGCAGTGATATTTTCTTTAACAGGGACATAGGCGATGATAACATTCACTTTTTCATGAATCTGATTCAAAGCGACGGTTTTAACCCGCTTAAGGTGCTTGGAGTCCGTTTCATTTTTGAAACCGAAGAAAACAGGCAGCGTTTTATGAGTGATTTTTCACATAATGTAATAAACAAAGACATATTATCGCATATAAAAGAAAAACTGTCAGCGTATATTAAAGAGCCTCTTACCATAGGCGCTCTTTTTAATTTTATCGAAGAAAACGATATCGTTCTTTCCGGCAGACAGAAACTTCTGGACTCGCTTCTTGCGAACGCAAAAAAGGAAAGCCTTTCCGCACACGGCGAAGGCTACTGGTCCGATCACTGGCATTACAATACGGATTTAATTGAAAATTATCTTGCGGTTTATCCGGATCGCTTTGAGCGGCTGCTTCTGGGCAGAAGAGACTATACATATTACGATGATTGTTACTTTGTCGAACCGCGCAGTGTCAAGTATGTGTTGTTTCGCGAAAAACCAATTCAGATTCGCGCTGTAAGAAAAGACAGTAAAAAGGCGGCGCTTATTTCTTCCCGCAGGAGCAGGCCAAACATAACACGGACGGAGTACGGAAAAGGTGAAGTGTACCGCACTACCCTGCTCGGTAAACTTTTGGGCATTATCGCCAATAAATACGCGTCCCTTGATCCTGAATGCCTGGGTGTGGAAATGGAAACAGATAAACCCAACTGGTGCGACGCCCTGAACGGTCTTCCGGGACTCTTTGGCTCTTCCAGCGCTGAAAGCCTTGAATTGCTGCGTCTGGTTTCATTCCTGAGCCAGGGCATGGCGGATATCGCGCCTGACACAAAGGTTTCCGTTACCGCCGAAATATCAGACATGCTGGCGGAACTGGTAAATATAACAAAAACTGTTAAAGATGATTATAATTTCTGGGATCGAACGCATACTGTAAAAGAGAAGTTCCGTAAAAAAACATTCTTTGGAATTTCAGGCGGCGATGAAGCCTTCACCATAAAACAAATACAGGAAATGCTTTCCGTAATTGAGGATAAACTCATCAAAAGCCGCGCAAAAATCGAAAGTCTTGCGGTTAACGGCGTTATACCAACATGCTTTGCTTTTACTCCGGATTCCTATGATATTGATGAAAAAGCCGAAGAGCGGATGTCGCCCGAAGCAAAAGCCCGCGCAAGACCTTCCGCAGACGACCATCAGGCCGGAGCGACAGAAGCGATGCAGGCAATGGCGGAAGAGAAAACACCTGCCATTATTGTCCGTTCATTCAGGCGCGTAGATCTTCCCCTCTTTCTTGAAGGGCCAGTGCATTACCTCAGGTTATGCCCGGGAAAACATGAAGCCGGGATTTTCCACCGCAAAATGCTTGAAAGCCCCTTATACGACAAGAAATTGGGCATGATAAAAATTAACGCGCCAATCGCGTCCGCAGGTCATGGCATCGGAAGGATCACAATATTCACTCCCGGCTGGCTGGAAAATGAATCAATATGGCTTCACATGGAATATAAGTACCTTCTTGAACTGCTCCGCAATAATTTGGCGGACGAATTCTACGCCTGCGCAAAAACCATGTTGGTCCCATTCATGGATCCGGCCCAATACGGACGCAGTGTATTTGAAAATTCTTCATTTATCGCAAGCTCCGCGCATCCTGAAGAAGCGGTGCACGGTCAGGGTTTTGTCGCCCGCCTTTCCGGCGCTACTGCTGAATTTATCTCAATATGGATAGCAATGACATCCGGTCTGAAACCTTTCTCCCTGTGCGGCAAAAACCGCGATGAACTCTGCTTCGCGCTTAAACCCTGTCTTGCATCTGATTTCTTCACAGACGCCAACACATTTACTTTTGATTTCATGGGCGCTAAAACGGTTTACCGCAATAATTCGCGGAAAAACACATTCGGCGGACACGGAGCGCAGATAAAATCGTACCGCATAATATTTAAAGACGGCTCTGTACAGGAAATTCAAGGTTCATGCGTATGCGGAGAAAGCGCTCACGCTGTCAGGGACGGAAAAGCAGACATGATTGAAGTAAATCTCTGTTAGATGAAATTTAATACGGCGCTATAAATCTGCGCGGCGTATGGTCCTTATTTATAACTCTTTTATTTTGGAAATTATCATACCGGTGATTTCCTGCGGAGAAATATTATCGGCGTCTACTATTAAATCCGCAAAGCTGTAATCATCGGTGTTTATGCCATAAATGCGCAGATAACGGTCGTGATCCTGTTTGTCCCTTTCCACCGTAAATTCCGAGACTTCAGCATGGTTTCCCCCTTCCCTCTCTACAATGCGTTCCACCCTGACCTTATGGCTTACGTTAAGATAAACTTTTAAATCAGCGTCATTGAGCATCCATATCGCGAGCCGCGAACCAAGCACGCAGCCGCCTTCTTCGCGCGCGATCTTCACCTGACGGGTATCAACCTCTTTGTCCCAGAAATCATCGGATGCGGCAAGTTCCAGTATTTTTTTCAGATCAATATTATGCTCAATTGCAAGAGAGCGAAAAGTAAAATTAATAAAGCGCAGATTCAGGGTGTCCGCCAACATTTTGCTAATCGTGGTATTTCCGCATCCGCTTCTGCCTGAAATCGCGATCCTGATGTCCTTTTTCATCCCCGCTTCTCCTGACTATTCGACATTTCTCAATTGTTCCCTGATATTTTCAAGCGCTTCTTTCATTTTGACAACTTCGCCGCTTACTTCAATTATAGCGCTTTTTGAACCGATTGTATTTATTTCGCGGTTGATTTCCTGGGACAGAAAATCGCATTTTTTCCCGGCTTTTGGATTTTTGTCAATTTCAGCCCTGAATTCGTTTAAATGTGAATTAAGACGCGAAATTTCTTCAGAAATTGTATATTTTAAAAGGAGAGACGCGATCTCAACAAGCACCCTGTTTTCATCAATCTGAGCGCCTAACATTTCAGTAAAGCGCGTTCTGATATTATCCTTTATTGCCTGTTCAATGGCGGGAACAAAGACAGTAATTTTTTCCAGTGAAGATTCGATCTTGTAAAGATTTGCAAGTATATCTTCTTCTGTGTGTTTTCCCTCTCTTTCACGTTCGGCGAGAAAACCAGCGACTGCCTCTTTTAACAGCGGTTCAATCTCCAGGCAGTAGCGTTCATCATCCCTGTTTTTTTCAATTTCAAGAACGCCTTCCATTTCAAGTAATGTTTTTAGGCTGCACTTTTCATCAAGCCCGAGATCTTCTGCCAATTTATTAATCGAATTAAGATATGCTTTCGCGGCGTTTGAATTAACGCTGATATTGACAGGAGTATTGTGTTCCCTAAGGCGGATAAAGACTTCCACCTTTCCCCTGCTGCAGCAGGAACTAATATACTCGCGGACTTTCATTTCAAGAGATGACAGCCACGGCGGAAGGTTTACATATATTTCCAGATAACGGTTATTGTAGCTTTTTATTTCTACGGAAACCGACAAATCCTGTCCTGTTTTTTCACGGTACGCGTAACCTGTCATACTAATCATGATTGCTCTCCGTCTATGGATTTAAAATGATTAAAAAGTTTTTCTCCCAGTGGCCAGTTGTTTCCCGCGCCAAGAGTCACAAAAATATCTCCCGGTTTCAGTATTTCACATAACGGTTTAACAGCGTCATCGTACTCATCAATATAGAAAATACTGCTATCTTCGCGCATGGCCGCGGTTTTTTCAAATAACGTTCTTCCATTAACGCCGCCCTTATAATTTTCCCTGGCGGAAGCGTAAATTTTATGCAGAATAAGAATATCCGCGCCGTTCAATGATTGGGCGAAATCTTCAAGGAGGGCGGATGTCCGCGTGTAGGTATGCGACATAAAACTGACTATGAGCCTGCGGTCAGGATAAAAACTTTTAATTCCCTCTAGCGTTGTTTTAATTGCGGTGGGATGATGGGCGTAATCATCCATAAAAATTATCCCGTGCGCTTCGCCCAAAATTTCACTGCGGCGTTTCGAGCTTTTAAAATTTTCCAACCCTGTTTTTATTGATTGAATCTTCTCTTCGCTGAACGGAAAAATACCGTCTTCTATTTTGCCGTTCGCGGCGCTGTCATGAGCCTCTTTTTGGGCTAAAAATGACAAAAGAGCGAGCGCCGCCGCGGTATTTAACGCTTCATGGCGGCCCGGTATTCTTAATTTAATAACACCGGGAATGCCCGCGACAGTAAATACGGATCTTTCATTTTCTGTCTTGTATGAAAGCACCTTCCAGTCTCCTGACGCCGAAAAACCATAGGGAATAAGCTCTATCCTGCGGTCCTCTTTTCCGACGTTATGCGCAACTTCGCACGCTCCCCTGTCGTCGGCGCAGTAGATTAGCTTCCCTCCCGCGGGAAGCAGTCTGCAGTACTCCATAAACGCGTCACGGATTGAATTATAATCCGGAAAAAAATCCTGATGATCGCTTTCCACAGATGTTAAAATAATATATTTGGGACGAAATGATAAAAAATGTTTGCGGTATTCACATGTTTCTGCGATAAAATATTTATCACCCAGGTTTAATGTAGACCTTGATCCGAAATCCGCTACGGCGCTGCCAGTGAGAATTTGGGCAGGAATCCCGGCGGCGCGGCAGAGTATGCCCGCAATCGCTGTTGTAGTGGTTTTTCCGTGAACGCCGCAGACTCCGCAGGATTCAAACCTTGCCGACCACTCCCCCAGGGCATCCGTGTATTTTAAAACGGGAATGTTCAGTTTCTGCGCCTGCGCAAGTTCGCAGTTTGTATCTGCGCTGTACGCCGCAGAATGGATTACCATGTCAATGCCGCAGGTAATGCGCGAAGGATCAAAATTATTGTAATAGGGAATATTAAGTTCTTTTAAAATTGTGTCGGTATAAAAAACTTCGTCTATGTCGCTTCCTGAAACTTTTATTCCCGCGTTGTGCATTAATTCAGCTAGGGCGCAGACGCCGGTCCCCTTAATCCCGATAAAATAAACAGTTGAGAGCGGCTGTTTTGATGCTTCATTCACCATAATTTATTTTACACCTAAATGCTGTATTTTGGAAATACAATACTCCCGGCTCCTGCCGTTCGCGGGGTCAATAAAAAAAAGAGCGTGCGCCCTAAGGGCAAGAGAGTCAGAAAATAATAACGGATTCGCTGCAAACGCGCCATTTGAATACAGCGGATCGTTCTGTATCGGATAACCAATCCAGCTGAGATGGCAGCGTATCTGATGCCTAAATCCGCGTTTTATCCGCGCGGTAAAAATATTATTGTTAACATTAACAATTTCGGTTTTATAAAAACCGTTTGTGTCTTTGGCAACTTCCATGCCCTTTTTTTGCGCATCAATTACAGGGCGTACCTGTTTCCTGCCAGGTCCGTAAGGACGGAAATAACTCATAATTATCAGGGGCTTTCCGGCTGAAGGTTTCATGTCCTGAATATTTATTTTATGATCCGGAAACCCTTCGATATTATTAGTATTGTCAGGAACACAAACAGCAGAATATTCCTTTATAAATTCCCCATTATCCTGCAAAGTTTTAAAAAAATTAAAGCTTTTTTCGTTCTTCGCGATTAAAACAAGCCCATGAGTTTCATAATCCAGCCGGTGAACTAAATCATACACAACAGCGGAATTTTCCGTAAACCATTCAAAAATGGTATTCACAGCCGGATGCTCATTGTTCTTTGAAACTGGGACACAGTGCATTTTAGGCGGTTTGTAAACAACGGCGAAATCATCCGTTTCATCAAGAATATAGGGATTGTTATCCATGCGCACCTTCTGTTCTGTCTAGTTTTTCAATTATTTTTAAGAAACGTTCAGGCATGGATGATGAAAAAATACTTTCCTGTGTTTCACCCGGTAAAGTAATCGCAAGGCTTTTTGAATGCAGCATAAGACCCGCGCAGGGAAAATTTTTATCACTGTAACCGTAAACAGGATCTCCGAGTATTGGGTGTCCCATGAATTTTAAATGAACGCGCAGTTGATGAGTGCGGCCTGTTCCCGGACGGAGCGAAACAAGCGAATAATTTTTCCAGCTTTTTATTACCTTATAAAAGGTGATCGCGTATTTTCCGCGGGGAGCCACGGCAAACCGTTTTCTGTCACGCGCATCCCGCGCGATAAATGTTTCTATACGGCCTTTTATTTCATTTGGCTTTCCGCAGACAATCGCCATATATTTTTTTTTTACTTTTCGATCCTTGAACTGCCGCGATAAAAAAGCATGGGCTTCATCATCGTAGGCCGCTATGATGACTCCTGATGTCTCTTTGTCCAGACGGTGAACAATACCCGCGCGCCAGTTTGTTTCCCCGGGAGAATCTTCGATCTTCCCGCACGGCGGAGTTTCAGATAATTTATTCAGCATTCTGAAATAGAGAGCGTTGGCGAGAGTGCCGCGCCTGTTGCCGGCTCCCGGATGCACCACCATCCCCTGAGCCTTGTTTATTACAATGCACCTGTCATCCTCCCGGATTATATCAAGAGGAATATCTTCAGGTATTATGTGAAATGGCTGCGCGTCATCCCATATTAGATCGAGCATGTCACCCTGTTTTACAATCCTGGAGAGTTTAACATCTTTCCCGTTAATTTTTGCTTTAAGGTTTCTTGCTTTTATCTGGGAACGGGAAAACAGGCGCAAAAATTCTGACACGTAACGGTCCAGCCGCATATCTTGCGGGATTATCTCTTCAATTTTAAAGTTACGGGAGACAGGCATTATTCTGAAGCTTGCCCGCCTGAAAATATTTCACTGCCTTCTTTGGAAGATTCAAGCGGTTCCCTGTTAATAATTACCGATCCTGAAGGAACGCCTTCAATCCTGCGGCGTTCCTTTCGATCCCTGATTTTTACAATGATAAGGTCTGCAATTGCGATTGACACAGACAGGCCGGCCGCGATTAGTATGGTCCTCTCATACTCTTCCTTTGACATGTCAATCGCGCCCGCGGATTTAAACGGCCATGGCGCATAACGCCGTCCGCCTGAGGAAAAGTCCATGCTGTTCGCGTTATTCCAGCGGGCAAGATCCGAAAAAAATGTTACGGCAAACATGGTAAAGGGAAATGATCCAAAGGCGATTATATCCCAGCGGCGCATGTCTTTGGCCCATTGAGGAAAACCTGTCATGTTAAAAGTTTGGGAAGACGCGGAGGAACTCTGGGCCGGCGCCTGAATTACAGGAGCCAGTAAAAGAAAGAAAAAAATAACAGACGGGAAAATATATTTCATCATTCTTTAAAAATTAAACTGCCAATCCTGAGCATTGTAGAGCCTTCTTCAACCGCTGTTTCAAAGTCGTTTGACATCCCCATGGAAAGACAGA
Organism: Treponema sp.; assembly: GCA_009787835.1. Classification (GTDB taxonomy): domain Bacteria; phylum Spirochaetota; class Spirochaetia; order Treponematales; family Breznakiellaceae; genus WQXQ01. The sequence goes on from WQSN01000043.1 coordinate 21,869, forward strand.
CCCAGCTTCCGTTCATTTTACAGGAGGGGAAACGCTTTTCCAGTTCTCCCTGCGCCTTAACAAGACGCCTGAAAGAACTGCGAATAATGTCTTTATCCGCGGTAAAGGGCGCCATTGTCATAAGGCCCAGCGGTTTCAGGTTTCCACTCTCCAAAACCGACTGCGCCGCTTTAAAGAGTCCGTCAAAATCTGAAAATCCGCTCTTTGACTCTTCTCCTGTGTGAAGCTCAAGTAAAATCTCAAGCGGCGTTTCGCGTCCGGCTGAATGCTTAACAAGCTCATGTATCAATTCCAGCCTGTCAACAGACTGAACACAATCAAAAAAAAGCGCCGCCTGTTTAGCCTTGTTGCGCTGCAATGAACCAATCAGGTGGAGCGCAGCAGGATACTCATCCCTGAAATTTTCAAACTTGGTAACCGCTTCCTTTACCCTGCTTTCACCAAAACACCGGATACCTGAGCGAAAAGCCTCTTCCGCTTTATTTACCGGCTCAAACTTGGACACCCCCATCAGGGTAATTTCACTTCGTTTTCTGCCGGAAACATCACAAGCCTTTTGAATCCTCTCTTCAATTCTGGCTATATTATCAGCAATTGACATCCTTGTTTTAATATTCGCACATTCTGAAATATCTGTCCATAATACAGCCCTATTTGTTGTTTTTATCCTGTCTTTTTAACAGATTACGCGCCATATCCAGGATAAACTCCTGGGTATCGGCGGTCAATTTGCCAAAAATTTCAAGCAATTCATTTTCATAAGGCGAAGCAGGGCCAAACATCTCCCCTTTTCCCGTTCGCAGCCAAGTCTCGTCCACAGCAAATGTAGCGCATATCAATTTTATATTTTTATCGGTTAAAGCCACTTTTTCCAGTTCAATCATTGACATAGCAGTTTGAGTTAGACCGATTTGCTTGGCAAATTCACCCTGTTTCAGACCTAAAGCCTTACGGATTTGCCTAATCCGGTCGAGAATATTCATTTCCACTAAATTTCAGCATATCTACAACATATAAAATATTCAATAAAAATTTAGCATTAACTTTATAAAATCTTGACATAATTATAATTCAATGATATATTTATAACATCTATTTATATTGGGAGAATGAAAATTTGTCAAACAATGAACAAGAAATCCTAAAAATATCCCGTTTATTGGAACCAAAATATCAGGATGATTTACTTTGTTGGGTAAATTTGGCGTTTGTATCGGAAAATTCAATAAGGAAATCATTGGGTTTAAATGTTCCGGAAAGCGAATCCTCCCTAACAAAGCAGGATTGTTCCTGTAAAAAAAATTAAAAGGAGATAGAAATGATAAAAGTAATGAGATTTTTTATGCTTATATTGACTGTAGGGCTGATGTACGGCCTTACCGGATGCACTGAGGATGATAATGATACTGTGAAAAGTGAAATAGATTATACAAATTATACTGATTCATCTGTTAGAGTGACAAACGATACAGACCAAAAAATGGTAGCGTTTAAAGGAGAAGTAAACGAAAGCAATCTTATCGGCGGTATTCCGCCCTTTACCTTGAATCATGGCCTTAAACGCGATCCCGCCCTTTTCAACTTTACCGGAGATTTTATTCTGA
>WQSN01000044.1 GCA_009787835.1 Treponema sp.
GAAACCATACCGCCAAAATCATTACTGGGGATTAATTCTTTAATTTCCTGTACATCAATTCTGAGATTGATAACATCGTCTGCGCCAAGTTTTGCCGCTTCGCGCATCAGCATAGCAAACGTTATTTTTGACCCGTTATGGTTTCCATTCTCGTCTGTTATTTCAGTTGATTCAGCAAAAATTATCCCAAGAGTTTCATAATCCTTAACAGGGATAGGCGCTGCGTTATATATATTTCCGCTTTGCGGATACGTATAATCTATTTTTGGCTGTGATGCGCAGGATACGAAAAATAAAGCAAACACAATGAACAGACCAAGTAACTTTTTCATTATAACTCCCTTGCGGTGTTAATGTCGCCGCTGACACATTCTAATGGCTAATGCGCTTAATATGATAGATTATTTTATTTTTGTCAAGCCAAAAGCATATAATATTATCTAAGAGAAAATAAATGACTAAACAAGATTTAAAAGCTTTTTTAAGTCAAAATTTAAAAAAATATCGAAGTTATCGTAAACTATCACAAGCTGATTTTGCAGAACTTATTGACATATCCGTTCCGTTTTTGAGTGATGTAGAAAATGGTAAAAAGTGGGTTTCACCTGTTACTTTAGCTAAAATGGCTGACGCATTAAATATAGAAGCTTATGAACTATTAAAACCAGATACAATTATTCCAGATAATGCAGTAAATATTTTAGATAAATACACATCTGATATTTATCAGACATTTGGAGAAACTTTAAATAAAATCCACAAAAATTACATTGGACAAATTAATAGTAAAAAAACAGATACAGAAGCATAATTTTCCTATGCTTATTTAGTTGTATTATTAGGATGGCTTAAAAAGAGACTATCAATTCTTATTATCTTTGAGGCTGACACGATTTGAACGTGCGACCTGCAGATCCGCAATCTGCTGCTCTATCCAGCTGAGCTACAACCTCATGGTTCGAATCCCCCCTTACGGGGAATGGAGTTTTACGCAGTAAAACTCCTAAATAAAAAACTCGTAGAGTTTTTTATACGGAGCAGGGGGGATTCGCCTTCCAGCCCTCAACATCCTGTTTCGGGCTTCCAGGCCGCCTGCGCATTGCCCAGCGCATCCATGCGCTGAATTGTTCCAAAACAAGGCATTCGCCTTGGAATTCTTACAGCAACGCTTCGGTTCGAATCCCCCAACGTTCCTGTAACATTAAATAAATTCCAAAACGTGGAATTTATCCGGTATAAAAACTTTTTACGGAGCAGGGGGGATTCGAACCCCCGGTACCCTTTCGGGGCACAACTCCTTAGCAGGGAGCCCGATTCGGCCGCTCTCGCACCGCTCCAAGAAGTACAGTCTTTTCTTTGACTGTTTAATTTTTAAATGAACCGAGGTAAAAATAAAAAAAACCACGCAGTGTTTTTTTTACGGAGCAGGGGGGATTCGGGGTTCCAGTCGCAAACATCCTGTTTGCTCCTTACACCCCCGCCTGCGCGTTGCCCGGCGCATCCCTGCGCCGCATCTTTATTAATGCAAGGCATTCGCCTTGGATTTTTTACAGCAACGCTCCGGTTCGAATCCCCCTTACAGGGATGGAGTTTTACGCAGTAAAACTCAAAAATAAAAAAAACACGCAGTTTTTTATTACGGAGCAGGGGGGATTCGAACCCCCGGTACCTTGCGGCACAACGGTTTTCAAGACCGCCTCCTTCAACCACTCGGACACCGCTCCTAAGGTTGTTCGGAAACTTCAGCTTCTGAACAACTGCTATACAAAATCAAATATTATAAGAAACGGCGGCTGTTGTCTAGTATAGAATTTCCAGCTTACACTCTAATATTAGCCGAAATATCTGTCTGGAATCAAGGCTAATGCGATTTTCGTTAATACTGACGCTTAATTTTTTACCGCTTCCAGGCCCTGCGATAAATCGTCGATTATATCGTCAATGTGTTCGGTTCCTATGGAAAGCCTTATGCTGTTGGGTTTTATTCCGCATCCAAGCAGATCCTTTTCGCTCATTTGGGAGTGGGTGGTCGAAGCGGGGTGAATAACAAGCGATTTAACATCCGCCACATTGGCAAGCAGCGAGAAGAGTTTAAGTTTTTCGGTAAAGATTTTAGCTTTTTCCAAATCGCCCTTTATTTCAAAAGTGAAGATGGAGCCTGCGCCTTTTGGGAAATATTTATTGTAAAGCGCGTGGTCGCGATGGCTTGGCAGAGACGGATGATTTACTTTCTCAACCTGAGGATGATTGTTAAGGAAATCCACAACTTTCAGGGCATTTACGACATGACGCTCGACGCGGAGTGAAAGGGTTTCAAGTCCCTGCAGGAACAGGAATGAGTTAAATGGCGAAGGAGTGGCTCCTGTATCGCGCAGCAAAGTTGTGCGGACTTTTATGATGTAAGCGGCGTTTTTCGCTGCTTCGGTAAATACTACGCCGTGATAACTGGGGTTTGGTTTGCTCAGCCCCGGGAACTTGTCATTCTGCGCCCAGTCGAATGTGCCGCAGTCTACAATCACGCCGCCAATGGATGTTCCGTGTCCGCCGATAAATTTTGTCGCTGAATGGACTACAACATCGGCTCCGTAATCTTTTGGCGCCAAAAGGTATGGTGTTGGAAAGGTATTGTCTACAATAAGCGGAATGCCGTGTTTATGCGCGATTTTCGCGGCGGCTTCAATATCAATTATACTGGCATTGGGGTTTCCAAGCGTTTCAAAAAAAATCGCTTTGGTGTTGGGTTTAATCGCTTTTTCAAAATTGGCGGGATCGCGGCCTTCAACAAAAGTGCACTCAATTCCCATATCCCTGAATGTGTTGGCAAAGCAATTGTAGGTTCCGCCGTAAACCTGGTTGTCCGCGATAAAGTGATCTCCGGCGCGGGCGATGTTTTGAATCGCGTATACGCAGGCCGCAGCTCCCGAGGCCAATGAAAGCGCGCCTACGCCTTTTTCAAGCGCGGTCATACGCTGCTCAAATACATCGGAGGTTGGGTTCATGATTCGTGTATAGATGTTCCCCTGCGCGGTCAGCGCAAAACGGTCAGACGCGTCTTTTGAACTTGGAAAAACATAAGATGTTGTCTGATAAATGGGTACTGCACGCGAATCGGTAGCAGGGTCCGGTTTTTCCTGACCAGCGTGGACTTGAAGCGTTTCAAATTTGTAATTCTTTGCCATGGTTTTCTCTCCTTAATCGTAACTTATAAAAACTGTCAGACAATGGTAGCATCTGTCATTTCAACGGCAGATTTTATCAGTTTATATAAAAACTTCTTCAAGGTAAATAGCCAGACCTTCTTCAGCGTTGGAACCGTAAATTATATCGGCCGCATCGCGGATTATTTCCCTTGCGCTGGAAGGCGCTGCGCTATGGCCTGCCGCTTCAAACATTGACAGATCATTCTCTTCGTCTCCAAAAGCAATAACTTCTTCAGGTTTTAGTCCCCTGTGCTGCATCGCGATATTAAGTCCCGCTCCCTTGGATATGCCTGAACTTAGCACTTCCAAAAATGTAGGAAAACTGCGCATTATACTTATCTGATCGCCGAAACGGCCGTACATTCTTTTGCGGATTTCATCGTGGAGAGAAGGATCGGCGATAAACATTCCCTTGATGCAGCCTTTAAGCTCCGGCATTGCTGTTATATATTTCAAATCTTTTTCAATTGGAACAATGCCTGTATGTCTGTAGTACATTTCAGATTCTGGGCTTTTTTTATCTATCACTAGAGTTTCCCATTTTTGTTCAGAATTTTCCTTGTCTTTTTCAAGTGATGTTCCTGCCGGCAGATAAATCTGATAATGTATTCCCAGGTCGCGGGCTATGTCTGCTCCAAAATCCGCAACATCCAGGCTGATTAAATCCGCGCTTAATATTTTACATGAAGGGACATCGGCGACTACTGCGCCGTTAAAAAAAACCATTGGACCTTCCGCGCCCATGGCGCTGCGGAAACGTTCCGATGATTCAATCGCCCTGCCTGTTGCAATTATTATCTGCATTCCCCTTGAAATTAATGTCCGGATGCATCTTAGGGTGCGCTCGCCCAGAGTTGTATCAGGCAGCAATGTAGTGCCGTCAAGATCTATAGCCAGTGCTTTAATCATTTTTGGATCAAAGCGGGAACCTTCGTGTTCCGCTTTTTTTTGCGATTCAATTTTATTACTCATATATAAAGTATAATGCGCGGGTTTTATATGAATCAATGCCGTATGAAAACCAACTGTGTTTTTGAACATGTCTATTATTAAATTGTCATAATAAAAAAATTACATTAAAATATTTTATGGAGTTTTTATGAGAGTCATTACTTTTGGAGAAATTATGCTCAGGCTTGCGCCGGAAGGCTACTATCGTTTTGTTCAGGCTAAATCCTACGGAGCGACTTACGGCGGCGGAGAGGCCAATGTCGCTGTTTCTCTTGCCGGGTTTGGCATTGACTGCGCCTTTGTGACAAAACTTCCAAAACATGAAATAGGGCAGGGAGCTGTAAATAAACTGAGAGAATTCGGAGTGGATACTTCCCTTATTGTCCGGGGCGGCGGCAGGGTTGGGATATACTTTCTGGAAAAAGGCGCGTCACAGCGTCCTTCCAAGGTAATTTATGACCGCGCCCATTCGGCTATCGCAGCAGCGGAGGAAGCGGACTTTGACTGGGATAAAATTTTTCACGGAGCTGACTGGTTCCATTTTACCGGCATAACGCCTGCAATTTCAGATAACGCCGCGAAAATTTGCGCTGCAGCGTGCAGGGCGGCGCGGTCAAAAGGGCTTACAGTTTCCTGCGACCTTAACTACCGGAAGAATCTCTGGACACGGGAAAAAGCGGGAGAAGTAATGGGTAAACTCATGGAGTTTGTGGATATATGTATCGCAAACGAAGAAGACTCAGCCGATGTGTTTGGTATAAACGCAGGCGGCAGCAATGTAACGGCGGGGGTAATCAGCCATGACGGTTACAGGGAAACTGCCGAAACCCTTATTAAACGGTTTGGTTTTAAGCAAACGGCTATTACCCTGCGGGAATCAATTTCAGCTAACGATAATAACTGGGCGGCAATGCTCTGTTCAGGCGGTGAGCATTACTTTTCAAAAAAATATCCGGTGCGTATTGTAGACAGGGTTGGCGGCGGCGACAGTTTCGGCGCTGGGCTTATTTACGCCAATCTTACGGGAATGTCCGCGCAGGATGGCCTTGAGTTCGCCGTTGCCGCAAGCTGCCTGAAACATTCAATTGAAGGCGACTTTAATTTCGTATCTATTGACGAAGTAAAAAAACTGGCGGCAGGCAATGCCTCAGGCAGGGTACAGCGGTAGTCCGAATGACAGTGTCAGGAACCGGAAGGTCTGCCTATTTTATTACTGCGCTTGTGTACCCGGAAATGGACAGAATACCGCCATTCAGAGCCGCCTGTCCTTTCCCTGCATAACCCCTGATGACAGAAAAATTTATATCAGTGTAAAGGCTTAGATCAACCTTTAGTTCGGTTTCGCCCGTGTTGTGAAAAACCGCCGCCTTGCTGCCGCTATAATTTGATATAAAGCCGCCAAAGGATGTATATTGCGAAAAATTCAACGGCTCAATTATTCCTCTTGCGATTTCCGGGTTTGCATTTCGCAGCCTGATTAAATTTTTGTAATGATTTAAAAGGCTGTCCCTGTCCGGTGACTGGCTTTTTACTGTCCCGTTAGTTTGATTATTGCTGTTATAGGTAGAACCTCTTGGGTCCTTTACCGTATCGCCGTCGCCCCATAACATCGCAAGCCTTCTGTTGGCGTCAGTTGAAGCCGTGCCTCTTGAGCCTTTCATGCCTATTTCTTCGCCGTAGTAAATAAAAGGGCTGCCGCTCGAAAGTATATAAAGGTTAGCCGCCATTTGCATCGCGCGATCATCAACAGACAAAAAACCTGCCGCCCTGTCCATGTCATGATTTGAAATAAAAGGATTTAAAACAGCGCGTGGATTTTTTTCCAGAACCTGTTTCTGATAAAATGCAAGATCCTCCGCGAATTCCGTTATACCGGCGATTTGCTGCGCGGCGAAGTAAATATCCCCCGATGTGCCCGACATTCCAAAATCAAAACAATTTACAGCTTCATAATAATTCTGTATGGAAATATCGCCTGACCAGTTTTCAGCGACGATATATACTTCGTCATAATTTTTTCTGCATTCCTCGTTAAGCCATTTTAAAAAAATTATATTTTTAATGTCTTCATCAAGATAATAAAATTTAACGGCGTCCAGCCTGAAGCCTCCCACTCCCTTGTCAAGCCAGAATTTTACAATGTCTGATATTTCGCGCAGAACGTCAGGGTTATCCAGATCAAGCTCGGGCATACTGGGAGAAAAATTTCCCTCATAATAATATTGTATTCCGTCCGGTGTCTTTTCAAATTCATACCATGCTTTTCCGCTGATTTTTTCGGTTTCCAGAACATAGTACCTGGCGTATGTATCATCCATATCTCCGGTTTTTACCGCTTCTCTTGCTTTTAAAAACCATGGATGCTGCGAAGAAGTGTGGTTGAGGACAAGATCAATGATCAGTTTGATGCCGCGTTTATCACATTCACCGATGAGTTCGTCAAAATCATCCATTGTACCGTATTGACGATCTATACGGCAATAGTCTGTGACATCATATTTATGATAACTGGGCGAAGGCATAACCGGCATTAGCCAAATCCCTTCTATGCCTAAACTGTTTAAGGAATCAGGGTTGCCGTCATTCAGGTAATCAAGCCGGTTTATAAGCCCTCTTAAATCTCCGATACCGTCATTGTTGGAATCGGAAAACGCGCCGACAAATATTTCATAATAAGTGCGGTAATTATCTGTAACAGCATTGTACTCAAGTTTTCTTACCAAAACGCCGTGCCCGCAGCCTGCATAAAAGCCGGAAAATAAAACTGAACAAATCACCGGCAGAATGAGATAATGTATTTTCATATACTCCCTAACTCTTGACAGAACCCGCGGTAACCCCTTCGATGTAAAATTTTTGCATGGATAAAAATAACGCTACAATGGGAATTGCGATAAACAAACACCCCGCGCAGAAGATAGTGAATACATTTGAATCTACTCTTTGTCCGTATAACATGTAGTATAGGCCTACCGCTGTTGTGTGCAGATGAACATTCTGCTCGCCCAGAATAATCCGCGCCAGAATAAAATCCATCCATGGAGCCATAAACGCCATTAGCGCTGTATAGACAATAATTGGCCTTGATATCGGCAGAATAATTGAGAAGAAAATTTTTGACTGCATGGCTCCGTCTATTTTGGCGGCTTCTATCAATGAATCGGGAATTGTGTCAAAAAAACCTTTGGCGACATAAAAGCCAAGACCTGCGCTTACAGAATATACCAAAACAAGCGCGACAAGAGACTGAGTCAGACCCAACGCCTTTAGAATGTAATAGATTGCGATCATCGACATGAAGCCCGGGAAAAGCCCGAGAATCATTGCGATATTCATAACCGGCTTTCTCATTTTAAATCTCATCTTGCTCATAACGTATGCTGTGCTTAAAACCAAAAATGTTGAAAGCGTTGTGCTGAAGACCGCGACAGTAAGTGTATTTGTTACCCATCTTCCGAAATATGTGGTAGTAAACAAACGTCTGAAATTTTCAAATCCAAGTCCCTTTGGAAAATAATTTGATACAACAATTCCGATTAAGTCGCCCTGATCGTTATACTCAACTCTGAAAGCGCTGAGCACTACCCAAAGGGTAGGATAAAGCCAGATAACCGCGAGGATTATCAAAGCGATATGTACAGTTGATACAGACGCCATTTCACTCTTTTTTATGGATTGTGTTTTAGCCGCTTTTATCATTGGAATCTATCCTCCTCCCTGTAAGCTTTGGATCTGCGGTAGGTGACAAGGGTTATTACCGATGTGCAGATAAATGTCATAATTCCGACAACAGCGCCCAAATTATATTCCCTTTCGTTGACAGATAATTTAAACAGCCATGTTACCAAAAGATCGGTAGCGCCTGCCTTGTAGCCTCCGACAGCGCTCGGTCTTCCTTCAGTTAAAAGATATATAACATTAAAACTGTTAAAATTGCCGACAAACGATGATATAAGATAGGGAGTTGTAACGAAAATTATATACGGCATTGTGATTTTTGCCAAAATTTTAAGTTTACTCGCGCCGTCGATTCTCGCGGCTTCGTACAGATCCGCCGGAATATTCATCAGAATACCCGTAGTCATAAGCATTGTATAGGGAACGCCAATCCAGAAGTTGGTAAGAATTATCGTAACCCTAGTCCTTAATACGCTGTCCGAGTTCGCCAGGAACGAAAGCGGTTCGTTTATTATGCCCAGATTAACCAGCATTGTGTTAAACGGTCCAAGTTCGCCGAGTATGTTTCTTACTGCAAGCAGCGAAACAAACTGCGGCATTGCTATTGTAAGAATGAATATGGTTCTCCAGAAAGTTTTGAACCTGACTCCTTTCATGTTAATCATAATTCCAAGGAATATGCCGCCGAAATAACAGGAAAATGTTGCGAAAACAGTCCATGTTAATGTCCAGCCGAGAACCGGAAGAAACCTTTGTCCTATCTCACCTGTTCTTGTAAAAAGAGACGCGATATTTTCCATTCCGACCCAGTCAAGCAGCACCTCGCCCTGATGCGCGTTGTCAAAGTTTGTAAACGCGATAAAGATCATGAAGATTGTGGGCATTAATGTAAATATTGACACTCCGATAAATGTCGGGGTAAGCAGCGTTACGTGAAAACGGTTGTCCAGAAGAAGCCTTATGTCTTCGCGGAAGGTGAGGGTTTTTCCTGTTTTGCGCTTGTCGCACTCCGCCTTGTACGCGCTGCCAAGATTACTTAGATACAGCAGGAAGATTAAAATGATAATGCCCATTGTTATAACGCCGAAAAGAAGCATGAGCATTGAATTGTCCGCTCTTGTAAAAATATCGCCGGGGTTTGTGCCAAGCGTTCTGAAATTTATCAGCGCTTTATAACCAAGCGGAGTATCATTCACCCTTGGGCAAAGAATCATAAACATGATAAACCCGGCCTGAAGGGACAGATAAATAAATCCTTTAATAAACTGTTTATGATATAAATTACCAAAACCCATGATCAGGTGGGATATTTTTGTCGGGAAGCCGCCGTCTTTGAACCTTTTCGCAAAAGTAACAAAAAAGTTAATAAATCCGCGGCAGATTGAAACAGCGGCTTTTTTTACAGAAGAGCCAATATCTGTAAAAAAACTGCCGGTATGTAGTTCTGTTTGCATAGAGATATACACCTCTTGGTTAAAAATACATGAGATTCATATAAAAAAATTACATGAATCATTTTTTTCCGTGTTATGCATCACTTACTGTGGAAGAAATGTATGCCTAATAAATTACTTGAGGGGTGTCAGGGAAAAAAGTGCAGTTTCCTCGCTGCGCTTTTTCTCCTGACATGCCCCCAATAAAATCTTTAGGCATACATTTTGTTAATTATGGGCGTCTGCCTGTTCTCCAAATACTTTCTACTGTAGCCATGCCTGTTTTGATCTTTGCTGTAGTGTCATAGGAATTTCCGGCGTTGGTAAGAATGTCAAGCACAATTTGAGGAGCGCCCGACTGGTAATACCAGAGATTCATTCTCGTGTTCGCGCCAAAAGGCTGAGGCCTTCCTCTGTCAAACATTTCAAGCTGCATACGGGCCAATAAACCTTCAGTTGTATTCGCCCTGACTCCCGCAAATTCTGCTCTTGCGTTTTTAAACGCCGGAAGGTTTTGTATTGCGTTGAAAGCCGCTTCCTGAATATCAATGCTGGAAAGGTACAGTAATATTTGCTGTACAGCCGCCGCTCTGGCCGCTTCAGCCCTGTCATTAATATTATATTTTTTCATGACAAACATTACGGTATCAGCGAATGTTCCGGATCTCATTACTGTGTTGGCTGCGACATTTGTACCGGCTACATCCTGGGTTGTGAGGGTAAAATTGGGAAGAACCGCTATCCCAAGATTGCTTCCAAGGGCAGCTCTCGCGGCGGAGTAGTTCCATGCGCCGCCAATCAGGGATAGAGAAGCTTCGTTTCTAAGTTCAACTTCCCAGCCTGAATCTGATACCCTCTTCGCGCCGTAAAAAATCCTTCCGTCCGGGCTTGTGTCCGTAAAGAATCTTTGTCCCCAATGCATTGTAGCTACCGCTAAATCTGAATTAAAATTACAGGCTGTTAAAACATTATTTAAATACAGATCGGCAATTGGCGTATGATCCGATGCCTTTGTGGCCAGTACAAGAAAGGAATTGTTGTATCCGTCATCACCGTTTATTGTAACAGACTGTTTCCCGGCTGCTTTTGCCTTTGCCCAGATACCTTCCCATGTTTTTACATCATCGTCTGTCAGGTATTTCTTGTTATAATACAGTACAAGCGATTGGGCGCGGTACGGAATGCCGAAAGTATATTCAGTTCCGCCTACTGTTCCCTTAATTACATTATGAAAAATTGCCGGATTGTCATTTAGAATCTGTCTGAGCAGAGCTTGATCTGTTATTGGTCCTATTGCGCTTGATCCCGCGATTAATCTGCCAAGATTATCATGCGCGATTGAAAAAATATCCGCGCCGGCTGCAGTATCATCCAGGAATTTTGCTGCTGCGGCGCCCGCGTCTACACCTTCAACGGTAATAGCGTATTGAAAATTATTTTTTGTAATATATTCGTTTACCTTCTGCTGATAGAAACTGACAGCTTCGGCTCCAACCCAAATTTTGATAACGCCGCCTTGCTGCTGTGATTGCTGCGGCTGTTCATTGCCGCCGCCCGCAAAAACCGGAATACCGCATAAAGTAATTACTAATGCGGTTAAAATAATTTTTTTCATAAAATCCCCCTGCATACTTTATTCTAAATATAAAATAATGATATTTCCCCGCTAAGTCAAATATTTTTAAGAATTAGGTTCAAAAGGCAAATTATATTAAACAAGTAAAAACCAATTATATTCAGTTAACCTGGAAAATTTCCTAAAATAATAACCTGAAAAAGGTTCTAATAAATAAAAAAAAAGGACTCTTTAAACTTAAAGAGCCCTTTTTCAATCATAAGGTTATTTTACAACCGCTCCCATCGCCCTGCTTCTGTCATTCATTACAGCGAATACTACATAGTATGTATTAACGCCTCCGATAAGAACAGGATTGCCGTTATTGCTGCCAAGCCCGTCGCCTGCCGCTTCAGCTTCTTCATCGCTGCGGGCCATTGGCGTAAATACAGTATCGGGACTCAGATTCTTGATACCGCCGGCTTCTGTACTAGGTACCCACATGTCATGGAACCAGCCGCTTTCTTCTGATGCATCAGCGACAAGCCTGATAAATTTAACCGCAAAATTACCGTCTAAACTGATGTTTGCTCCGGAATATGTTACATCCCAGCCTGCTGGATTTGAGACATCAGGTGTATATTCCTTTAAATAAACATACATAGCGTCTGCAAGCGCGTCACGAATCGGCGCAATCCTGGGATCGTCCTTGGATACGTTTTCCATCATCCATTCCGCTTCATACGAATTACCCCAGCCGGCAAAATTTCCGGTTATACGATAATTATAATTCGGGTCGTTAGCCGGTCCGGCAGGAGCAGCGGCAGCCGCTGCGGGAGCAGCGGTTGATGAACTTGCTGCAGGCTGACCTGCGCATCCAATTGCGATAATCGAGATTGCAATGATTGCCGCAACAAACAACATCTGTGTTTTCTTCATAAATCCTCCATAATGATTAATGATTTCAATGTTCTTATATAAAATAATAATATTATATGTTTTAAATTGCAAATTTTTTTTTTATTTTTTTCATTTGGAACTTGCCGATTTTGTTATATAATTATTAGCATAAGGAAAGAAAAATGCCAGAATGGTTAAAAGACGCTATTTTTTACGAAGTTTATCCACAATCTTTTTATGATTCCAACGGTGACGGTATTGGCGACATCCAGGGAATCATCGAAAAACTCGATTATATCAGGAATTTGGGCTGTAACGCCCTGTGGATAAATCCATGTTTTGATTCGCCGTTTAAAGACGCAGGTTACGATGTGCGCGATTATAAAAAGGTAGCGCCCCGTTACGGAACAAATGAAGACCTTTTCCGGCTTTTTGACGAAATTCACAGGCGAAATATGCACATTATCCTGGATTTAGTCCCAGGCCATACCTCCGAAGAACATGAATGGTTTACCGAATCCAGGAAAATCGAGCCAAACGATGAATTTAAGAACCGTTATATCTGGACAGATAGTTGGTATTTTTGGGGTCTTGATGGATTGAAATTTATCGCAGGCGAGGCTGAAAGAGACGGCTGTTATATAGTAAACTTTTTCAAATGCCAGCCGGCTTTAAATTACGGTTTTCTAAACCGCCGTGAAAAATGGCAATTACCGCCGGATCACAGCGATTGTATTGCCACAAGGGAAGCCCTAAAGGATATTATGCGTTTCTGGCTCACCGGGGACGGAGTCCGGGGATGTGACGGTTTCCGTGTTGACATGGCAGATTCGCTTGTTAAGTTTGATGATGATAAAAAAAGCGCAACAAGCGCTGTTTGGCGAAATATACGATCAATGCTGGACGCGGAATTCCCGCAGGCGGCGTTGGTCTGCGAATGGAGTTCTCCCGTTCAATCTCTAAAAGCCGGTTTTCATGCGGATTTTCTGCTGGATCACGGAAACAGCGGCTACCGCAGCCTGGTGCGCGATTACGAAAACGGAGGGACAGACAACAGCTACTTTAAAAAAAATTCTAACGGGAGCATAAACCGGTTTCTTGATCAATATTTGCCGTGGTATGAAGCGACAAAGAATGACGGTTTTATCTGTTTGATAACAGGCAACCATGACACTCCGCGTATCGGTCACTGTCTTAACAAGAGCGAAACAGCCCTCGCGTTTGCTGTTATTTTTACCATGCCAGGCGTTCCTTTTCTGTATTATGGCGATGAAATCGGTATGTCTTTCCTTTACCATCTGCCGACAAAAGAAGGAAGTTACGGGCGTACCGGTTCCAGAACTCCAATGCAGTGGAAGCCAAATACGCACGCCAATTCAGGTTTTTCTAAAGCTCCGTCAGAAAAACTTTACCTGCCTGTCGATATAACCCAGAATGCGCCGGATGTTGAAACACAGGAACAAGACCCAACGTCACTTTTGAATACGGTTAAGTCCCTGCTCCATCTTCGTAACAGCGAAACCGATCTCCGTTCACAATCTAATTTGATAATTATTCACGCTCCCGGATCAGACTCAGGCGACCGTTCATTTATTTATCGGCGCGGCTCCTGCATTGCCGCAGTAAACCCTGGTACAAATGAGGTAAATGTACCAATTGCCATTAATGGAAAATTTAAACTGCTCTATTCCATCGGTAATTGCGGTTTAGAAAATGGTAATTGCAGACTGGAATCACAGAGTTTCGGAGTTTGGAAGGCTGAGTGAGATTAATTCGGTTAAATATGCTTGACAAATTTATAGTCTGTCTATACAATTATGTATAGACAGGAGAGGTTTTGTTTACCTGGACAAAAAAAAAGAATATACTTAATAAAAAGAAACATGGTATTTACCTGTCTGAAGTTGTAGATGTTTTTAATGATCCGTATTTAATTGAAAGGTATGATAAAGAACATTCAACAATAGAAGAAGACAGGTATATTTGTCTTGGAAAATTGCATGATAAAGTCGTCCTTTTTGTTGTTTTTACAGAACGGGGTGATTATATCCACCTTATAATGGCTCGTAAAGCGGAGCCGCCGGAAGAGAGGTTATATTATGAACATTACGAAGAAGAGACTGGAGGAAATTAAGGCTTTCAGGAATACAGATTTCTCTGATTATCCAATATTAACGGAAGAACAGATGAAAGAATTCAAACCTTCTCATTTACGAAACATGGCAAATTACAAACCTGTTAAAAAAACTGTAAATGTTCGTCTCGATGCTGATGTCATTGAATGGCTGCAGAGTACCGGAAAAGGTTATCAGACACGGATGAATACGATTTTACGTGAGGCTATGTTGGGGTCAGGTGTTTAATCAATAACGAACTTAATTTTATTAATACCTGCAAAAAAAAAAGCTGTCTGAAATTCCAGACAGCCTTCATAAAACACCTATTATTTGAATTATCAGGAGCTTACGCTAAATGCAAACTCCTGAATAAAAACCACACATTGGTTTTTTTAATAATCCATTCCTCCCATACCGCCCATACCGCCGCCTGGCATTGGAGGCGCTTCTTTTTTCTCAGGGATGTCGGTAATGGCGCATTCGGTGGTCAGGAGCAGGCTGGCAATGGATGCCGCGTTTTGCAGAGCTGAGCGGGTTACCTTGGCCGGGTCAATAATACCGGCTTTTACCATGTCCACCCATTCCATCTTGGCGGCGTCAAAACCTACGCCTTTTTTCTCTCTCTTGGCCTGATCCGCGATAACCGCTCCGTCAAGACCGGCGTTTTCGGCGATCTGGCGGATGGGCTCTTCAAGAGCGCGTTTAACAATTTTAAAGCCGACTTTCTCGTCGTCTGTAAGACTGGTTGTATCCGCTTTATCAAGCGCCAAGGATGCCTGAATTAATGAAACCGCGCCGCCGGGGACAATGCCTTCGTCAATGGCCGCGCGGGTGGCGGACAGGGCGTCTTCTACGCGGTGTTTCTTCTCTTTCAGTTCAACTTCAGTAGCAGCGCCGACATTGATAACGGCTACGCCGCCCGCGAGTTTCGCAAGCCTTTCCTGAAGTTTTTCACGGTCATAGTCGCTTGTAGTATCTTCAATCTGAGCCTTAATCTGGGCGATTCTGTCCTGAATCTCCTTCTGCTTTCCTGCGCCGTTAATAATCGTGGTGTTATCTTTGTCGATTTTAACTGTTTTTGCCTTGCCAAGCTGGGAAATGTCTGTGTTTTCCAGTTTGAGACCGAGCTCTTCGGAAATTACTTCGCCGCCTGTAAGAATGGCGATATCTTCGAGCATTGCTTTGCGGCGGTCGCCGAAACCGGGCGCTTTTACCGCGCATGTGCGCAATGTTCCGCGCAGACTGTTTACAACCAAAGTTGAGAGTGCTTCGCCGTCGCAGTCTTCGGCAATGATGAGCAGGGGTTTGCCGCTTTGAGCTACTTTCTCCAGCAATGGAAGCATATCCTTCATGCTGGAAACTTTCTTGTCGTGAATTAGAATAAATACATCTTCATAGACACTGGTCATAGTATCGCGGTCTGTTACAAAATACGCGGAAATATACCCGCGGTCAAACTGCATACCTTCGACAAATTCAATTGAAGTATCCATTGTCTTGGATTCTTCAACCGTGATGACTCCGTCTTTACCGACTTTTTCCATGGCATCGGCGATTGTGTTGCCGATTTCGCTGTCATTGTTTGCGGAAACAGAGGCAACATGGGAAATTTCTTCCTTGTCCTTGATGTCTTTGGAATTTTTCTTAATTTCATCGACAGCGATTCCAACCGCTTTGTCAATGCCGCGTTTAAGTTCCAGCGGGGTCATGCCGGCGGCGACAGATTTTAGGCCCTCTTTAATCAATGAATAGGCCAGTACTGTAGCTGTTGTGGTACCGTCTCCGGCTACATCGTTTGTCTTTGTAGCCACTTCTTTCAGCAATTGTGCGCCCATATTTTCGTATGGATCAGCAAGCTCCACTTCTTTCGCTACAGATACGCCATCCTTTGTTACTGTAGGCGCGCCGAATTTTTTGTCAAGAAGAACATTCCGTCCTTTTGGACCGAGTGTTACCTTTACAGCCTTGGAGATCTGCTCAACACCAGCGAGCAGCTTACGCCGGGCTTCTTCGTTGAACATCAACTGTTTTGCCATATACTTTCTCCTCTTCCTTTATTACCGAATATTCCGGTATTTATTAATTGATTATGAGTATTAACCAATACCCACTTATAAAATATCAAATTATAAAAAATATCGCAATAGCCAAAGGCTCATTTTCCCCACAATCTGTCTTTTTCCAATCCTGCGATCATTAAAATATCAGCGGTTTCCTGAGCGCTTAAACTATCTATGCCGCCATGTGCTTTGAATTCATCTATTCCTTTCAGAACAGCGTCAAACCGCTGTTTGGTAACCTTGTTTTTAATGGCGAAGAGCAGGCATGTCGCCAGCAGAACGAAAGGAATAATCACAAACATCCACTTTATTCCTGATACTATATTGCTTTGCGCGTACACGGCAGGATCAAAATCATTTATACTGGCCTTTAAGACTGAATATTCATTTTGATCGAATCCAAGCGCCTGAAGCCCAATTCCCATCAGCAGAACCGCTACTCCGCTTGCGAATTTGCGTAAAAATGTCGTCATTCCGGCATACAGGCCTTCGCGGCGTTTTCCTGTGCGAATTTCGTCAATATCGTATATATCGGTAAGCATCGACCACGTTGAAAGCTGACCTGCCGAAGATCCGATAGCGATTAAAGCCGCCAGTACGCACAGTACCAGAACCGGAACGCTTGAATCAATCCAGATAAACGCGAATGTGGTGGCCATCCAGACAGGGATACCGATGTAAAGCGGAAAGACTTTCCCCTTTTTTTCAGCAAGCTTGCCCTGCACAGCCACAAGGAGCATGGAACAAACAAGAAGAGTGCCTACCACAAGTTCATAATTCTGGTATTGCAGTACAACAATATCAATATAGAAAATAAACAACGCGAGTATAAGGTCTACCGCTATCTGGAAAGACAGAAAAATTCCCAATAAGTTTCTGTAGGATTTATTTGAAAATATCGACAGCCAGGAAGCAAGTGTTGTTTTTTCGGGAGCAGGGAGATTTTCCTTCTCTTTTGTACCCCAAAAGGTTACAAACCAGCACAACCCAAAAAGCGCGCCGAAAATTAAAGCCATTATAAGGTAACCGGGAATCTGCTGCGGCCCGATCCGCCTGCCTCCTATCGACTTAATGATGATACTGGGTATAACTGCGCTTATAAGAGCCGCCGCGCCTGAAAATATCATTCTGAGCGTAGTGAAACTTGTGCGTTCATTATAATCTGATGTAATATCCGACAGAATGGCATTGTAAGGAACCATGACTATACTGAATACCAGTCCGAAAAACATATAGGAAAATGTATAATAAATTATTTTATGAGTTACGCTTTCAATCCCGAATGAATAAAAAAGCATAACAAATGACAGGTAAACAGGTATTATACCAATCAGGAAGTAAATCCGTCTCCTTCCGAATTTTGAACGGGTTTTATCGGAAATCCTGCCCATTATCGGGTCTGTAATCGCATCCCATAATTTTCCGATAAAAATAATTATAGTAGTCGCTATGACAGGCAGTCCTTCAACCAGTACAAGGAAGTTCATAAACAGCAGGCTGAAAATCATGAACGCGCCGCCGCCGTAAATGTCTCCACTGGCATAACTTAACTTTGTTTTAAGTTTGTTTTCCATGAAAGCGTGACTCCTTTTGACATTATAATAAATAATTTTGATCTATATCAGATATATTGAAGAACAGAGTACTTTGCAGAAGAATTTTATTCTATTCTTTTGGCATTAAAGGACAGAGCTTAATTGACTGGTATTGTCCATCTTAAACCGGTAGAAAAACGGGAGCCTGCCAAAATATCGGCTTTTACATTTTGTTCATCGGTATTTACAGCGAAATGATACTGCCATGCCCCTTCAATGTACGGGGCCAATTCTCCGATTTTAGTCTTCCAAATAAAGGGAGCCACGGTGATGCCTAGTGTGCCAATCCATGTTGTTCCGTCGGTATAATCCCTTTCAATTTTTCTCAGAGAGGCGTCGCCGGCGCAGACAACAGGACCGGCAAAAATTGTGTATTTATCGTCGAATCCCAATGATAGAGTAAACGGCAGACGGAAAATCTCTAGAGCGGCATCGTATTCCGGCCTTATCTCAAAGCCGAAAATTAATCGCGTACTGAAAACATTAATTGCCGCCGCGACACGAAGCTGGGATGTAAAACCGCGGAAAAAGGGTCCTTCATCCAAAAAAAGGTTAAATGACGGTGCAATTGCGGCGCCAATTAAAAGCCATTCGTCATCTACGCTTATCCATTTATTTTTTGTTGAATCGCCTGTTTTGGGCTGTGTATCTGTCCGGCCTGGGTTATCTATTGATGAAGCTGTTATTTTACTTTCCGGCGCGTTTTCAGGACTGGCCGGTCTTGAGCTGAGCGAAGCCTCTGGGAACGCCCGTCCTGCGGTGACGAAAACGCCATCCCAGTACTGTTCATTAAGATTTGAATGAATAACTCCGGTTTTGGTTCCTGACGAAGCCGCATGGATAAAACGGCCGCTGCCCAGATATAAACCGACATGAGTTACCGGAGCTGAGTTATCAGTTTTAAAAAACAGAAGATCGCCGGCTTGAGCTTTATCTTTTGGAATTCGTTCCACCCACGAATATAAAGCGGTTGTTGATCGCGGCGGAGACACTGCCAATGCGTCCCTGAAACTCAGGTAAATTAAACCTGAACAATCGATTCCATTTTTATCCAAACCTCCATGCCTGTAGGGAGTATCAATGTATTTTTCCGCAGCGTCAATTACCATATAACGCGCTTCCATAAAAGCGTTTTCTTTTTCCAGTGATGAAGCGGAAGCTCTTGGAGCCATGGAATAACCGCTTTCAAGAGGAGCGGCAAAAAGACCCGCAGCGTAAAAAATTGTTATTATTAACATGATGAATCGCTTCATGTTAATAATTTATCGACATAAAACCTTACAAAATGCAGATGTAATGGCCGCATAGCCCGGTAATTTAGCCTATTGAATGATATCATCGCCTTTGTTAAACTACCTTCATTACAGTTGGTTGAATATTAGCGGTGTTTCTTTATTTTTGGAGGAAAAAAGAATGAAAAAAATCAATAAAACATGTTTATTTTTAATTTTTACTTTTGTTATCAGTTATTCGTATTCAGTGTTTATTTGGATGGCTGTTATAAAAACCCAGTCACAAACTGTATATACCATTATGGCGGCGATATATATGTTTGTACCGTTGATTTCCGCGATTCTGGTGAAGGCAGTGTTTAAGGAACCGCTTTTTCAGGGTCTGTTGATTTCATTTAAAATAAACAGATGGTTCTTTGCTGCCTGGCTCATTTTTCCTGTAGTTATACTTGCCTCGTTTGGCATCAGCCTTCTTTTTCCGTATATTACATATAATCCTGAACTGACCGGGTTATTTGACAGAGCGGGAAGCACTGTGCCTCCTGAGCAGATTGAAACGTTTAAAAATCAACTGGCTTCGCTTCCTGTCCATTATGTCTGGGTAGCGCTTGCTCAGGGTTTATTGGCAGGAATTACAATTAACGCGATAGCGGCGTTTGGCGAAGAAGCCGGATGGAGAGGATTTTTTTTAAATCAGTTAAAAGATACGCACTTCCTGAAAGCGGTATTGATCATCGGTTCTGTCTGGGGAATCTGGCATGCGCCGCTCATTTTGATGGGGCATAATTACCCTCAGCATCCTGTAATCGGCGTTTTTATGATGGTTGTTTTTTGCGTTCTGCTGACTCCGATTATGCAGTACCTGACAATTAAATCCAAATCTGTTATAGCTGCCGCGATAGCGCACGGCACGATGAACGCTGTCGCAGGCTTATCGATCATGTCAATCAGCGGTGGAAATGATTTAAGTGCGGGTATTACCGGATTAACAGGTTTTATTACGCTGATTATTTTTTCCGCATTAATATTTATCTATGATTATTTTATCAGTAAAGAAAAAATTATGGTAAATAAATTGGGGAAGTATCTTTAAAATATTCGCTGGAAAAGAGGGAATGTTTGTGAAAAAATTTTCAATTATAATTATATTTGCTTTGGCCGCACACGGACTTACTGCGCAGGATAATTCAGACGGTGTTGATATATCAAGCGAACTTTATTTACAGATATCAACGCTGCCGGAAGCGAAAGTCGGATTCACGCAGAATTTTAAAATTCCCTTCCTGCGCCTTGATAATCCATTTATGAGCGGCAATAACATCAGGTTCTCCTTAACCGGAGAAATAACGCCGGTTTCGCTTAACGGTGTTATTAAGACTGTTTTAACACCGGTCGCGTTCCTGGAGTTCACCACAGGCGGCAGGGTGGGCGTTGGCTGGCCTATAAATTTATTCGGAAGCGATCTATACGGCACTGGACTCAATCTTCCTGATACCAATGGCAGCCAAAAATACGACGGCGAAGCTTTTGACGCTCTTCATCTTAAATTCTTTTTTGGAGGAACATTTCAGTTTGATTTTGCCGCCATTTTCCCCGGAGACTGGAATCATGTTGTTATGCTGAGTTCCCATGAAATTAACTATCAGCACAATACCCGTGCGCTGGATGGACAGGGCTGGTACTACGAAGCCGATGACGGAGAAAACCGCAACGGATGGAACTACTTCGGCAATATTGTTCTTGGCTATCAAATGCCCCGTTTGCCGTTCTTCCTGCAAATGGTAGCGTTTATGGCGGAGATGGATCTGTATCTTGATGATGTCGACGGAGTTGATCGCGGCTTTTGGGGAGATGATTTAGTAAGGTGGACATTTTCAAATATTCTTAACTTTCAGTATACCGATCAATTAAGCGTCGCGTTGATTACGCAGTTGCGAACCCGCAGGAACTTTACAAATTTTGATGAACATAAGGATAAAAAGCCGCATATGCATTATCAAGACAGAATTCTTGATAAATCAAATCCATTGCGCCTGGAATTTTATCGCGTTGCAAGCATTATATCTTACAAGTTTTAGTCAGCGGCACAAATGACGGTCTTAAAATTCTTATTCAGAATCTGAAGTTTCTGAACAACTCTATAGCTTACAGAATTTTAATCCCTGCAGCCTTACAGCCGTTTAAAGTATCTTCATCCCACACAGAAACCTGCACCTCGCCGACATGCGCTTTTTGCAGCATGAGCATACACAATCTTGACTGGCCGATGCCGCCGCCCATTGAAAGCGGAAGTTCTCCCTTAAGCAGCGCTTTATGAAACGGAAGTTCGCGGCGGTTATTACAGCCCGCCTCTGTTAGCTGAATATCCAGCGACCTTTCATCGACACGGATACCCATTGAGGAAATTTCAAACGCGCAATTTAACACATCATTCCAGAACATGATGTCGCCGTTCAGCGACCAGTCATCGTAATCGGGAGCGCGTCCGTCGTGTTTGATGCCTGATTTTAAAATACGGCCAATCTGCATAATAAAAACGGTTTTATGTTCTTTCAGATACGCATTCTCCCTTTCTTTCGGCGATAATTGCGGGTAAAGATCTTCAAGCCACTGCGTAGTAATAAATTTCACATCACGCGAAAGATTAAAAGTCAATGCCGGATACATTTTTTTAATTTCATCTGCTGTGTCGCATATCGCGTTCACAATTTTACTGACAGTTTTTTTCAAAAATTCTTCGTTACGCGACATTCTATCAATAACAACTTCCCAGTCCCACTGATCAACATAAATTGAATGAAGGTTGTCCATCTCTTCATCACGGCGCACCGCGTTCATGTCTGTGTAAAGCCCTTCGCCTGCGGGAAATCCGTAACTGTGCAGCGCCATGCGTTTCCACTTCGCTAGCGAATGAACAATCTGCGCCGTAGTTCCCGTTTCTTTAATATCAAACTCTACGGGGCGCTCCACGCCGTTAAGGTTATCGTTAAGCCCGCTCTGCGGCTCGACAAAAAGCGGCGCGGAAACTCGCTTCAGGTTCAGGGCTCCGGACAAATTGCCTTCAAATATCCGTTTAATCGCGCCAATCGCGGTTTGTGTTTCGTATAACGATAAAATCGACCGGTAACCGTCCGGCACAGTCAGTTTGCTCATGAAGCCTCCTTACTTTAAAACAATATTTACCAGCTTGTCAGATACGCTGATTACTTTAACAATCGTTTGCCCTTCCAGCCACTTCTGAACACCGGGCATGGCCAGCGCTGTCTTTTCAAGTTCTTCCTTTGCCGTTCCTGCCGCTGTTGTAAATTTTTCGCGGA
The DNA here is from genome assembly GCA_009787835.1 of Treponema sp. Taxonomy (GTDB): domain Bacteria; phylum Spirochaetota; class Spirochaetia; order Treponematales; family Breznakiellaceae; genus WQXQ01. Next base: position 22,039 of record WQSN01000044.1, read on the forward strand.
TTTTTCCGTTTACCTGGACTACAATGTTCACCTGATCATCGTGCGTCAGCGCTTCATTATAGGACGGCCAACCGCTGAATGATACGGATTTTTGGTGTCCCATTTTTTCCCAAAGTTCCTCGCCCAAATGGGGAGCGTACGCGCTTATCATTATAACAAGCGGCTCCCACATAACACGCGGGATTTCAGCTAACTTTGCAAGCTCGCCTGAGTAGATCATCATCGCGCTTATTGCTGTATTAAAGTTCAGGCTTGAAGTATCGTCTGTCACTTTCCTGATTGTCTTGTGCAGGAGTTTTCGCAGTTCTGCGCCGCCTGCCGCTTCGTCTCCTTCTGTAACTTCACATAACGGTTTTTCGCTGATTGCCCACAGGCGCTCCAGAAAACGCGATACACCTGTAATGCCTGCTACAATCCACGGCTTACTCACCTCAAGAGGCCCTAAGAACATTTCATAGAGACGCAGTGTGTCCGCGCCGTATTCATTAATAATATCATCAGGGTTAATTACATTGCCGCGGCTTTTGCTCATTTTCTGATTATCTTCTCCAAGGATCATCCCCTGATTGATCAGCCGCTGGAAAGGTTCGACAGTATTCACCAAACCTAAATCGTATAACACCTTGTGCCAGAAACGGCTGTAAAGCAAATGTAAAACCGCGTGTTCCGCTCCGCCGACATATAGGTCTACAGGCAGCCAGTAATCAATTTTATCTTTTGCGGCGAACGCTCTGTCGTTTTTTGGATCGAGATAGCGTATGTAATACCAGCATGAACCTGCCCATTGCGGCATGGTATTTGTTTCGCGCTTTGCCCTGCCGCCGCATTTGGGGCATGTAGTGTTCACCCATTCATCGATTCCCGCAAGCGGAGATTCTCCAGTGCCTGTAGGCGCGTAAGATTTTACTTGCGGCAGTTTCAATGGTAACGCGCTCTCAGGCAGCGGGACAATGCCGCAAGTATCGCAATGCACAACAGGAATCGGCTCACCCCAATAACGCTGACGCGAGAAAATCCAGTCCCTTAATTTGTAGTTAACAGCTTTTTTTCCAATGCCTTTTTCTTCCAGCCAGTCCGTTATGCGCTTTTTCGCTTCTGTGGTGGTCAAACCGGAGAATTGGCCTGAGTTTATTGAGTAGCCGTCACCGGTGAATAGGGAATGGGGAGTAGGGAGTGGGGAGTGGGGAACTAAATGTGTAGTGACTTTCTCAGAGCGGTTAGGAGACGTCCCACTTTCTG
>WQSN01000045.1 GCA_009787835.1 Treponema sp.
AACCCGCGTTTCTGCGCTTCTATAACCCATTCATCTGAATAGTTATTGCCGTTAAAAATGATTCTCTTGTGCTCGCTGTATGTTTTCTTTACAACCGCGGCAATATCTGCGGTGAAATCTTTTGATTTTTCCAGAATGTCAGCGAGCTGATCCAGCGATTCAGCGACAATTGTGTTCAGCACAATGTTGGGTCCGGAGATTGAGAAAGCAGAGCCGAGCATACGGAATTCAAACTTGTTTCCGGTAAACGCGAAAGGAGACGTGCGGTTTCTATCCGTTGAATCCTTCGGGAAATGCGGCAGTACCGTTACGCCGATTTCCATCTCATGCTTAGCTTTTCCCTTGTAACTGGATCCAGATTCTATCGCGTCAAGAATTCCTTTTAACTCATCTCCGATGAACATTGATACAATCGCGGGAGGCGCTTCATTCGCGCCAAGGCGGTGGTCGTTCGCCGCGCTTGCGGCTGACAGCCGCATTAAATCCTGATAATCATCCAGCGCTTTAATGACCGCGACAAGGAACAGTAAAAACTGCGCGTTATCCTGCGGAGTATCGCCGGGTTCAAGAAGATTTACGCCTGTGTCTGTGCTGATAGACCAGTTGTTGTGCTTGCCGCTTCCGTTAACGCCGGCGAACGGTTTTTCGTGTAACAGGCACGCCATGCCGTGCTTGTTGGCGATGCTCTTCATCAGTTCCATGGCGAGCTGATTGTGGTCGGTCGCGATATTTGTCGTGGAAAAAACCGGAGCCATCTCGTGCTGCGCGGGAGCGACTTCATTATGTTTTGTTTTAACGTAAACGCCGAGCTTCCACAGTTCTTCATCCAGCTCTTTCATAAACGCGGAAACCCTCGGTTTTATGCAGCCGAAATAATGATCTTCAAGTTCCTGCCCTTTGGGCGGACGCGCTCCGAACAAAGTCCTGCCTGTGTAAATCAAATCCGGACGCCGCAGGAACATCTCCTTATCAATAAGAAAGTACTCCTGCTCAGGGCCTACGGTTGTAATTACGCGCTGCGCTGTTGTATTGCCGAACAGTTTAAGTATGCGCATGGCCTGTTTATCTATCGCTTCCATGGAACGCAGAAGCGGCGTTTTTTTATCAAGCGCTTCTCCCGAATACGAACAGAAAGCGGTGGGAATGCAGAGAGTGCCGTCTTTAATGAACGCATAGGAAGTTGTGTCCCAAACCGTGTAACCTCTGGCTTCAAATGTTGCACGTAACCCTCCTGACGGGAAACTCGACGCGTCAGGTTCTCCGCGGACAAGTTCTTTGCCGGAAAATTCGAGTATTATCTTACCGTCTCCGGAAGGAGAAATAAAGCTGTCATGTTTTTCCGCTGTGGTTCCGGTCATGGGCTGGAACCAATGAGTGAAATGGGTCGCGCCCTTTTCAACAGCCCATTCCTTCATGGCGTTCGCCACCGCATTGGCGACATCCTGTTCCAGATGCGTTCCCTGCGATATCGTCTTCCTCATGGACTTGTAAATGTCCTTTGGTAGACGCGCCTGCATGACCGCATCATTGAAGACCATGCTTCCGAACAAATTTGTAATATCCTTCATATTTATACCCTCCTATAGGTAAATTTTACAGGCATAAAAAAAAGCGCCGCGAATCTTCTTAAAAAGATTCACAGCGCCATTGCTGTTTCTAAAATTACCTTATACAATTCTTGAAAAATTGTCAATCGGTTTAGAAAAACTTTTTTTCTTTTTCAAACAAATTAACTCACATTATCCGCCAACTGTTTGTACAAACTCGCGTATATTCCGATATATACAAATATGTAGAACAGCGCAGCTACGATTAATAGTAAAACACCCAGAACTGTTATCGCCATAATTATACCGATAATGCAGGATAAAATCAAGTAAATCAATGTTACAAAAAATAACGCGCCGTAGATTTTTCCTTTATTTCCGTTAGTAGTTTGATAACTTATTGAAATCCCTTCCATTGGAGATTTTCCCTTATCAATTACAATAAGAGGCGCGAATACCCACGCGATGCTTATAATAATGCCGGGAATAATCATGAAAGCAAATCCGATAGTTATGCCAAGTCCCATAAGACCTGTCACAAGAAAATATTCTCCCATAAATTTCCGGTATTTCCTGTCAAAAATCTCCGTCATGGAAATTGATTCATTGCGCGCGGCTTTTGCGATAATCCCGACAAACATTCCGATTGTTGTGCCTACATTGATGTATGGGATCCAGCAGGTTAAAATCCAAAGAAGGAGATTTACCAGAATTGGACCAATGTTTTTGAACCCGATTGCGATACCATCCTTTATGGTACCAAAAACTTTAATTTTTTTAACGTCATTCGCTGCGTTACTAACAACATCACTCATAATTTTCCTCCTGATTGGTTATTCTATACTATAAATATATTTTTAGGCAATGAGGAGCTGCTGCAAAACTTCAGTTTCTCTGCCTTACCTTTATATGCACTTCGCGAAGCTGCTGTTCTGTTACTTCGCAAGGCGCGTTCATTAAAAGATCCTGCGCGCCTGAATTCATCGGGAAGGCGATTACTTCGCGGATGTTCTCTTCTCCTGTTAACAGCATGACTATCCTGTCAAGGCCCGGCGCCATGCCCGCGTGAGGAGGTGCGCCGTAATGGAAAGCGTTCCACAGCGCGGGGAATTTTTTCTCTACGTCAGATTGGGTGTAACCGGCTATTTCAAAAGCTTTTATCATAACTTCGGGCAGGTGGTTTCTGACAGCGCCTGATGAAAGCTCAACGCCATTGCAAACAATGTCGTATTGCCACGCGAGAATGTCGAGCGGATTTTTTGTATTAAGGGCTTCAAGTCCGCCCTGAGGCATGGAGAAAGGATTGTGTGTAAATTCTATTGCGCCCGATGCGCCAGGCAGGTATTCTTCGCTCTCGCCGTACATCGGAAAATCAACGATAAAACACAATTCAAAACTGTCATTGCAGATATTTAACTGGGTTCCAAGCTGTGTCCTGATTTTCCCAGCCAGGTTGTCAACGGTTTTTGGATCATCTGCGATAAAGAACAGCACATCGTTTTCTTTAAGCGCCATATTTTCTCTTAGCGTCTTTTGCTTTTCATCGTTTAAGAATTTTACAATTGGACCTTTAAGGTTGTTATCATCCATAACAGAGATATATCCCAGTCCCTTCATTCCAATTTCCAGAGCGAAGGCCAGCATTCTTTCAAAAAATGATTTTGGCTGTTTCGCCGCTCCCCGCGCCGCAATACCCCGGACAGGAATTTTCTTAAACGGAGCGAAATCAGCGTCCGCGAAAAACTGTGTCATGTCTTCAATAACAAGAGGGTTTCTCAGATCGGGTTTGTCGGTTCCGTATTTTAACATCGACTGGGCGTAAGTGATTCTTTTAAACGGAGAAGGGCTTACAGGTTTATTGGAAAAAGTTTTAAACACATCATGCAAAACATTTTCCGCCACGCCAAAAACATCTTCCTGATCGGCGAAAGCCATTTCAAAATCAAGCTGATAAAATTCTCCGGGCGAACGGTCTGCGCGGGCATCCTCATCGCGGAAGCATGGCGCGATTTGATAATAACGATCTATACCGGAAACCATTAATAGCTGTTTAAATATTTGAGGCGCCTGCGGAAGAGCGTAAAATTTTCCATGGTGTTTCCGGCTTGGAACAAGATAATCGCGCGCGCCCTCAGGCGAGGACGATGTTAATACAGGAGTTTGAATTTCCGTGAAGCCAAGAGATTCCATTTTGGCGCGGAGGAAACCCGCTACTTTAGCGCGCAAAAAAATATTTTTTTGAACTGCGGGATTGCGAAGATCCAGAAAACGGTGGCACAGACGTATTTCTTCGCGCGTTTTTTTTGATTCGGAAATTTCAAAAGGAAGAGAGTATACCGCTCTGCTCTGTATAATTATTTTTTCTGCGTGAACTTCGACAGCGCCGGTTTCCAGTTTTTCGTTTACAGTTTCCGCGTCCCGCTTTTTAACGGAACCTGTGACGGTTATGACGCTTTCTTTGCCTGCCTTAAACTCCTCGTGCAGAACAATCTGGGTTATGCCGTATTGATCGCGCATGTCAAGAAACGTCACTCCGCCGTGATCGCGGACAGCGTCTGTCCAGCCGGACAGTGTAACTGTCTGCCCTATATGTTCTTCGCGTAACGCTCCGCAGGTATGCGTTCTGTATTGATTCATTATCAAGCTCCTATTTTTTGTCAAAAGTAAAAATGCTCGGCAAAGACATATCTTCCAAATGCCTTCTCGCTTCTTCAAGATGATGCGCCGCGCAGACATCCCTGGGATCGGCGGCGACAACTTTTTCAAATCTTTGAATTGCGCTGGCGTAATCTTTCATGTGATATTTCCTGACGCCCGATTCAAAAACTGTTTTGGTGGCGAGCCTGAGTTTTCTGTCTCTGGGAGAAAGAGCGTCCAGCATGTCAAATAAACCTACCACTTCATTTACCCCGGCGGCCTGAACCATGCCGACAAACCTGTACGCGAATTCGCTTTCATTTCCAGCGAGCAGATTCATTGTATCGCGGGTTATTAGCAGGCCTGAACCGGTATGTTTGGAAAGACCTTCAACGCGGGAAGCAAGGTTGACATTCGCGGAAATAACCGTGCTGGAAAGACGTTCGTTCTCGCCGACGATGCCCATCATAACGCTGCCTGAATGGATTCCAACTCCGATATTAATCACATCAACGCCAATCTCCACTCTGGTTTTATCATCTACAACCAGAGTCTTGTACAGCTCAATGCCCGCGCGCACCGCGTCAATGCCGTTGACAAAAAGCGCCATCGCGGCATCGCCGATATACTTGTCAACAAAACCGCTATGCTTGCGGATAATGGGGCCTGCGATGCCCAGTATATTATTTATTAATTTAAAATTTTCGCGCGCTGTCATCATTTCAGAACTGATGGAAAAATATCTTATATCAAAAAACAGTACGCTGATATTGCGCTGTACATTATCGCCCAGTTTCATTTTTGTAATGTCTGATACGCCAAGCTGTTCCATAAACTGTACCGGCACAAAACGGATTGTAGATTCGTTTAACGTTGTTATGCGATCAAACTGAAGCTGAAGTTCTTCCGCCATGCGGTTTAGTCCCTGACCTACCTTGCCCAGCTCATCCAGCGCCTTGTAGCGCACCCTTTCGTTCCTGTTTCCTTCGGATATCGCGTTCAATACGCCGGCCACAGAAGACAATTGTTTTACAACAATGGAAACCATTATGCCAAGCGCCAGCAGAATAATAATACAGACGGAAGCTGTAACCAGCGCGACATGGCTTTTTAATTTTGCGTTGCTGATTTCATAGCCTGTCATGTCAAGACCAACCTCAAAAATACCGGCGATTTCCCCCTTGCTGTTGTAAATGAGCGTATTCGCGAAAGTCCATGTACCGTTAAATAAATCGGATGTATGCACAATCGGCTGCCCGCTTGCAAGTATTCTATAATCGTCTTCATCAACTTCTTCGTCAGGACGGAACAAATTATATTCCTCGCAGGAAATTACAATTACATGTTTTAACTTGTCGGTTTTATAAATCGCGGCGTAATACGCCTGATTCCAGGGATCGGCGTTATACCCGACAAATTCCTTTACCTGCCTTAAAAGCTTACCGTATTCGGGAGTATGAAAATCTTTCAGCGATTTTATTTTATCAAGGTCATCGCCGTTGATCATTTTTGATGAGAGCGTAGCCATTGTGATCATCTCATTAAACAGTTTTTCATTTAACTGTTCTGTCATGATATTGAACGTTATCGAGAACACAATGATGAACGCGATTATTAATAGCGGAATAATAACGACAGTGAGCTTGATAAAAAGCGAAACATAGCGATCAAGAATGCCCACGAAAATGATGAAAATACCTGAAAAAAACGCGATGACTCCGAGCGCGACAGATGCGTGCACAATTATTATCCGCAGTCTTTCCTTAAGAGGAAGCAGCAGCCCATTATCGTAAACGGTGAAATTCACCCCGTCATAAAGCCAGACAACTTCGCCGAAAATCCCTGAAAATGTATTGCCATGAAAACCAAAGCCCTTAAGCGAAGGTATTTCACCCTGTTCATGAAGCGGCTTAAAAAATTCTTCCGGCACTATGCGCTGCAGGCTGCTTCCTGAAACACGGAACAGCGAGTTAGATCCCATGTCAAAGAACACAAGATCATCATTTTGCCCGTAAAAAATATGCCACGGAATAATGCCGCCTTCGTTTAACGTCCAGTTTAGCGAAACGCGGAGAACCGGTTTGCCTCCGTTTTTCACTTCGTAGATATTGCCATCGCGGTGGACATAAGCGAAATTCTGTAAATCCTTTAAAACAAGCTGGGCTACGGAGTAATCATAAACGCCTTCAGAGAATATATCCTGCTGCATTTCATCCCTGAATGTATCGTATTGATATAATGTGACCTGTCTTTCCTGGGTGCGGGAAAAGGTGAGTATTCCGTTGCTGCACCAGAACGATCCAAACTGATAAAAGAGCCTGGGATTTTGATACGCATTATCATAATTTATATTAAGTATATCTTTTATATAATTTCCCTGATTATCATATTTTCTGATAATATCCCTTTTTGTCAGAAGCGAATTATACTCAGCTTCAATAGCGTACACATAAAGATTGCCCGCTTCATCAATAACGCAGTCTATTAGCCTTGTATATTCCTTCATCTTGTCAATTGCAATTGTATAAATTATGTTTCCGTCCGGTTTCATGCAGAGCAGGCGGAAAGAGCCATTGTCAATTATATACACATTGCCGTCTTTTTCAAATTTTGCCATGGCGGAACCATCGATGGATGTCGTCTGCTGAAAAGGTCTGTTCTTAAAAACATCGGGATTAAAAAAACACAATAAACCGCAGATGATAAAAACAGTTATACAAATAATTAAAATAATCCATATTACCGGTTTTTTAAGATTTTTCATAATTCGCCTCTTTTAATTTTATCGAAAGAATTTTCTTCGCCAGTTCCGGGTTTCCCCCCTTGCCCAGTTCTTTCATTACCATACCCATTAAAAAGCCAAAAATTTTTTCCTTGCCCGCGCGGTATTCCGCAGCTGAATCCTGATTTTTAGCGATGATTTTTTCCACGGCTTCTGTGACGGCTTTGTCATCACTTACCATCATTAAACCTTTATCCGCGATGTAGTTTTCCGGATTAACATTATTCGTGAAAACCGCTTCAACTGTTTCCTTGTATGAAGCGCGGTTTATTTTTCCGCCTGTTACAAAACCGATAAGCGTTACCAGTTTATCAGTGCTGATGTTTAAATCTTCGGGAAGAATGTTCGCGTTTTTAATGAGCCGCATAATCTCGCCGCTGACCAGATGAGCGGACTCAACGGCTGCGTTAGCAGACGAGGCCGCATTAGCTGCAAATACCGCTCCGCTTTTTTGCGCAAGCGTCTCAAATAAACCGGAAATGTTTTTATGACAGGTCAGGACAGACGCTTCGTCGGCTGAAATCCCGTAATCACGCATATACCTTTCGCGTTTTTGGAACGCAAGCTCAGGGAGATTTTCCTTTACCTGCGCGATCCAGTCACCGGAAATGTTTATCGGTAAAAGATCAGGCTCCGGAAAATAGCGGTAATCCTGCGCGTTTTCTTTTGAGCGCATGCCATAGGAAGTTCCCCTGTCATCATCCCAGCGCCGTGTTTCCTGAACAATCTTCCCGCCGTCTTCAAGTATTTCTGTCTGCCGTCCAATTTCGTATTCTATTGCGCGTCCTATCGCCTTAAAAGAATTCATGTTTTTGGTTTCTGTGCGCACGCCGGGATCTTCGCCCGGACGGCGCACAGACAGATTGATGTCGGCGCGCATGGAACCTTCCTGCATTTTACAGTCGCAAATATCAAGATATAAAAGAGTTTCGCGTAACTTTTCAAGACAGGCTGTTACTTCCGCAGCAGCGTTAGCTGCGTCCTCGTTTATAAAATCAGGATGAGTAACAATTTCCAGTAAAGGCACGCCGCACCGGTTAAAGTCCATGAGCGAACCATGCGAACTGTGATTTAACTTGCCTGCGTCTTCTTCCATGTGTATTTCACGAATCCTGATTTTCCTGTTCCTGCCGTTAACATCAATTTCAAGATAACCGTCCCTGCAGATTGGCGTATACAACTGGGAAACCTGATACGCTTTCGGCAGATCGGGATAAAAATAATTTTTACGGTCGAACTTGCACTGCCTTGTTATTGAGCAATTTAACGCAAGCCCAAGACGCAGGGCGTATTCGACAACTTCGCGGTTTAGAACAGGCAGCGCGCCTGGTATTCCCGCGCAGACAGGGCATACATGTGTGTTAGGCTCTCCTCCGTAAGCGGTTGTGCAGGAGCAGAAAATTTTCGATTTAGTTGATAATTCGGCGTGTACTTCAAGCCCGATAACCGTTTCCCACTTCATGAGTTCGGTCCCGCTTTGTGGTGATCTGTACGTCTCTGATAAACACGCGCTGCATCTATCAATTTTTTTTCTGTGAATGCGCCACCGATTAACTGGAAACCTACCGGTAATTTTTGTCTGTCAAAGCCACAGGGGAGCGCGACAGCGGGGAGGCCCGCGAGGTTAATTGATACGGTGTAGATGTCTCCCATGTACATTTTTATCGGATCATCAATATTTTCTCCGCGCTTGTACGCGGCAGTGGGCGCGACAGGTGAAAGTATCATGTCATATTTTTCAAATAATTTATTATAAGCGTCTTTAATTAACGCGCGGGTTTGCAGGGCTTTTTTATAATAGGCGTCATAATAACCGGATGATAAAACAAATGAGCCGAGCATTATTCTTCGTTTTACTTCCAGGCCGAAACCTTCGCTTCTGGACAATCTGTAAACACCTGAAAGCGTTTTTGCGTTCCCGCTTCTGAAACCGTATTTTAAACCGTCATAACGTGACAGGTTCGATGATGCCTCTGCGCAGGCGATGATGTAGTAAGCCGGTATCATGTAATCCATAAACGGCATTTCAAATTCTTCAATGCTTGCGCCGGATGACTCAAGTTCCTTTGCCGCGGCAAGCGCCGCTTTTTTCACATCATCGTCAATACCGCTTTCAAAATAATTTTTCGGTAAACCTATTTTTATTTTGGCGCAGCCATTATCAGGTGAAAAATTAAAGGGCTTTTCAATAATGCAGGTGCTGTCTCTCCTGTCCGGTCCTGAAATAATTTCCAGCAGGGCGGCGCAGTCATTTATGTCCTGCCCAATGGTTCCAATCTGATCTAGCGACGATGCATACGCGATAAGCCCGTAACGGGACACAGAACCATAAGTGGGTTTAATACCTGTAACGCCGCAGAATGAACATGGCTGTCTGATACTTCCGCCGGTGTCGGAACCAAGCGCGATAGGCGCTTCTCCCGCCGCAATCGCCGCGGCGCTTCCGCCTGATGAGCCGCCCGCTACCCGCGATAAATCCCAGGGATTACAAACCGCTCCGTATACTCCAGTCTCGCTGGAGCCGCCCATCGCGAACTCATCCATGTTTGTTTTACCGATTACTATCATTCCGGAATTTTCAAGTTTATCAATGACCGCGGCATTGTATACAGGAGCGTAACCGCTCAGCATTTTTGACGCGCAGGTTGTTTCAATTCCTTCTGTTGAGATATTGTCCTTAACCGCAACCGGAACGCCCGCAAGCGGTAAAACCGCGCCGGCGTCAATTTTCGCCTGTACTTCCTTTGCCCGCGAAAACGCTCTTTCCTTTGATACAACAGTAAACGCGTTTATCTGTTTGTCTTTTTTTTCAATCGCGTTAATATATTGCGACACCGCGTCTGTCACGCCGAGTTTTCGTGTTCTAATCGCCGCTGCCAGCTCCAACGCGGTCATTCAAGTCTCCACAGTCCTGGGAGCGATAATCATCTCATCATTCTTTACAGGCGCGTTTTTTAAAATTAACTCCCTGCTGAATGAAGGCTGTACTTCATCATCCCTGAAAGAGTTCACAATATCAAAAGGATGGCTGCGTTCGCTCACGCCGGTTGTATCCAGTTCTCCAAGGCGCGCCATATAATCCAATATTTTTTGCAGATCTCCTGACAGACGGCTTTTTTCACTGTCCGGGAGGGTAAGACAGGATAAATCTTCAAGGTACGATATTAAATTGTCATCAATCTGCATAACCTTACCATACCACATACCGCGAACTTATTCTATAAAAGCTTAAATAATCAATAAATTTCCGGTATATTAAATCCATGGATAAAATATTGATTCTTGATTTCGGAAGCCAGACAACTCAGCTAATTGCGCGGCGCATACGCGACATGGGGGTATACACAGAAATAATACCCGGAGATGCATTATTAAACTGCGATACCATCACTTCAGAAGTAAAAGGAATTATTTTATCCGGTTCTCCGGAATCTGTATACGGCACCGGCGCAGCGCCGGATCAGAAAATTTACAGTTGGGTCTGTTCAGGGGGCGGCGCAATGCCGCTTTTGGGAATTTGTTACGGTCTGCAAAGGATGACGTTTGATTTGGGCGGCAGGGTGGAGGCTTTGCCCCATGTTGAATATGGACGGATAAATGTAAAATTAAATATTGGATATGAACAACCGGCAATTAACAGGGAACAGGAAACAGGGGCTGGCGGTTTAATATATAAATTTTTAAATGGATTTAAAGATTCCTTTACGGCATGGATGAGTCACGGAGATACAATAACTCAGCTTGCGCCGGGGTTCAGGGAATACGGCGCAAGCGCTACAGGATATCCCGCTGTTGTTGCGCATAATGAAAAGCCGTGGTTTGGGATTCAGTTTCATCCCGAGGTAACTCATTGCGAAGACGGGAACAGCATCCTTGGTGCTTTTGTTTTTAATGTGTGCGGTTGTGAAAAAAACTGGAGTATTGAACATTACATGGAAGAACTGAACAGGACTCTTAGGGAACGCGCCGCAGATAATCCTGTTTTACTTTTAATTTCAGGCGGTGTAGATTCCACTGTAGCCGGAGCCGCGCTGTTAAAGGCTCTAAAACCTGAACAAGTGCATCTGATGTACTTTGACACAGGGCTTATGCGAAAGAATGAGACCGAAACTGTCCGCCTTATTCTGCAAAAGCTGGGCGCAAAAAATGTGCATATAATAATATGCGGGGAAGAGTTTCTTTCCGCTCTTGAAAATAAAACAGACCCTGAGGAAAAACGTAAAATAATCGGCGATTTGTTTATAACAATACAGGAGCGTGAAGTCGCGCGGCTGAAACTTCCGGATAGTTATCTGCTGGCGCAGGGCACTCTTTACACCGATTTAATAGAAAGCGGAAAAGGCGTCGGTAAAAAAGCGCATGTGATAAAAAGCCATCACAATGTCGCAAGCCCGCTTGTGGACGCAAAGCGCAAAGCCGGAAAAATTATTGAACCTTTGGATCGTCTCTATAAAGATGAAGTGCGCCGTCTTGGCCGCTTTCTGGGCGTTGATGAAGATGTCATCCGCCGCCATCCCTTCCCCGGCCCGGGACTAGCGACACGTTTACCCGGAGAAGTAACAAAAGCCAGGTGCGATATCCTTCGCGAAGCGGACGCAGTTTTTATCGAAGAATTGAAAAGCCGCGTGAGTCATAACAATAAGAGCATCAGTCTTTACGACGATATCTGGCAGGCTTTCGCGATACTGCTGCCGGTCTGTTCCGCCTGCGATGTATCGGGCGAAATGAACCCAGGATACGTTCTTGCGTTACGTGCCATCACAAGCAGCGACGGCATGACAGCCGATGTCTACCCGTTTACGGCGCGGGATTTACAGGAAATTTCCGCGCGCATTATAAACTCCGTAAAAGAAATTGGACGCGTCATTTATGATATTTCCAGCAAACCGCCAGCTACAATTGAGTGGGAATGAGAACCGCTGGCAGCTCTCATTTCTGATAGTTGACTTAACTTCATATTTTTTCCACAATTAAACGAATGACCGATGATACAGTTTACGCTCCTTTTACACGCCACCAGCTTGATAGTTTGAGTACAGGCGAGCTGATCAAAATGGCTGAAGGCATCGGCATTGACATTCCCGCCGGACTGGAAAGAATTTTTATAATTGAAGAACTGCTTGAGAATAATGACGCCGTACAGGAAATCATAGATGATATAGAAATAAACCCGGCATGGTCAGAATCTGTTCCACTGCCAAAACAATACAATATATCCTACATTGATGTGATTATTAGGGATCCGCTTTGGGTATTCGCTCATTGGGAGATAAAAAACCATGACAGGGAAATACACGAAAACGCTGATGATTTTAAAGGATATTTTTTACGGGTTATTCCGCTCAATGAAGATGAAACGGTTCCGGCATCGTCGAATGAAAATTCTTTTACAGTTTTAATCGGCTCAAACGACTCCGCCAGATATCTGGGTTTCGCGGAGCAGTCGCTGCTGAGCGCGGATCATTTTGTTATTAAACTTGGCGCAATCCGCAGCGGGCAGGAACATCAGCTTGCGATATCTCAGCCCTTCCATCTGCCCAGATTAATTGAAAATGACAGCGTTTTTTCTCTTGATGAAAACCCTTTAATCCATTTATCAGGAGTAAAGGATTTAACAACAATTAAAAGCATGGATCGTCAATCCAGAAATAAGAGGCAGTAATTATGGAACTTCGTTATGCGGCATCTATCGTTCTGGAAGCTCATTTGCCTTTCGTAAAGGAATACCATGAAGAAGAAGATGTTTCCCAGGCAGGAAAAGAAAGCTGGTTTTTTAAAATAATTTCCGAGACGCTCCTGCCGCTCATTGAAGTTTTTGACAGACTTGAAAACGATCATGTTCCGTTCAGCCTGGGGCTGTCTGTCTCACCCATTCTTTGCCACATGCTCACCGATGAGCACCTTATAAAAAAATACATACATTATACAGACAAGCAAATTGATTTCGGCAAACAGGAAATTGAACGCACCGCAGGCCACAGTGAGATTAATAAACTGGCGGAAATTTTCTACAACAAAATACTGGATAAACGGATTGCCTTTACCGAGCGTTATGAGAAAAACATCATAAAAACATTGGATTATTTCAGGCGCAGGGGTAAAATTGAAATTCTGGCCGGAACCGCGACAAACGCTTTTCTTCCTTTCATCGGCAATAACGCGGAATCGCTTCAGGCCCAGATGGAAATTCCAATGTCAGGATACCGCCGCTACTTTGGCGGCTCTCCCCAGGGATTTTGGCTGCCCGCTCTGGGATGGACTGCCGCCGTGGAACCTTTTATGCGGGCGTATAATTTCTGTTACACCATAATTGAAAGCCATGGTATGCTGTTTGGTAAACCTCTTCCCCAAAAGGGATGTTTCTATCCCGTAAAAACGCCCGCCGGTACTTTTATCCTTGCGAGGGATTTTAACGCTGTAAAGCAAATTGAACAAATGTCAAGTGACAGGATATATCTGGACAATGATCGCGATGTGGGATACGAGATGCCGCAGGATATCGTAAGTTCGTTTCTGAGCGCCGACGGAGAGAGGCGGAGAACTGGATACAAATACTGGCCGCGTGTTGCAGCTAACAGAACCGGCAACCCGGAAGACGCACGTGCAGACGTTCTTTATAATCCCAAGGCGGCTTCAGACAGAGCGGTTGAGAATGCCAGAACCTTCCTGGAAAGCACGGTATCCCGGCTTAAAGAGGCATCCAGGCACATGGACGGCATCCCTCTGAGCCTCTATGCGCATAACGCCGGCAATTTCGGCCGCTACTGGCACGAAGGCCCGCAGTTCATTGAATCGCTTTTCAGGATGGCCGCAGATTGTCAGGATTTCAGATTTTTATGCCCAAGCGAGTATATCTATATGCAAAATCTTTCCGGGTTTCAGGTTGTTGCGCCGGAATTTTCCTCCATGGGATTTAACGGCTATGCGGAAACATGGCTGGATGTTTCCAATGACTGGATATACCGCCATCTGACCCGTGCGACAGAACGAATGACAGAACTGGCTGAACGTTTCCCGGATGACACAGGATTAAAAGAGCGTGCCTTAAACCAGGCAGCCCGCGAAATACTTCTTGCGCAGTCTTCTGACTGGCCGTCTCTTCTATACAGACAGGATTCAACCGGTTTCGCCCGCAACCAGGTTGAAAACGCCCTGCGCAACTTTACAACAATATACGAAGCCCTTGGCAGCAACTATATCAGCACAGAATGGCTGACCACTCTTGAACGCCGTCATAATATTTTCCCGAATATCAATTATCGTGTGTTCAGGCGGAAGAAGTAGTCTAAATAAGATTATTATTTAAAAAACCATTGAAGTACTCAGGCGGCGGCGCGGATATATCCAGATTTATTTCCTTAATAACCAGTCTTGAGGCGTGAAGAAGCAGGCGTTTAAGACCGGCGGATTTACGCAGTTTTTTGTTAAGTGTAAAATCGCCGTACTTGTCATCGCCCAGTATTGGGTTTCCATTCATGGCAAGATGGCGGCGGATTTGATGCGTCCTTCCTGTGCCAAGTTCAAGTTCCAGAACAGAAAATTCTGTCATGTCCAGCTTTCCGCTTTTTAATACTTTATATCTTGTTTCAGATTTTTTCAGGCTGTTCCGGATTATTAGGTCTTCATTAATAATCCCTTCCTTTTTTTCCGGTCGTCCGGCGCAGATAGCGGTATATTGCTTAACAGCCTGCCGTTCTGTTCCCAACAAACGGGAAAAACGGGCCGCCGCTTCCTTTCCTTTTGCCGCCAGTATCAGGCCGGATGTGTCTTTATCAAGCCGGTGAACCAAAAGCGGCGGCGGATTGCGGATTTCAGCCAGAATTTTATCCAGCGAGTTTTTTACTCCCTTTCCGCCCTGGACTGCAAGCCCCGCCGGTTTATTAATAATAATGGAAAAATCATCTTCATACAGTATTTCTATGTTTTTCACTCCGATAATAATAACATAGTTTGCATAATTAGAGTCTGTAAACCAGCATTAACGGAGGTTATTATGAAAAAATTGTTTTTAATTCTAGTTTTTATTCCTGTTTTTACATTCGCGGAATCTCTGTACTCGCCTACCTGGGGTTTTAAAATTGACCTACCGGAAGGATATGAATATATGGAAGGCGATGGCAGAAACCAATTCTCATTTTTGGGGCCGAAAGATGCGATATTTGATCTTATTGTTTACAACGGCGTATACAAATCCATGAGAGAGCTTGTTAACGATATAAATAACAGGCTCAAAAACATAGGTGATATTGATTTCTTCATTTACAATAACAAACAGGCGGCAATTATTGAACTGGATTTTGGCGATCGCAGCGGCTGGGGGTTCTGTGTTGAATTAAACGGCAGTACCCCTGACAGCTTGCCGCCGATGCTGCTTGCTCTTGCCTACGGCCCGGCCAATTTGGATTTAAATTTATATCACCTGTCGGCGCTTGATTCATTGATTCCTTCAGATGAAGATCAATTTTATCCCGGCCCGATAATGGAGTACAGTTATCCGCGGGGAGCGCAAAAACGCGTTTTTCTGCCATCAGGCGGAGCCAATGTTATTATGTATGAAAATGACGCCGAAGCCGCGCAGGCATTGATAGAACGGGAATACAATATTTTAACCTGTTACGCTTCCTCCGGAAACTGGCAGAACGCGTGGATACGTTACTATAGAATGATTTACCGCGATTCAATTGACAGGATAACGAACGCCGCCTCCATTATTGTGCGCAGTTGGGGCGGACCGCCTTCTTCAGGCATCGAGGAAAGAAGGGCTTTTGCGCAAAGAGCTCTTGATTATGTGCAGAATTTTAATTATGAGAGGGACTTGAGCGGAAGCGATTTCTTAAACCTTGTGACCGCCGTTACCGAAGGCCGGGGCGATTGCGACAGCCGCGTTATGCTTTGGGCTATAATCCTCGCGCACGCGGATATAAGATGCGCGATGATGGTTTCCAATCAGCATAGCCACGCCATGGGTCTTGCGGACCTTCCCGGCACCGGTGCACGTTTCGAAGCTTACGGTGTAAATTGGCTGGTAGCTGAAACGACAGCAAAAATTAATATTGGATTAATCGCGCAGGACATGAGCAATCCCGTACACTGGCTGGGAATCATATTTGAGTGATAACATTTTATCTTTTAATTGTCAGGTCAGAACTTTAAAAATCGGATACATTCAGAATTATTCGGTATTAAATAAATCATATACTTCCTGCGGAGTTTGCGTGGATAGAAGCGAAGTCCGCAGCTCTGGATTAAATAAACGGGTATTGAACCAGGAAATAGTCTGTAAATAATACGCATGCTGATTATGAGCGGCCGCCACCATGAAAAGAAGCCGAACCGGTTCATCATCCAGCGGATGGAAATCCACAATGTCTGTGCGGCTGATTCCAACAGAAACCACCAGGTCAGTCACCGATGGAAGGCGGATATGAGGAATGGCTATGCCGCAGCCGACCGCGGTGCTCATCAGTTCTTCACGTTTAAGTATCTCTGTGGTCAGTTCCTGCCTGTTCTTTACCTGCGGAGACGCGGAGAGATTATCCGCCAGCGCAAGAAGGGCGTCACGCTTATTTGGATAGTTAAGAAATATAATCCGCTGAAGGGAGAGAATGGATTCCGCCCGTATCGGGTTGGGTTTTGGATTCAAATTCGGAGGCGACAGCTTTTCATTAACCCATTTATCAATTTCAGATTTTTTGAAACGCCATGATGCTCTAATTTTACCGGCGGGAATCTCGCCTTTTTGGGCGCAATCGTAAATAGTACGCTCAGATACCCTCAGATACTTGGCGACTTCTTCGAGGGTAAGAATATCATCATCAGACATAATGGAAGATTTTACATTAAATAGCAATAAATGTCAAGATATTCTAACGATTTCAACAATTATTAAATAATTGTCAATCCCTCAATTCATGTAAAGAATCGAAAGGAAGCAGCTCTCCCATTGTGGTATTTACGGTTTTACCGTTGCTTCCTGCGAAACGCACCGGCGTATCGGGCGCTAAAAACTCGCCAAGCACCTGCCTGCAGGCGCCGCAGGGCCCTACAGGTTCTGCAGAATCCGGCGTGGAAATTGCGAGCGCTGTAAAGTTAAGCTTTCCCAATGAGATTGCCTTGCATACGGCGTTCCGTTCAGCGCAGATTGTAAGACCGAAAGAGCGGTTTTCAACATTAACGCCTGTTACCACGCTTCCGTCTTCGCACAGCAGAGCCGCTCCAACACGAAACTTTGAATACGGAGCGTAAGCGAATACCGAAACTTTTTCCGCGTCCAAAAATAAAGAATTCATCTGTTTTTCATTAATCATACTTGCCTCCTGAGTTAATATATTATATAATAATGCATGCCGCTATGGTACAGGGGGGGATGTGGCGCATGATAAAAAAGATCCGTATTGCCGGAATAGTGCTGTTGTTTATAGTCTATTTTATAATGGCCGCGAGGCCTATTCCGCGCGAAACAATTCTCGCTTCGGAATGGATTAGCTCGTTACAGTCTGAATCAACTGAAAGCACATTTTTACATCTTCAGGGACAGCTTATTCCATTCACATTGGGAAATAATTTCGGTTATGTTAATACTTCAGGTCAATTTGCCTTTAACAAGGAAAAAACAGGCAACATTTATCTTGGAAAAAATTTATGGACTGAATATGATCTGGAACCGTCAAGCATCGGGATAAAAAATATTTCGGAAGAAACCGTAATAAATATTGAAAATCCCGGCGGATATCCGCTTCTGCTTGATAACAGAATCTTTATTCTGGGCAGCGAGCAAAACGCGTTATCTGAAATCAGCGCCGGCGGAGATGTGCTTTGGACTTATGAGTTCGGTGCGCCTCTTACCTGCATGGACGCGGCCGCAGACATGATATTAACAGGCTCAATTGACGGTCATATAGATATTCTTGATTCTTACGGGAAGCGCATTTTCAATTTTGAACCCGGAGGTTCGCGTTATGCGGTGATTCTCGGCTGCGCGCTTTCAAATGACGGTTCGCATCTGGGAATTATTAGCGGTATTGATCAGCAGCGTTTTCTGCTTTTGGAACGTTTTGGAAACAGCGGTGAATATAAAGTTGTCTACCATGAATTTCTGGGAGACGGATTCAGGCGTCCTGTGCATATCTCTTTTATAGACAATGATCAGCGCCTTGTTTTTGAATCTTCGCAGGGTATCGGCTGTTATAATGTAAAATCCAGATATGGAATACAAATACCGCTGAATGGCGAGATAATTACAATTGACAACTCCGGGGATCAGGGATTTTTCTTTCTGATTACTTCGCATTCGATGGGACGCAAGGAATTTGTTGGCATAAAATTTCCTGAAGACAGCTGGCTGCCGTTATCAATGTTCAGACAGAATGTGCACAGCGCGGTTTTTCTGAAAGCTCCGTTCAAAAGCGATAACGCCTTCCTTGGCAGAACCGGCTCAAAGATCATTGCAGGCGGCGGAACCGCGTTAATTTCTTTTAACCTGGAGGAAAAATAACATGAGTATCGTAATGCGCGTAACAACAGTTACAATTTATTTATTTCTTGCTTTTACGGTTTTTATTTCAAATAATCTTGAAGCGATGAGCTGGCCGTGCGAGAACGCGGTCCTTTTGCGGAATTTCGGTTCCAATGAAAAAGGCAAACCGACTCTTGGAATGGTTTTTTACGGAAATACGGAAGTGCTTGCCGCAGAATCGGGAGAGGTGATTTTTTCCCGAAGCAGCGACAATAACGCGTCGCGTCTTCCTTCACCGCTGGGCGCATGGACAGCGATTGATCACGGAGACGGATTGATAAGCATTTACAGCCGCTATTCAGGCGAGCCTGCCGTTTTTGACAGGGCAGACGATTACGAAACATACAACGCATACGGGAGCAGTTATATTGAAAAATCACAGCCTATCGCTGTTTCAGGGATTTCAGGCTGGTCAACCCAGGATGGATTTTATTTTATTGTCTATGACAGACGGGAACGGCGCTGGATCAATCCGGCGATGATTGTAACGCCGTCACGCAACACCAGCCCTTTGCAGATTCTTTCCGTCGAATTGCTGAATACGCAGGGAGTTCCGGTATCATCCAGAAATTTAACGCAGGGCCGTTATACGATCTATGTTGATACTACCGCAGCTCCCTCCGCACGGACGCCCGCTGCGGCGCAGCAGCCGGTATCAAAGCACGCGCCGCAGAGAATTGTATGTTCAGTAAACGGCGCGGAAGCCGGTTCTCTTAACTTTGAAGCGGTTTCAGCCAGGGACGGGATTCTGATGGTTTACCGTAACGGTCTTGTTCCTGTGGAACGGATATACTCGCATCATCCCGCTTTTGAAACCGCGGATGTGTATCTGAGCCGCGGACAGGTAAATATTGAGGTAATCGTACAGGACGCGGCCGGCAATACCAGCAGCGTCGTTAACAGGTTAATTGTAAATTAAGTGAAAACATGGTCAACGCCGGTTTGTTCAGAAAAGAGCGGCTTAATTCCATGCGTCTGCGGCAGTTTAACATTTAAACCCGCGCTTGAATGCGAAGGTTTTAACTTTGTACGCTGCGTTAAATGCGGCCTTGTGCAAATGAACCCTCAGCCAGTAAAAGAAGAAATTATAGCGCGTTACAACCGTACTTTCGCGGAAGACTATTTATCATACGAACTTGAAAATGAAGCCGCGTTTTTAAAATTACAACTGCTTGCCCTGCAGGATGCGCGTTTTGACAAACTGGAAAAAGAATTATTTTCCCGCGCTGAAAATGAAGATTCTGCCTGTAAACAACCTACTGTTCTGGACATCGGCTGCGCTACGGGCGCTCTTCTCGCGCACCTGAAAAGCCGCGGATGGCGCGTAACGGGCGTGGAAATTTCACCGGGCGCTGAATACGCTCAAAAGGAGCGCAATCTTGATGTGCGTAACCTCCCTCTGGAAGAAAATAATTTCCCATCCTGTAGTTTTGATGTTGTTCTCGCTTCGCACCTTATTGAACATCTTAACGAGCCGCGTTTTTTTTTAACGGAAGCCTGCCGCGTTCTTAAAGACAATGGATATATCTTTATAACCACTCCGAATATCAGCGGTTTCCAGGCGTGTCTTTACGGCAGCCGCTGGCGTTCGGCAATTTTCGATCATCTTTACCTTTTTTCAAAACGCACATTATCAGATTTACTGAAAAGCGCGGGTTTTAAAGTTGAAAATTGCCGCACCTGGGGCGGTCTCGCGTTCGGCATGGCTCCGCCATGGATAAAAAAACCGGCGGATTTTCTGGCAAAACGCCTCGGTACAGGTGATGTGATGATTATCAGAGCGAGAAAGAAAACGAATCAGAAATAATACAAAGACATAATTAAATTTTTTTTACAGAGGCTGTTCCAAAACTTTCGAACCGAAGGTTTGCGTTTTTGGAACAGCTATCATAGATTTAAATATAATAATATTTATCCATAATGCAGTCAACCTAAATTGGATATAACATAAAAAGCAATAATATTTGTACAATATATATTAATATAATCATATTTTATTCGGAAAATATAGAATATCAATTTTTTCATGAAAAAAAATAATTTTTTTATTTTTTTACTTGACATATTGTACTAGTACATTTATGATTGTACTAGATGAATAGTACAATTGTGAGAGCCGCCATTGCCAAGCCGCAGATTTTGCATAAAGGCCAGGAGGAGACTATCAACTTTACACTGGACATGGATAACGGAGCGCCGATTTACAGGCAGATTATCCAGCAGATTGAGTTCGCTATTCTATCCGGGCGGATGAAACCCGGCGACCGGCTGCCTACAATACGTTCATTGGCGGTAGACCTGAAAACCAACCCCAACACCATCGCCAAGGCTTACGGCGAGATGGAAATACGGGGGATTTTGGAAACCCAGGTTGGAAGCGGGACTTATATCTCCGATAAGAAGCCTGTAATGGAGGATGACAGCCTGCACAGGAAAATAATGGAAGTACTGTCCCGCTTTGTGCAGGATATGCGCGACCTGGGAGTTGAAAACAGGGAATTGATCAAATTGATTGAGTCATATATGAAGGAGAAATCATGAACCTTCGGTTCATGTTCGATATAAATGTGCAGCTAGCAGCCGCACTAAACGGAGGTTAGAAAAATGAGTTTGTTTAACCAGGGCAACGCCCAAGGCGGCGCGCAGACGCCTGTAAAAAAGAAAGCGGATTATACACTTGGCCTTATCAGGATAATTATTATTGTGGTAACGGTCGCAGTAATATCTATAGTTTACCATATACCTGAAAAGTCTGATTTGCACCTGGAAGATTTAACAAGTATGTGGGCCGGTTTCGCTGTCTTTCTGGTTGTGCTGTTATTGGTTTTTTCCATACGTAAGGCTGATGAATGGGAACGCGCTGTTGTACTGCGTTTTGGAAAATTCCGAAAGGTAAAAGGGCCGGGGCTGTTCTTCCTCATGCCGCTTGCGGACAGGATCGCGCAAACCGTTGACCTGCGCATCAGGGTTTCAGATTTTTCCACGCAGAAAACTTTAACGGGCGATTCTGTAACTGTAAATGTTGACGCCATTTGTTTCTGGCTTGTATGGGATCCTCAAAAGGCGGTTCTTGAAGTTGAGAATTATGTTGACGCTGTGGTGCTATCTTCCAAGACGGCTCTGCGCAATTCAATTTCAAATCACGATCTTTCTACCTTCCTTGAGCGAAGCGATATTATCGAAAAGCAGATACAGGAGGATGTAGACAAGAAGACTACCGAGTGGGGGATTACCGTTCTTCATATTGAGATTACCGACATTCAGATACCGGAGGCCTTGCAGGATTCACTTTCACGCGTCGCGCAGGCGGAACGTGAAAAGAAGGGGCGCATACTCCTGGCGGAAGCGGAAATTGAAATTGCCCGCAAGCTGGAAGAAGCCGCGCAGGTTTATCTGCGCAACGAACCTGCGATGAAGCTCAAGATTCTTTCAATATTGAATGAGGGATTGAAGGCCGGTAACTCAATGATGCTTGTTCCCAATTCAATCGCGGAAGAACTGGAGACAAAAGATATATTCGGCCTTAAAGCATTGGGTGAAGTAAAGAGATTAAAGAAGGAAGAAAAATAATCAGGAGGCTGTATGACAGTTGTAAAAGCGGAAAATGTAGTAAAGGACTACGGTTTGAACGGACAGACGGTTCACGCCCTGCGTGGGGTGAATCTGGAATTCCATGGCGGGGAATTTGCCGCTATTGCCGGGCCATCAGGAAGCGGTAAGTCTACATTCCTGCATTTGGCCGGATGCCTTGATACGCTGACGAGCGGGAATATAATCATTGGCGGCTCTGATACCGCGAATATGTCCCGTAACCAGTTGGCTCTTCTTAGGCGGCACAGTATAGGTTTTATTTTTCAGGCATACAATTTAATTCCGGTACTTTCGGTGGAAGAAAACGTTTCCTTCCCTCTTACTTTGATGGGTGTTAACAAGAAGGAAATTAAAGAACGTACAGCCAAAGTTTTAAAAGAAGTCGGTCTTGATGGAATGGAAAAGCGCCGCCCTAAGGAAATGTCCGGCGGTCAGCAGCAAAGGGTCGCCATTGCCCGCGCGCTTGTTAAAAAGCCTGCTCTTATTTTGGCGGATGAGCCGACCGCGAACCTTGATTCAAAAATCGGCAGGGAAATCCTGGAGCTGATGCTGAAGCTTAACAAGTCCGAGAAGACTACATTTATTTTCTCCACTCATGATCAGATGGTTATGGATTATGCCCGCCGTCTTGTGCGTATCCGTGACGGACAGATCGACAGCGATGAGGTAAAGGAGGCGGTATGAAACTACGTTTCCTATTCGAAATAAATATACGGAGGTTATCATGAAACTACGTTTCATGTTCGATTTATATGTGCGGCCATGCGTCCGCACCAAAGTGAGGTTAACATGACTTTATCCGGTATTTGGGAATTAAAGAAAATGGCGCTGCGCAATCTTGCCCGTCACAAGGTAAAGACTGTGCTTACCTCGCTCGCGAT
>WQSN01000046.1 GCA_009787835.1 Treponema sp.
ACGGAGCTTTCCCGTTACTTTAACCAGACAATAGAAAAGATAAGAAAGCTGATTTTGATAATTAAAAAAGAAGCCGATATTTTATCCGAAATAGGAAACGAGCTGGCAAGTAATATGAACGAGACAGCTGCCGCTGTGAACGAAATAACCGCAAACATCCAGAGCATCAAAGGCAGGGTGATAAACCAGAGTGCGAGCGTTACGGAGACCAACGCCACGATGGAACAGGTTACAAACAACATCAAAAAATTAAATACAAATGTTGAAGAGCAGAATATGCACGTATCTAAGGCATCAGCCGCTATCGAAGAAATGGTAGCCAATATATCTTCTGTTACAAGCACTCTTGAAAAAAACAGCTCCAATGTAAAGAACCTGACGAGCGCTTCAGAAGACGGACGCTTAGGCCTGCAGGAAGTCGCGGCTGACATTCAGGAAATCTCCCGCGAGTCGGAAGGTCTATTGGAAATAAACTCTGTTATGCAAAACATCTCAAGCCAGACAAACCTCCTGAGTATGAACGCGGCGATTGAAGCGGCTCACGCGGGTGAATCAGGCAAAGGCTTTGCCGTTGTCGCCGATGAAATCCGAAAGCTCGCGGAAAATTCATCTGAGCAATCCAAAACAATCAGCACAGTGCTTAAAAAGATAAAGGGATCTATCGATAAGATTTCCAACTCCACGCAAAACGTGCTTAACAGATTTGAAGCGATTGATACAAACGTAAAAACCGTATCCCAGCAGGAAGACATCATCCTCCGCGCGATGGAAGAACAGGGGGAAGGTTCCAAGCAGACTCTGGACGGTATAAGCAATGTAAACCAGCTAACCAGGCAGGTAAGCACCGGTTCAACAGAAATGCTTGAAGGCTCGCAGGAAGTTATTAAGGAAAGCCTGAATCTTGAGAAAGTAACACAAGAAATCGCTTCCGGTATGAGTGAAATGGCGACAGGTGCGGAGCAAATCAATATTGCCGTAACGCAAGTAAACGACATTAGTACCAAGAACAGGGATGCGATAAACAAATTAATTAAGGAAGTGAACAGGTTTAAGATTGAATAAATTTACTCTGCGCGAAACTCACTAAGCAGGGTCTGTCTATAATGTATCCGCATTATAGACAGACTCTGCTTATTTTAATCTTCCTATAATCTCATCGCCGTGAATGCCGACCAGGGTATTATTTACAGGGTCAACCATTACGTCCATCTCTTCCAGAGGAATTACGCCAAGAAGGATTTCTTTTTCGTCAGGAAGAACCCAGGGACGTATAACGGAAATACGGTTTTTCCAGCAAATTTGAACCGGTTCAGCAACATTGCAATAGGCTTTTGAGCCTCCGGCGAGAGACACCGTACGGGACTCTACAATGGCTAATCCCAATTTGTTCCGCAATTCATCGCCGATTACAAGCGACATTGCTCCTGTATCCACAACGGCAGTTACTGTAGCATAGCGGATATTTTGTTCCGCTATATGTCCATTGCTGGCTAAAACAATGTCAGCGCCGTTTTTTAGAGTAATTTCAACATGAACTTCTCCCATAAAAATCTCCTTAAAAAAATGTAATTTTCCCGGTAAATACTTGCCGGTTTTTATCAGTGATGTGTAAAATATGAGCTGATGGGACAAAAACTTTTTAATGTTACTTTTTAAGTTTAATTAAATATTATTATATTTGTCAAGAGGGCAGCTTTTTTTTTGGATTATTATTTTTCATTTGTTAGGTGACATATACTTCTCTATATACTCTTCCCTTACCCGCAGCAGTTCTTCCCGGGGAAGTTCTTTTAATACTTTCCAGCCAATGTCCAGAGTTCGGCCAATGTCGCGGTTTTCGTATTCTTCCTGTGAAAGATAAGTCTGCTCGAACTTTTCACCGAATTTTAAATACTGTTTATCGCTTACAGAAAGTTCCTCTTCGCCGATTATCGATGCGAGATTGCGGATCTGCTTTACTTTCGCGTATGCGGCGAAAAGCTGGCTTGATACATCCTTGTGATCTTCGCGCGTCATTCCGGGGCCTATTCCGTCCTTCATCAAACGCGAAAGACTGGGAAGACCCGCGACAGGCGGGTAAATTCCGCGCTGAAATAGTTCGCGATCAAGAACGATTTGTCCTTCCGTGATGTAGCCTGACAGATCGGGAATCGGGTGGCTTATATCATCGTTCGGCATTGAGAGGATTGGAATCTGGGTAATTGAGCCGCTTGAGTCTTTAATTTTTCCGGCTCTTTCATAAAGGGATGCAAGGTCTGAGTAAAGGTAGCCGGGATATCCTTTACGGCTTGGCACTTCTCCCCGGATGGAAGACACTTCCCTCATTGCCTCGCAGTAGTTTGTCATGTCGGTCATCACAACAAGGACGTGCATGTTCCTTTCGTAGGCAAGGTACTCGGCGGCGGTTAGCGCGCATCTGGGAGCTACAAGCCGTTCAAGGGAAGGGGAGTCCGCCAGCGACAGAAAGACCACTACATTATTCAAAACTCCTGAATGTTCAAAATCTTCCAGGAAGAAGCGTGCGACATCGTTTTTAACGCCCATCGCGCAGAATACCACAACAAATTGTTCCGAAGGCGCGGAATTGTCGTTAAACGAAAGTATTTTAGCCTGGCGGACAATCTGAGCGGCAAGGCGGTTGTGGGGAAGGCCGTTACCCGAAAATATCGGCAGTTTTTGTCCGCGGATTAGCGTGTTCATTCCGTCAATCGCCGAAATTCCTGTTTGAATAAAATCGCGCGGATATGTGCGGGCGTATGGGTTAATCGGCAGGCCGTTAATGTCAAGAGTTTTGGAAGAAAAAATGTTACTGTAACCGTCAATCGGCTCTCCAAGACCGTTGAATACCCGCCCAAGCAATCCTGCGCCGACCCTCAGCTCCATTGGCTTGTCCAGGAATTCAACCCTTGAATCATCCGCGGAAAGGCCGGTGCTATTGCCGAAAATTTGTACCGCTGTCCATTCTTCGCTCAAGTCAAGCACGCGGCCCAGCCTTCTGTTGTTTTCCCTGTCGTAGACCGCAACCATTTCGTTAAAGCCCACATTGCGGCTCCGCGCGGTTATTACAACAGGACCTTCTATCCGGGTAAGCCCCCTGTATTCGATGCCTTTCATGTAATTTTCCCCGGCACAGAAGCCATGTTAGCTGAAATGCGGGAGCGGTAAACGCTTTCAAGTTCTTCAAGAGTATTGCGCATTTTTCCTTCAAATTCATTTAGCCCTTCAAGCTCGTCATTTTTTACCGTGCTCTTAAGGCGTGATATTCCTTCCTTTAAACCTGTCGCCGTTATTTTTGTCATGGGCGCGCCAAGGCTTATGCATGTGCGCGCTCTTTCATGGAATTCCATTATTAATTTAAGAAGGCGCACCTGTTTTTCAGGCACGCAGTACATGTCAACATCATCAAATGAATTCTGCTGAAGGTAGCCGTCCTTGATAATCTGCGCTGTCAGAAGAATCAGCTTTTGCTCATCAGGAAGAGCGTCAGGGCCGATTAGTCTTACAATTTCAGCTAACCTTTGCTCCTGTTTTAAAAGATCCATACATGCCTTGCGCGCCCTGGACCAGTGGGGATTAACCTGTTCCCACCAATGCTGCACTTCTTCGGCATATTCAGAATAACTGTCTGTCCAGCTGATTGCAGGGTAATGCCGGGCGTTTGCAAGATCCCTGTCCAGCGCCCAGAAACAGCGGATAAAACGTTTTGTATGCTGCGTAACAGGTTCTGAAAAATCCCCTCCGGGAGGAGAGACAGCTCCGATTATTGAGACAGAACCTTCGGCACCTGATAAAGTACGGACACGGCCGGCGCGTTCGTAAAATTCGGCGAGCCGTGTCGGAAGGTACGCCGGAAAACCTTCTTCCGCCGGCATTTCCTCCATGCGGCCTGAAAGTTCGCGTAACGCTTCAGCCCAGCGGCTTGTTGAGTCCGCCATGATTGCAACATGGTAACCCATGTCGCGGTAAAATTCCGCAAGGGTTACGCCGGTATAAATTGACACTTCCCGCGCCGCGACAGGCATGTTGGATGTGTTTGCGATTAACAGGGTTCTTTCCATCAGGCTGCGTCCTGTGCGCGGGTCCAAAAGCCCGGGAAACTCTGTTAGTACGTCCGTCATTTCATTGCCGCGCTCTCCGCAGCCTATGTAGATTATTACATCGGCATCACACCATTTGGCAACAGCATGCTGAGTCATGGTTTTTCCGGTGCCGAAACCGCCTGGTATCGCGGCGGTTCCTCCTTTTGAAAGGGGAAAAAATATGTCAATTATGCGCTCTCCTGTAAGGAGAGGTTCATCGGGCGGCAGGCGTGACGCTATGGGGCGGCTCTGGCGGACAGGCCACCACTGGGCAAATGTTATATTTTCACCCGCGCTTGTGTTAGCTGCAATTTCAAAAACAGAGTAGTCGCCTTCTTCGCATAAATGCGCAAGATCACCGCCCTTTATATCAGGCGGAATTGTTATTTTACAGTTAATACTTTCTGTTTCCTTTATTACGCCAAGCTCAAGTCCGGCCAAAGCCTTTACTTTCCCGCCGCTGGCTATTTTTGCAGCTAACGCAGGGTTGGGAATAAAACGCCACTTCTTTTCAGTATCAAGGGGATTGCCCCTTCCTCCCGGTCTCATGAATGCGCCGTCCTGTTCATGGAGGAGGGCAAGAGGTCTTTGGATGCCGTCATAAATTGTTCCCATAAGACCGGGACCCAGCAAAGCGGAAAGTGGGCGGCCGGTTGACCATGCAGGACTGCCTATTTTTAGACCGGTATTGTCTTCATAAACCTGAATGACGACTTCATCTTCTTCAAGCCGGACAATTTCTCCGATTATGCGTTTTTCTCCCACTTCCACAAGATCAAAAAGCCCTGCGGCTCCCAGACCTGATGCGCGGATAATCGGGCCTGATATCCTGCAGACTCGCCCTTCCTGCATTATATCTCTCCCTCCATGAAGGCGATGCCAACAAGAGCCCCGGCCAGTTCAGCGCGTTTTTCCTGAAGCAGGGAGTCTATAACATCCTGCATGGAAGCTATTATACGCGTATCGCCTGACATAAGCGTTATGGAAGGATAATGATTATCGCTGGCAGTCTCTTCAATATTGCATTTAAAATTTATTTTTTTAATGATAGTCTCCGCTTCATTGCGGCTGAGGCCGTCAATTTTCGCTAATTGCCCGTTTTTATTTATTAATTGATCATTGATTATTACAAGACGGTTAACAAGTTCTCTTGTTAAAAGTTTTAATATTAATTCCCGGCTTGAATTTTTATACCAGGCTTCTACCGCGTCCTGAAGAAGGTTTTCAATTTTTTCTATTTTGGCGCGGCGTTTGTCAATCGGAAGCCTTGACATTACCCTTTGTGCGGCTTGTACATATTGTTCACTGTATTTTTTATCCAGTTCATTAATGCTGTCTGTGGTTTTCTTTTCCCATTGAACGGTTTGCGCTTTTATCGTTTCTTCCGCTGTTCTCAGGATGCGAAGGGCTTTTTTCCTTGCGTCCTCAAGTATTTCACGATCAAGTATTTCTGTAGATTGCAGTTCTTCCATAAAATTATACCAATAAATTTAATTAATTATGGAACAGATTTTAGGTATGTTCAAGGGGAGGGAGAATATATCTGGAGAACCTTCAGTAAATCACTTTAAAGCGGCGGGGTATGAATCTGAGCCTACAAGACAATTAAATTTGTTTCTGGCTGTCTATAGATTCATCCGGGACTGTTATGCCAAACTTCAAGAGTTTTTTTCAGTCCTTCGTTAAAAAAGTACCAGTCATGTCCGCCGGACCATTCTTCGTATGTAAAATCCAGATTGGCATCCTTTAATTCATCCCGGAATTGATGATTTTCTTTTACCAAATCGTCTTCCGTGCCGCATACGGTATATATTTTTGGTTTTGGCATATTGGAAGGAAAATTTTTAGCCAGATACAGGACATCATATTCGGGATTATATTCAAGAGGTTCACCGTATATGGAGTAAAGGTCTGTTACTATCTCCTTCGCTTCAGCGCTGGTTTTCATATATGCGGCGGCATCAGTGCGAAGTTTGTCCAGAATTGATTTAAAGTAAAGACAAGCAGGGGAAATGGCTCCGCAAAAACTGTACTGTTCAGGTCTTGACAGCGCCAGTCTGAGAGCGCCGTAACCGCCCATTGAATATCCAATTACCGCTGTATCTTCGCGCCTGGATGAAATATTGAAAATTTTCCGGCTAATTGCCGGCAGCTCATCAGCGACAAAGGAATAATATTGCCTTCCGTATTTCAGATTACAATAAAAACTTCTGCTTACATCCGGCATTACAAAAACCGCATTGTATTCCTTACCGTAATGCATCAGCATTGAATTATCAATCCAGGACTCCTGGTTTCCATGCAGCCCATGCAGTAAGTAGATTATCTTATACGGCGGCTCTGCGCCGGGATTTGAAATGTAAACCTGAATGTTTACAGACGTATGCATCACTTCAGATGAATAACTTCCCCTTAAAATCATAAGAACCTCCTTTATATTGATACTATAACTTAAACATTATTATTTTAACAAGTGGTTTGCAGCACTCGATCAATTTCCTGTACGCTCAGACGCTTTGCATCTTCAATTAAATCTTTTGTTTTTAACGCAGGGTTACGGTGTTTTAAAAACGCTGTATACGGAAGCAAAGTGATAAATATTTTACGGTCTTTGATGTGTAACTTTTGTAAATAGTCTTCGTTGTCTGCATCAGGCAGAGCTTTTATATCATCACGGTACTGTTCAAGAAATTTTTCGCTGTCAATTATTTTATTCTGCACGCCGCCGCTCATTAATTGTTCAGTTCTTTTTGGCGTTTTTCCTGTTTTTTTTTCATTGTATATGTTAATTGGAGCGCCCTTTCCCTGCGCAAAGGTTATAAACGCTTCCATTACTGCGGCTTTTTCTTCCAGTTTTTTTCTGTAAAAACGAAGCTGGGATGTTTCATAATATTCCTGCTCAGGATCTGTTTTTTCCCTGGGCAGAAACGGACTGCGGTATAAAAATGCTGAAGAAAGAGCTTCCAAAGGTGAAAGGCGGTTTTGCTTTTTTTCAAAGAATGGATAAATATAAGTTCCTTTTGCGTAGGTTCTTGAACGAATATAAGAAAAATCCGCACCGAATAAAATGATATTCTTTGCGCCAATATTTTCAGCAAGGGACAGGCAGGCGTATGTAACATTGCCTCCTGATGTATCCAGGCGCGGTAAAGGCTGCCAGTATTCCGAGATGTATTGAGCAAGCGGATGATCGCTTGTAAAAAAAACCGGCGATTGTGAAAAAGAACCGAGCAGGGGAGGACTAGCGATGTCCAGAAACAAAGGTATGTCATTCATTTTACAGTTCATAAAATGATAGTAACTGATATGCTGGCAGTCAATTGAAACTACTGTATCAGGTTCTATGTCATGGTGCAAAAGGACTGGCAGTGCGGTATCTGAACAAATAATAAAAGCCCGGCGCGATTTACATTCTTTCAGGGCTGGTATCTGTAGATCAAGCGAAGGACCTGCCGCGGCAATTGCGGCCTCATTGGGCTGCTCATTAAAAAAAATATTTTCCTGCGGCGCTTTGATTTCTTTTATATTGCGTACAATGTTTGAAAACCATCGTTTGCCAAAATGAGCCTGAACCGAGTAATCGGCGCCGGCGTTTTCGATTGCTTCTTCAATTGCGCAGACGGCCGCGCTGAATTTTTCTCTGTCCGCGTCTGTTCTGGTCCGCAGGGGTATGACTTTTATTCCGCCGCACAGAGCCGGATTGTACCTGTCACGGATAAAACATTTTATTTCCTGCGGCGAAGGATCTGCAATAAGTGTGAAACGTGCGTTACGCGTCAGCTTTGAGTAATCAATGGCGGATAACAGTTCTGTAATATTAAAATCCATTACTATAACCTGCGCGGCGGTATTGGCCAAAGCCGCGTCAGGAATAAAACCGCCGCCAAGACCCAGAATAATCAAGAAACCTGTATCATCTGTAATTGTTGATACCAATCGCTGCGCTTCCCTTTTTGGATCAACCATGGAATGAAGCGGCGTGTTTCCCGATTGTGTGATTAACGCTGGAACCTTATCGCCGCTCTTTGATTCCAGGAATACGTATCTCCTATCCATGAGACACCCCGCGTATTGCTTCCTGCAGATTCTCATTTGTTACATAATGTTCGCCAGGAAAAAGCATCAGGATAAGTTCCGCTCTTAATTTTTGCGAATAGCGGATGTCTTTTATCGCGGCACAAAGAGCGGCCGCTCCTTTTTTTCTGAAGGCGCCATGATCGTTAACATTTATTGTTTTAAAATATCCGCTTATATTTTTTTTCACAAACTCTGACGCTTGTTCAGGCAGCGGAACGGAAGGCGCTTCTTCGAATATTTTATTGCTGGCGTTAAGCGAAAAAATCCGTTTGGGCCATGAAGCGAGTTTGTTTTTAAACCATGCGGCATAAATTCCGTAATCTCCGCCTTCGCGTATAATCCCTGAGCGGAGAAAACTTTTTGAATACGCAGGAGATGTCCGGACAGCGTTATCATGGATCAGGCGATCAAAAGCATAAGGTCTTGCGTGGGTTCTTATGTCGTTTACGGAAAAATCCATTCCGGCAAGATAAATATTTCCGCCGCTTAGAAGCATTGCAAGCTCTGCGGCGGCGGCTGTTACAGTTCCTTTCTGGGAAATAATTACCGAAGGCAGCGCAAGTTCATGGAGTATAATACTCTGCCAAAAACTGCCGTCATTAATAATCAACCGCGGAACAATGCCGCATTGGGAGGGAAGAGCGGCGCAAAAGTTAGCTGCAATTATCGTATCGCGGCTATCTTTTCTGAAATACGGATATAAATGCTGCAATGCCCAACTGCCGCCGTCCGCAGCAATTATTATATCTGCGGATACTCCCCCGTGAGCAAGAGCCATTATTGAAGATGAAGATGCAATGATTAATGAGTTTTCCTGCATTTGCCTGATGACCGAAAGCGCGTTTTCAAGGCTTGGTCCTGAACCTGTAACAATAACAGGCATTTCCATTGATTTATATAGAAGAACCTGCTGTACATTATCCAGATTCTTAAAAAAATTTTTTATCCATCGTCTTCCGAATGCGGATACTGTTTTTATTCCTGCGTCTGTACGTTTAATAAATTCTACTGTCATGGACAGAAGTTTTACATAGGCTTCCCTGTAAAAATTCTGCGAGGGCCGCCATTCAATTATTCGGATACGGGAAGCATCAATATCAGGCGTTTCCCTTTCCAGGAAATCCTGAACGCTCATTGCGCCTGTTCCGTGCAGTACGGAGATTCCCGGCTGGGAAAAGCTGTCATCTTCAAAACTTTTATCAACATGAAGGACTATGATTTTACTGTTTTTAAATTTTTCCCGCAGTGCGGATACAAGATAACCTTTACCCGGTTCAATTAAAATGAAACATTCAATTATTTCGCTTAAATTCAGAGAGTCGACATAACGCACGGCTTCACCAAGAGGATTGTACCGTGAATGAAGCTGCGCGCCGGGAGAATTACCCGAAGGTTCGGTTTTTATACCAGCCCCAGTTCCTTAAAGAGTTTTTTATATGAATCGAAGTATTCTGATTTGGCAAATTCTTCGATCTTGTTTTCAGGAAGGGAATCCAGAAGCTGATCCATGTATGACAGAATATTCCGCAGTTCGGATTTAAGTTCTGTAGGAATTAACATGTAATTATTGCTTCCGCCAGTTGTTTGTTGTTTTCCTGTGTCAGAAAGTTCTACTGCATCTGAAATGGCTTGTGCGGCAACAGAAGCGGATGGTTTTTCTTCTTTATTGATTATGCTTGAGGTTTCATTGGGAATAACCGGCGTATTATCAATACTATCCGCTACTTTTTCTTCTTCAGGCTCATCGTCAAAAGAAGCCAGGCTTTCTTCCATTTCAGCTTCAAAACCTTCCGGAATTACCTGTTCAAAATCATCATCGATGGATGAAGTTATATGAGATGGCAGATCATCACTTATGAGTAAATCGTCCGCCGGAATATCAACATCCATTTCTTCATCAATTACTGAATCATCATCTTCTTCTGACAGATCAAAACCCAGGCTATCATCTGCAGACAATTCGATATCCAAATTATCTTCTCCTGACATATCAGTGTCCAGGGTGTCGTCTTCTGATAATTCAATGTCCAGGGTATCGTCTTCTGACAATTCAATGTCCAGAGAGTCGTCTTCTGACAGTTCAATGTCCAGTGTATCTTCTGACAGATCAATGCTGGAATTATCGTTTAAGGCTTCATCCAAAGACGCGTCTTCAAACGCCTGTAAATCAGTATCAGCGCTTGCATCCTCTATCTCTTCCTGGGTTTGCTCTTCTTCGGCTGTCTCTTCAATGTTAAAACTGCTTATATCTTCGATAGATTCCAGGTCAATGTCCGGTTCTGTTACAGGTTCATCAATGCCTTCAGTTGATAAAACAGGCTCATCAATTACAGCGTCAGAAAGATCAATCGGATCTGAGTCAAGCTCATCTGCGTTAAACCCGAGGGAATCTGATGCGTTTTGATTATCCTTGTTATCATCTTCAAGATACGATACGTTGTCGGGAGGATAGGTAGAAAGCTGAGCGCCTTCTTCACGAAGCACTTTAAGTTCATCGGAATCCTTGCTTTCATCGATTTGAATTTCATCATCATCAGTGTTGTCGCTTGCGTAATCTGCAATATCGCCGCTTCCGCTTACTACTGCGCTTTCATCAATGCTGCCGCCTGTGAAATCCGTAAAATCACCGCTTTCGCTGATTCCGGCGTTTTCATCAGCGCTGCCGCCTGTGTTGTCTGTAGAATCGGCGCTTTCAGCAATGTTATCGCCTGCGTCAAAATCATCATCAAAATATATCGCTTCATCAAACTGAAAATCATCATCAGCGCCTGAGTCAATTTCTGCATCATCCAGATAAACTATTTCGTCAATTTGAAAATCTTCCGTATTTTCCACAGCGGTGATTTCATCTGAAAAATCCACCTGCGATAAATCGATATCAAGCCCGTCTGCTTCAGCCGATGCTTCTTCATCCGCAGAAGCATCTGAATCTAAATCAATTCCAAGATCGCCTATATCTATATACTCTTCTTCTGTATCGTTATCTGATGAGTCTTCTGCTTCGTCAGTTTCTTCAACAGGTGTTTCTTCTATTTCGTCTGCTTCTTCAATAGGTGTTTCTTCTGTTATTTCAATTTCTTCAACAGGTATTTCTTCTGTTTCGTCTACTTCTTCAATAAGCGTTTCTTCTGTTATTTCAACTTCTTCAAAAGGTGTTTCTTCTGTTTCGTCTATTTCTTCAATAAGCGTTTCTTCTGTTATTTCAATTTCTTCAACAGGCGAGTCTTTTAATGTTTCTGATAATGTCCCGCTTTCTTCGATGTCATCACCAATAACAGTAAAACCATCATCGTATTCCAGCTCGGAAATCTGAGTGTCAACTGTGGCTGTCTCCTTGTCAAAATTGTCAGAAATACCGGTTAAGCCGCTTATTTCTGTATCGGAAACAGGTTCTGCGGATGCGATCTCATCAGATGCGATATCCTCGAACTCTACAGTTTCTATTTCAATTTCTTCGGTTTCTTCAGTCTCTTTTTCAGGCTCGGCGATTTCAATGCTTTCAGGAGCCTCATCAATATCAATGTTAATATCTTCCGGTTCTGTTGAATCTGCCATAAGATCGTCCCCGGAAGAAATATCAGCTAACGGATCTGTATCCATGATTTCAGATTCCATGATACTTGAGTCGAGACCGGCGGTATCCATGATGTCGGAATCCATTACGGCGGAGAAATCACTTTCAGGCGTTTCATTTGCTCCGGATTCTTCTGTGAAGTCCGCGGTGTTAAGAATGTTGTCCAGTTCATCCCCTGTAAGGGCGATTGTTTCATCTTCTTCTTCCAGGAAGAAGCCGCTGTGTTCAGCTTCCGGCTCACCAGTATTTGCTTCCGGAACAAAATCCTGCGGAGCAGAACTGCGGACAATTGAGAATTCTCTTTTCAGTTCGGACAGTTCACCCCTAATGGATGAAAGCTCATTGGCGATTTTCAGTAAAAGCTGGGTTGAAAGATCCGAAGGAGAATCTTCGCGCCCTGAGCCTGATTCTTTATTCTGAATAATGGATGTGTTGTTTTCCTGGATACTAATATTTTTTTCAATGTTTTCTGTTATTTTTATATCTTTATTGCCTGAAATCGCTTTTACTGTTGGGACTTCATATTCTTCTTCCAATGATGATACATCTATCGATGAATCATCCAATGACGATAAATCAAGATCACCGGTCTCCGCTGATAAATCTATATCATTTGCGTCGGTATCACCGGAAATTGATATGTCTGTATCATCGTCTTCGGTAAGCGAGTCAATGTCAAAATCATCATCAATTTCTGAACTTGAAGCGCTGGCTTCAAAATCCTGCAAATTATCCTCTTCGATATCGTCAATGCCGCCTAAATCATCTTCACCGGCTGTTTTGGTTTCTACAGCGTCTTCAATGTTATTAACTACATCATCAATTAAATCTGTTTTTTCATTTTCATCGCTGGCAAAGTCAAAATCATCGAATGCAGAAGACACATCGGCTGAAGCATCATCATCATCTGAAGCCGTTGATGCAGCTGTAGATGTAAAATCATCGTCTGTAAATTCTCCTGATGATAAATCATCCGCGAAATCATCATCTGAAATATCTTCTGAAGCTGATTTAACAGCTAAATCACTTAAAACGGGAGGCAGGCCGCTGGTTTCCTTGATATCAGAGCTGTGTGCTGAAAGAATTTGGGGTTCGCTCTTTACCCATACCCCGTATTCGTCTAATTCATCAGCGGAGCCAATACTTCCGCGATCTGAGTATATCGAAGGTTTTTTTTCAATTGCCATTAACCTCTCCCTAATAAAGCTTTTAGGTTAATTATCGGTATAATTACCAGTTTTCAGTAGTTTCTATATATATGTTAATCCAGGTAATGATTGTTGTCAAGAATCCGCTAAAAAATACCGTAAATCGTACCATGAAGCTCTCAAAATACCTCATTGGGGTATGGACTGCTGTTGCGATTTACGCGCTGTTTTCAATTTTAAACGGTCCAAAAGGTTTATCAGCCTATAATCAGCTCTTGTCAGAGCGTGAACAGCAATTGGCCAATATAAAAGAATTGGGATACATTAATGAAGAGCTGGAAAACACCAAAAATAACCTGTTATATGATCATGATACCCTGTTGGTACATGCCCGTCAGATGGGTTATGCCCATGAAGATGAACGTTTTATCAGGATTGTCGGTCTTGAGAGAATAAACTCATCGCCTGCAATAACGGGAAAAATATATATTACCAAAGAACCGGATTTTTTTTCCGACAAAATTATTAAAATA
The DNA here is from genome assembly GCA_009787835.1 of Treponema sp. GTDB lineage: Bacteria > Spirochaetota > Spirochaetia > Treponematales > Breznakiellaceae > WQXQ01. Next base: position 13,412 of record WQSN01000046.1, read on the forward strand.
ATTTCAATATGCGCGGGTCTGCTGATTTTTTCCTTTCTTTTAATGTTTGAATTAATTGAAGCTTATACCGCTCGATCTCAAAACAAAAATTAATATTCTAAACTGATTTACTCCATTCTGTGGCGGAAATCTCTGGCTATTTCGCGTTTTAAATCTTTTTCGCGTAAACTTGCGCGTTTATCAAAAACTTTTTTACCTTTGCAAAGCCCCAGTTCCACTTTTACTCTGCCTTTTTTAAAATAAAAAACAAGTGGGATTAGCGTATAACCTTTTTCCTCTACTTTCCGTTTAATGCGTTTTATTTCTTCCTTATGCAGCAGCAGGCGTTTCTTGCGGTCAGGATCGTGATTAAAAACCGAGGAAAACGGATTTTCCGCTACTTTCAGAGAACGAAGCCAAATTTCGCCGTCAATTACCTCCGCCCATGAATCTGGAAAAGAAATTTTTCCGTCACGGAATGATTTAACCTCTGTTCCCAGCAATTCTATGCCGCATTCATAGCTCTCATCTATTGAATATTCGTGGCGTGCTTTACGGTTTTGCGCTATTGTTTTTATGCCTTCGCTCATGGATTCCTTCTGGAAATAACAGGACGGAAGGTAACATAAGGCGATGAAAAATCAGGCGGAAGTGATGCTCTGGTTGGTGAAGACGCGGATAACTGTTTTCGTTTTAAGGTGCGTTCCGGAGAGCCTACTGCCTGAATGGCTTTTTGTGAAGCGCTGAAAAAGGGGAGCGGCGCATAGGGATCCAAACACCATTCCCAGCCTGTATTTCTCATGTTAATAATTTCATCTTCGTATCCGGCTGCATATTCCCACTCACTTTCTGTAGGCAGCCTTGCTTCCATATCTGCCATTGATGAAGGAAGGTTCTCTGTCAGCCAATTACAGAATGCCTGTGCGGCATACCATGTAACTCCGGTAATATCCTCTTTTTCATACATCGCTTTCGGAAAGATTTCATTTTGAGCGGCGTTATCAAATTCGGGGTTTTCATTCAGAAATGTTTTGTATAAAGATCCCGGAACAGGATTTACGCTAATCATAAACCCGTTATTGGCAAAATTAATAAATGATAAACCGGCGATTTTCCGCTCGTTTGCCAGCAGTTCACCTGCTGACATTCGTCTTGTTTCTGATGTGTTTTGCTGTATTGCTGCGTCAGTTTTGACTGTATTTTTATACCAGTCAGAATTCCTCACAATAACAGCAGTTTCAGGCGGTAAAAGATCGGAAAGCCATTCGGCGCTGTTTGGGCTTTCTGACAGGAAATGCAGAATGTCTGTAACTGAACCTGCCAAATTTGCCGCAGACGCAGAGAGACCTCCGCTATCCATCAAAAATTTTGCCCGCACAAGATCGCGTAAAGCGGCTCGCGTTACAGTGAAACGAGATGCGGCATTGAGTATTTCTTTTGATGCAGGATCATGTTCAGGACCTATCCTGTACGCTCCCTCTGAAAGGCTCAATGGGATTTGCCAGACCGCAGTTGGCTCTCCGCCAAAAGTCCACGCGGCAAAATCTGCGGCTGATCGCGCGAAAGCGTCTGAAGGACTCCTTGTTTTCAGATTAAATTCAATCTGGTAACGCAGCGGAAAAAAGAGCGATCCAAATACTCGCCCGGGTATTTCATGAAACGCGCTTTGACTTTCAAATCCGGGAAGAACGGCTTCTATCGTTTTTTGTCCTTTTGAAACAAAAATTCCACTGCCGGAACCGGAAGTTCCCATATAAATGCCATTAACCCTAATGGCGGCTCCTTCAGGTTCTGTTTTTATTGAAAGTACTGCGCCTGGATTTCTCAGTCCAGGATATACCAGTAAAAGAAAAAGAGCCGCAAGCAGTATTAATGAATATAATCCTGTAAGCCAAATGCCTGCCTTGATACCCAGAAACGGTTTTAATTTAACCTGATCATCAGTTTCGGCCTGCTTTTCGCGTTCGCGCATTAGGTATTAATATCATAAATGAATGCTTAATACAAGTAAGGTTTTTTAATAGGGTGGATTGTATAAAAAAAACGGAGCTGCCCGAATATGTATTCGGGCAGCTCCATGCCCTTGAGGCATATCAGAATTGTAGTGATTTGGGAGGGGAACTACAACCCTGACAATTTAAATATCGGAAGCTAGGTTATTTTTCTAAAATGGTTTTTTTTAAACATATTCACCCACCCAGCTGTTTTAGATTATATATTATTTAAAAGGCATTGTAAAGCCATTATGCAAAATTTAGGCGTTAATAATTGAGGTTATAAAGTGTGTCAGGCAGGAATTGGCTTAAAATATTACTTTATCCTTTAATTTTGTTCATTTTCATCAATAATTAAATCCAATGCAAGAGATACACGGTAGGTTTTTCCGCGTTGGGTGTTCAGATTTTTTATTACTGTATAATCGCCAATCTGAAATCTAACCTCATGAAGACCTGGTTCAACTGCAATTGGTTCACGAGTATGATAAATATATTCATTATTCAGGAAAATCAACGCATTATAAGGAGCTTCAAAAATTAATAATGGGGTAGGGTCTTGCAGTTCAATTATCAAGTCTAAGGTTCTGGCGCGTTCTACCAGGAACCGGCGGCTTTCATTTCTGTAATCCTCTGAAAGGATTACCAAGTGATGTTCTCCTTCCCTCAGAAAGTACTTGTCATTGATATTTTCTACCGGCACATCATCAATCAGAACAGTAAATGGCTTGTCCCGCAGTATTGGTGGAAAGCGTGGAGTTAAAACGACGGCGCCTTCATCGGTCAGGATAGGTCTTACTGTCAGGTTGAAGGTTAACGCCTCAAAATCTTCTGTCATGCCTTTTACAACTGGCATTAGCCCGAAAAGGACCGGAAAAGTATTTACATAGTTTATGCCGGCAGGAACTATAACATAAGGGGTAGTCCGTAAACCATGGGATTGGCGGACAGGTATTTGGTAAACAATCTGAAGTCTGGCAGGTAAAGGTTCAAAAGCAATACGGTTACCGTCCATATCGGTTGTTCCGGATGCATTTTGAGGATTGAGATTATTGTACATTGACATAACAAGCGATCCGCGGAATGATAGCCAGTTCTGCGGTGCGGAAATTTCTACTTCTATACCTCTTATGAACCGGACTTCACCGCCCAGGTTGATAAGTAATGAACTTTGAATTCCCAATGCTGCTGTAATTCCTGATGGGTTTTCTGGGGTTATAACTATACTGTTTTCTACAACAGTACGAAAAGATTCAGCCTGCAAAGAGATAATGGGGATTATCAAAAAAAAAGCCAAAAATATCTTTAACCCTGGCATGCTCCATTCCAAAAATCATTTCCATAATAACTGAGGCTGTTCTAAAATTTCAATTTTTGGAACAGCAACCCTGGATTTGAATAAAAAAACGTGCGCGAACATTATGTTCTAAATCCGCTTTTTCAAATAATAGACGACTCTAATTAGCATTACGAAGATGATTACCGGGATTTAATGCTCTCCCATCCTGATGTAATTCAAAATGAAGATGCGGCCCTGTGGATTGACCTGTAGATCCTACCCTACCTATAAGATTACCGGATTTTACCGCAGATCGCAAGACTGTTTCTATTTTTTGCAAATGTCCATACAGGCTTGTCCATCTTTCACCATGGCTTATTATAATATAATTCCCATAAACTGAATCAAATCCAATTTCTGTAACAATTCCGTCCGCAACCGCAAGCACTTCTGTTCCTGCCGGAGCCGCCAGATCAATCCCATTATGCATAATTATGTTACCGGAAATTGGGCTTTCCCTGATGCCATAATCACTTGTCAGACGGTAATTGCGCAGAGGAAACCGGAAACCGGAATTCAGAAAGAATGCTCTTTCTGTGGGCGAAAAATCGGCGCCGGGGAAAAAGAAGTATGTTTCTGAAATACCGGTGATATTTATTTTTATTTCCGCATATTCCTGGCTTGAAAGCCTTCCTGCGCCCAGCAGCATTTCCAGTTCCGACTCCGCCCTGGCGGGCAGAAAAATTCCCGGGCAGGAGGGGAGCAGCAGAGGCTTTAATGTTTGGAATGATGCGGGATTATTTAACCTGTTCAGGCTTGCCAGCGCTGAATACGGTACATTACAGCGCGCCGCCAGGAATAAAAGATCTTCACCCTGGCTGGGGGTGTATTGGTAAATAGTCAGATTTTCTGCGGTCTGTGCGGTTGTTCCGCTTCGCGCGCGGTTAGCGAAAAGCAGTCTTCTGTTGTTTTCCACATCATTTATATACTGCCTGTAGCTTAAATCTCTGCTGTCAAGCCTGGTAATGACCGGGTAATCAATAGTACCGGCTTCCTGCGCGTAGCATACCGGTAAAAAAAATAAAAAAAAGGCAAGGGCGTACCCCTTGCCTAATTTCCTGATTGACAAAATTTACCCCTGCGAAATTGCTTCTGTCGGACACGCGCTTACACATGCGCCGCAATCCGTACATTTTTCCGGATCAATTGAATGTGAACCGTTTTTTTCGGAAATTGCCTCAACCGGGCAATTCGGTGCGCAGGAGCCGCAATTTACACAATCATCACTGATTTTATGAGCCATTCTCTACCTCGCTTATAAAAATATATAAAGATTATACCATACATGCCATAAAATGACAACACTGATTTTTATGTCATTAAATTGCGGTTGTTACATGTTTTCCGCTTTTAAATTTGCCTGGATTCAGCCGAAAATAAAAACAGGAGTATTTAATGATCTTTCTTGGTGTTCTTATAGGTATAATTATTATGGGAGCCATGATTTATTTGGCTCTTAATAAAAAATCAAATTTCTCCATTCGTTTAGCCAGTCTTGCGGCCCTTGCTTTGATGTTATTAACAATTATTATCTGTCTTTTTATCGTTTTTACAGATGACAGCGTTCCGGTAGATGAATCTGTTGTTATAGTCGGAGCTGCTGTGGAAACAAAGGAAAAAGACAGCAGCAGCATCCTGATACCTCTGATATTCGTTATAGTTATGGCTGCATTATTTATTATTATCGCTTTTATATCCATGAAAGATCAAAGCTGGAATCTTCCAAAATTATTTAAGAAATAACTCTATGACCTTGTCACACCATTTGTCGAATTCCGCGTCTTCACGCTGAAGTTCGCTGCGGGCCAGTACATTGTCAATTGTCATTTTTATCCCTTGATCAAGACGGACTTTGGCGCAGAAACCGGGAACAAGTCTTTTTAACTTTGTGTTGTCAAAAACAACGGAATTGGCTTTATCTCCAATCAGACTGCCCTTAAAATCGTAGCGGCCATTTGAATATTTATCCAGAAAGCCGCTTGATACATGTACAGCTTTTAATTCTACATTCAGCGCGCCCGCGATAATCTGATAGATTTGGTTCCATGTTACGCTTTCGTCCGATGTTATATGCACCGCTTCTCCAATGGCGTGAATATTTCCGATAAGCTGAACAAAAGCATTGGCAAAATCGCTGTTATGCGTCATCGTCCATATACTGGTACCGTCGCCGTGAATAATAACCGGTTTACCGTCCAGCATTCTTTTGAGTACCTGCCAGCTTCCATTGCTGCCGTGAACTCCCAGCGGAACGCTTCTTTCATCATATGTATGGCTTGGACGTACTATAGTTACCGGGAAACCGCACTCCCGGTATTTTTCCATCAGGAAATTTTCGCAGGCGATTTTATTTCTGGAATATTCCCAAAACGGATTCGCAAGAGGTGTGCTTTCGGTTATCAGGTACGATGAAAGAGGTTTCTGATATGCTGAAGCCGATGAAATAAATATGAACTGATTACACAGACCGTTAAAAATCCTGAAATCCTTTTGAACATGTTCCGGGACAAACGCTATAAAATCAGCGACAGCATCGAAACGCTTTTTGCCGCCAAGCGCCTTTTCAAGCTTTTCTCTGATTACAGCGTCATCTTCTGATCTTATATCGCACTGGATATGAGTGACATTCTCAATTTCACCCCTGCGGTTTCCCCTGTTTAGGTGATACAGCTCCCATCCCATTTTTACAGCCAGCCTGGAAATTGCACTGGATATTGTTCCTGTTCCGCCTATCAATAGTACTTTCATTTTTTCCCTTTCTATTTTGTATACGCTGTTTTCTGTTTGTTAGCAAGTAGGTTTAATATGGTTATTGCTTTTAAATGACGTTTTGCGGTAAAATATCTCCATGCAAGAAGTTATAATTAAACTTTTTACTGCGGTGTCGCCGCTGGAGTTATTCCTTATTTTTATCGCAAAAATCATCGAAGTAGCGATTGCTACTTTGCGGTTTATTCTTATCAGTAAAGGTTACCGGAAACAGGGGACTTTACTTTCCTTTATAGAAATATTGATTTGGACATTTGTAGCCTCCCGTGTAATTATGGGAATTGTCGAAGCGCCGATAAAAGGCATTGTGTACAGTATTGGTTTTTCAATAGGCGTTTATTTGGGATCAATGATTGAAAGCCGTATCGCAATGGGGCGGGTGCTTATTCAGACAATAGTTGCCAAGGAAAACGAAGTTCTGGTAAGCCGTCTTAGGGAAAAAGGTTATGCGGTTACAACCATGCAGGCATGGGGTATGAACTCAGAAAAAACTGTTTTGATGATATTCGCTAATCGCAAAGGCAAAGAAGAGATAATTTCTGAAATTCTACAGCTTGATAAAACGGCAATGATCATCACTAATGATGTGTCTACTCTCCAGGGAGGGACCATTACCAATGTGCGGAAATTATTAAAATAATGTAATTTTCATAAGGTAGTCAGTCTATAATGTGTCCATATAATAGACTGACTCTGATTATACAGGAATTTTAAAAATACTCCCGTAATTTATCTTTCCAGTTTCCGCCTTTTTGAATTGTTGCTTTAACGCCCATAGCTTCAAGGTTTTTAATCCTGTTTTCGTTACCGCTGCCTGTTACCGCAATAATGGTCATTGAATGCCCTGAATAGATAAGCTGTCTTATTAATTCCTCACCTGTCATGTCAGTCAGTTCCAGACCTGTAATGACGCAGGATACTTTACGGTTTCCAACTTCGTTTAATACATCATCTCCGCTTTCAAAACCATCGGAATCTATACCCAGTTCATTTAAAAATACTTTTATTACCTTACGAAAAAAACGGCTGTTATCAGCGTGGATTACATACATTTTTATCACCTTCCCATCAGTGAACACAGTATAACCTGTCTATATTAATTTAACAAGAGAGAGGTTGTTCCAAAACTCGGTTAGGACGTGTTCACACAACGTAAAAGTATAATGATAGAGGCGAGGATAACAGAGGCCGAGAAGATAGTATCGAGCTTGTCATAACGGGTAAATACGGCTCTGAAAG
>WQSN01000047.1 GCA_009787835.1 Treponema sp.
ATCTTTAAAACATTGCTTACCCATCCTGACGCCAAGCAGGTTCTTATTGATGTTATCTCAACTGTTATTGAACAGACAGTTGTAGACGCGCAAGTTTGCGGCAATGAAATCGCAGTAATGAACACAGACGAAAAAAACGAGCGTTTTGATGTTAACTGCGTTATTGATAACGGCGACCAGGTTGATGTCGAGATGCACTGTTCACAAAGAGAAGAAATCGGAGGGAAACACAAGAATTTTATCAACAAATACATCTACTACTTAACCGATCTTCATTCGTCTCAGAAATCCAGGGGCGTTAAATATATGAATTTGGTGCGTACTTATCAGATCACATTCTGCACATATTCAATTTTTCCTGAACACCCTGATTTTGTACATAAATATTCCCTGAGAACAGCCGGCGGAGAACAATTAAGCGATCAGATTAATATGGTAATAGTTGAGTTGGATAAACTGAGTGAAATAATCATGAAACCGGTTGAAAACCTGACAGCATTCGAAAAATGGTCGTTGTTTTTCAGATATGCGCAAGAACCTATACACAGAAAGAAAATTAATGGTATAATCAGAAACAAAGGGGAAATAAGCATGGCAGCGGCATTATTACGTGAAATAAGCAAAGACGAACATGAACGCGCAAGGGAACGAAGTCGGCGTATGTATGAAACAGACAGAATATCTGACTTGCTCACCGCAGAGGAAAGAGGCGAGATTCGGGGTATCGCTAAAGGCAGAGCCGAAGGTGAAGCAAATGTAATCGCGCTGTTAAAAAAAGGTCTTTCTCTTCAGGAAATTGAAAAAATACTGGCATAAGTGAAAGATAAAATATCCTTGTATAATTAAACTTGACCTACAGAATATTCAATAATTAACACAAGGCGGGCAGCGCAAATCCCCGTCAGTGTCATAAACGGCCGTGGCCGTCTACAACGCACACTTTGGTGTGGCATTGTAGGTGATCCACGCCGAAACCTCAACCGAGCCTGTCACTGACAGGCGAAGGTTCCCCTCTTGATGACCCTGCCGGGGATTTGCACTGCCCGCCTTACGCTAATATAAATTTCTATAAGTCATGTTTATTTTCTATAAGTATATATAAACTGTATATAGCGTTATTAGCACCTAACAACACAAGACAATTTCGGTGACTGTTACTGTTGCGTCTCTTTCATACAACAACTTTCCTCTTTTCTCCCGTTACTTCTCAATGCCCTTACCTTCACTCCCTCCGGTCGTTCAGGTACTGCCGCTTCCTGCGGCAGGCGGGCATTTCGTAGTAACGGTATTTTTCCTTACCTTGTTACTTGAGCCTGCAAAAACTAGGGGCACGCCAAATTACTGCGCGCGAAACATTGAGCGCGTCTTTGTTACCAACTATATGGCGTCGCGTGAAATAAAAGTAATACAACAAATAAACCTAATTGCGCACGACACGGAAACCGATGCTGAAGGCCCGGTCGCTCGGAGCGTAGTAGTACCTGAACGCGGAACGGACGTAAGAGGCTGAAAGGTTCCAGCTCCCGCCGCGATCCACGCAGTAGTCACCGGAAGCTGCTCCCACTGGATCAGTCTGCGCTCCGCTTGAATAACTTGCATACCAGTCCCAGCACCATTCCCACACATTTCCGTGCATATCGTACAATCCCCATGCATTAGGCGGTTTTAATCCTACTTCGTGTGTTTTACTGCCGCTGTTGGAATTATACCAGCCTGTGTTGTTGCTTATCGTATCTCCTGTATTGTACGCTGTTGTTGTCCCTGCTCGGCAGGCGTATTCCCATTCAGCTTCTGTAGGTAATCTGTACCCATTCGCTTCATGGTTCCATGTTACTGTCGCCGCAGTTATCGGATATCCGCTTGTAGGAATCCTTCCGGTTATCGTATAGGCAGGCGTCAGCCCTTCCTGCTCACTCAGCTTGTTACAGAATTCTACTGCGTCATACCATGTTACCCATTCTACAGGCCGCCTTTCCTGTACTTCGCCGCTTGCAGGACTGCTGCTAAAGTAACTGGGATTTACACCTGTTACCGCCTGGTAATGTTCCTGTGTTACTTCATACTTACCCATGTAAAAACCTTTAGACAGCGTTACCTGATGCGTTGGGGTTTCTACACCATCCTGACCCCTTGTATATGTTCCTGCGGGTATCCATGACATTTGTATACCGTTTTCAGAGGGATTTTGATTTTCCGCGTTTATAGTCAATGTACCGCCAGCCAGACCGTAAGCCGCGCTCCAGCCTGCTGCCGCTTCTACATTAAATGTTACTGTATATGTTCCGGCTGCTGAAGGAAGCATTGTTGAGCCATTGTAAAGGATAGTAATCGCGCCGTTAGATTTTCCGGCTTTTGCTGTTATTGTTACAGGTGTTACGCTTCCAACTGTTTGGGTCAGATTGCTAATGTTATAATCATTCGCGACAGGAGTACTGTTTGGATTATTGTTTGGAGTACTGTTTATAGTCAATGTCCCGCCAGCCAATCCATTAACCGCGTTCCAGCCTGCTGCCGCCGCTACGTTAAATGTTACTGTATATGTTCCTGCCGCTGCGGGAAGCGTTTGTGAATCATTATAAAATACAGTAATCGCGCCGTTTGATTTGCCTGTTTTTGGTGTTATTGTTACGGGGGTTACGCTTCCAACTGTTTGGGTCAGATTACCAATGTTAAAATCACTTGCGACAGGTGTTTGAATAGCTGCGTTTATTGTTAAAGTTCCGCCAGCTAATCCTGAAGCTGCGTTCCAGCCTCTTGCAGCTTTTACGTTAAATGTTACAGTATGGGTTCCGGCTGCTGCGGGAAGCGTTGTTGAGCCATTGTATAGGATAGTTATAGCGCCGCTTGATTTTCCGTCTTTTGGTGTTATAGTTACATTTGTTATGTTTCCAAATGTCTGTGTCAAATTAGTAATATTATAATCATTCGCGGCGGGGTTTTGGCTTGCGTTTATGATTTCTTCCTGCATGGTTTCAAGGTTTCCGCCGAGAGTGCATGTTCCAAGTACAATAATAAAAACTAAACTGTAAATAATGTATAACCTGTTTTTCATAATCAATCCCTGTTAAACCGGTATCTGTAACCTACAGTCAGCGTATTGCCGGCTGTTGAAAAATCCGTGCGTATGGTGTAGGAAATAATCATACCAAAGTTAAAATAAAGACCAGCAGTAATATCAAGGGCAAAGATATTTACTGGCATGATTCCTTGCGGAAAGTCATATTCTGCGTAATAATAACTGCCGCCGGCTCCAATATACCATCTGCCTAAATTCGCCAGAGGCAAAGAAAAAGCATAATGGACAAAGGGCGAAATTGAATAATAACCTACATCTTCTAAACCGCTAAGAAAACCAAAATCCACGCCTATTTCAAAGAATGAATTCCTGAAAGGCGATAAAGTGCCGCTTAAATTTGCGACTAACACTGGTGCGGCAAATGATGTGCCTAAAGACGCGCCTAAACTCCAGAAGTTTTCAGCTCTGTCATACTCCCGCACAGGACGCGGGACGCGTACAGGTAAAGAAGGCTGAGGATCATTTACAGAAGGAGATACAGGTAAAGGAGCAGACGTTGACGGTAAAGCGGATTGTGTTACAGGAGGCGTAACAGCGGCTGCTGCGGGAGAGTTTCCAAGATACGCGGTTCCGAAGTATCTCAATGATATTTCAGGATGCTGCCTTCCTTCGCTTGCGGTAAGGACATCGGCGCCTGTCCTGTTAAACATCTCCTGTACGCTGATTCCGGGGGTCTTAATATTGTTCAGTAACTGGCTTGTGAACAGTCCGTTCCGTCCTGTACCGTCATCCGCTGTTGAATTCGCGCTTGTCGCGTAAACTACAATGCTCCCCACAGGCGCGTTTATCACAGCAAGTCCCCGGCTGCCGGCTCCGGTTCGGCTACGTCCCCAGCTGAAAGGATTGTCGCGGCAGGCGTCCAAAACCATTATGTTTAAATTGTTACCGGCTTTGTTTAAATCGTCCAATGTATTCTGAACAGAAACAGCCCTGGTTCGTAAGCTGCTTTCGGAAGGGATATTGGCGTTTACAGGAATCAAATAATTATCCCCGCCTGCCTGTACCCCGTGGCCCGCGTAAAAAAAGAAACCGTAGGTGTTTTTCTCCCTGTAAAGATTCCTCGCGAACCGCTGAATGGCATCTTCCATGCCTTCAAGATCGCCGTCCAGCACTTTATCTACAATAAACCCCAAAGAAGCCAGAGATTCCGCCATGTCATTTGCGTCGTTCACGGGGTTTGCTAGAACGTTCAAACCGCCCGTGTAAGCTCCGTTTCCGATAATAAGGGCGAATTTTCCGGGAACAGCGGAATCCTGCTGCGCGTGAATACCAGCCTGCAAAACCACAAAAATAATGATAAAAATGAAGTATTTTCTGTTCATTGTGAGTATTATACTATTTTTATATAAAACCGTCAATAAGAATACCGCAAAATAGGCAGTAATAAAATACTGTATCCAGTCCGTGAACATCATTATTCACCGTGAAAAGTTTACCATTTCATCATTTCATGGACTATAATGTAAGTATTAATAATTTTTTGTTTCAATGGGAGGAGTAAAAATTGAAATCATCAAAAGAAAATGATATTGATTCAAAATTAATAAATATGGTAAGCGCACTTAAGTTATCAGGAAAAGCTTTAAAGGGACTTGAATGGCTGCTGGCAAACGAAGAAGTCCAGTCTTCGCAGGAATACGCCAATACAGTTTCAATTATCAGATTGGGTTTTAACGATCACGGACCTGTGCATATGCGTATGGTAGCGCGTAACGCTGTTCTCATGCTTGATCTGCTTAAACAGGCAGGCATTAATACAAGCCTTGAAGAGGATGGATGCGGCGATTTCGAAGATAGTCTTCTGGCGGTTATAATCTCCTCAATGCTTCACGATATAGGCATGGGCATGGGAAGACAGGAGCATGAGGTAAACAGCACAATCCTCTCCATGCCTATAATTGAAAAACTTCTGGCTGATGTTTACCATGCTGACATTTACAAGAGGATGATGCTGCGCGCAATATCGCTTGAAGGAATCAGGGGCCACATGGGAAATATCAGCATCTCATCACTGGAAGCCGGCGTTGTTCAGATTGCTGACGGCTGCGATATGACAAAAGGTCGCGCGCGGATTCCAATCGCCATTGCGGCGGCATCAAAAACAGGACACATTCATCAGTATTCCGCAAGTTCCATAGAAGAAGTCCGCATCTATACAGGATCGGAAAAGCCCATACGCATTGATGTCCACATGTCAAGCGAAGTCGGTCTCTTTCAGGTTGAAGAAGTTCTTCTGACAAAAATCGCCACAAGCACAGCCAAAGGTTATATTGAATTATACGCCATGGTAAACAATAACATTGAAAAACGCTATTTATAGTATCAACTTTTTCTTACGTATAACGGAATGTATCCAATTTCTTTATCATCAATGAACAATACAAAATTAATAATACATTGACTTTTAAAATGCAGATTTGAAATGCTGAAAACAAGGTGTGAAACCGCCGTCGTATTTCCCGCGCTGTTTACATCAAGATTACCGTTAATCGCTTCCATGCTCATCTCTCCGTCAAGATCGCGTGTTTCAATGCGGAAACTGTGGTGTCCAAAATCCCAAAGATCAAAACGCACCCGGATAACAACAGAAAGTTGCGGATGAACGCATGGAAAATTGCGGGAAATAATGGTGTCAAAAGTTCCCACAATTGTTAACTTGCCGCCGTTCTCCTGAGCAAAATCACAAAATGTAAAAAGTTCTATCTTAATAATACTGCCTCATGCCATAGTATAACACAATTATTGATAAATTGTAACATCAATTTACAATAAAATACCATAATCCGAATGTTATCAATTTTGTTTTGACAATTATCAGTTTACGGGAGTATCATATAACACGGAGGTAAAAAATGTTAATCGGTATTGATCCTGTTATTAATCCGGATCTTCTTGACGCTCTCTTCCGCATGGGGCATGGCGATGAAATTGTCCTTGGAGACGCCTTTTTCCCCGGAGACTCCTGCAACTCAAAGGTAATACGGGCGGACGGCATTAGAATTCCCGCCCTTCTTGACGGAATTTTATCTTTAATAAACCTGGATTCTTATGTGCCGTACCCTGTAGCGATGATGTCGCCTGTCCCGGGAGATACGCTGGATGAAGAAGTTGAAAAATCCTACAGGGCGGTTATAGACAAACACTGGCCCCAAACTCCGGCTATCGAGAGAATCGGGCGTTTTGAATTTTATGATCGTGTAAAAAAGGCGTTTGCTGTTGTAATGACAGGAGAGACTGTTAAATACGGAAATGTAATATTGAAAAAGGGAGTAATCCCGGTTTCTTGAATGTAATCGATTACTTTACCGGATACAATTACTGTGTTACTATAATTTCATGGGGGATAAAATGGCAATTAATCGTTTTAGCAGCTCGTATCCAAAAATTGGAATACGGCCGGCAATTGACGCGCGGCGCGGGCCGCTGAAAGTTCGCGAATCAATGGAAGATCAGACAATGAACATGGCAAAAGCGGCAAAAGTTCTGCTCGAAAAAAACCTGCGTTATTCCAACGGCGAGCCAGTTCAGGTTGTTATAGCCAAAACCACTATCGGGCGTGTTCCGGAAACGGCGGCCTGCCAGGAGTACTTCCGCCGTGAAGGCGTTGATATTACCTTAACTGTGACACCCTGCTGGTGCTACGGTTCGGAAACAATGGATATGGACCCGCAAACAATAAAAGGCGTATGGGGTTTTAATGGAACCGAGCGTCCCGGCGCGGTATATCTTGCTTCAGTTCTTGCCGCCCATGCTCAAAAAGGGCTTCCCGCCTTTGGCATATACGGCCGCGATGTACAGAATGCAAGCGATACAGAAATACCGGCCGACGTTCAGGAAAAGCTTCTTCGTTTCGGCAGGGCGGCGCTGGCAGCCGCCACAATGCGCGGCAAAAGTTATCTGCAAATCGGATCAATATGTATGGGCATAGCTGGTTCAATCATGAACTGCGACTTTTTTGAAGAGTACCTTGGAATGAGGGTTGAAAGCGTAGATGAAGTAGAAATAATCCGGCGCATAGAAAAAAAAATTTATGATGAAAAAGAATTCCAGAAAGCGCTTGCCTGGACAAAACAGCACTGCAAGGAAGGATTTGACAAGAACCCGTCTGAACTGCAGCGCTCGCGCGAAGAGCAGGAAAAAGCCTGGGAATTTGTAGTAAAAATGATGTGTATTATTAAGGATCTGTTTAACGGCAATCCCAATCTTCCAGCAGGATGCGAAGAGGAAAGGGTCGGCCACAACGCAATCGCAGGAGGTTTCCAGGGACAGCGCCAGTGGACAGATTTCTATCCCAACTGCGACTTCCCCGAATCGCTAATGTGTTCATCCTTCGACTGGGAAGGAGCGCGGGAACCTTACATTCTTGCCACAGAAAATGACACGCTCAACGGCGTAGGAATGTTATTCGGTAAACTGTTAACCGGTACAGCCCAAATTTTCGCGGATGTGCGCACATTCTGGAGCCCGGATGCCGTTAAACGCGCGGCTAACTATGACTTAACAGGCAAGGCGAAGGAAGCGGGCGGTTTCATCCACCTGATCAATTCCGGTGCGGCATGTGTTGATGCGTGCGGTGAAATGAAGGACTCAAACGGCAAAAATGTTATGAAACCTTTCTGGGAAGTAAGCGAAAAAGACTGGAAAGCCTGTCTTGAAGCTACAACCTGGAACGCGGCGGATTTCGGTTACTTCAGGGGAGGCGGCTTCTCATCACGCTTTATAACGCGCGCTGAAATGCCTGTTACAATGTCGCGGCTCAATCTTGTTAAAGGAGCGGGTCCTGTACTGCAAATCGCCGAAGGCTGGACAGTAAATCTTCCTGATAATGTTTCTGACATTTTATGGAAACGCACCGATTACACCTGGCCATGCACATGGTTCGCGCCAAGGGTTACAGGCAAAGGCGCGTTCACTACAGCCTACGATGTAATGAACAACTGGGGAGCCAACCATGGTTCCATCTCTTACGGCCACATCGGCGCAGACCTTATCGCCCTCTGCTCAATTTTGCGTATCCCGGTTTGCATGCACAATGTGCCGCAGGATCAAATTTTCCGCCCAGGCTACTGGAACGCGTTCGGTATGGACAAGGAAGGTTCCGATTACCGCGCCTGCGCCGCTTTGGGTCCAATGTATAAGTAGGGGTAAAGGAAATAAATGGAATACGCGATTGCTGTAATTGATATTGGAATGACCAATAAAAAGGTAGCAGTCTACGACGATTTGCTTCGGCTGCTTGATTCTCAATACCGTGATTTTGAACCATGCTTGAAAAATGGCTTGCCTTGCCATGATCTTGACGCAATGGAAGAATGGTTTATCAATGTATTAAAAACATTCGCGGATAAATATCCGATACAGGCTATTGCGGTAAGCACTCATGGAGCGACATTTGTTTGCATAGGGAATGACGGCAAGGCGGCAGTCCCCTGCGTACTCTACACTTATGAACCTGGAGAAAATTTTCACAAGCGCTTCTATGAACGTTATGGAGAAGCTGATGATCTCCAGGCAAGCACCGGTACGCCTGCCTTTAAAGCTCTGATCAATCCTGCAAAAGGCATCATGTTCGCGAAGGAACAGTTCAGCGATGAGTTTAAAAATGTTAATTTAATACTGCCCTATCCTCAATACTGGGGATACCGCTTTACCGGAACAGCCGGCGTCGAAAGCACCTATATGGGAAATCATACATATTTGTGGGATCAGATAAATAATAAATTTTCTTCAGTATCGGGAAAAATGGGCCTGGTTTCACTGATACCAAATAAGCTCTACAAATCATGGGATATACTTGGAACAATCAATGAAAAATTTGCAGACGCTACAGGACTCAGCTCCGATGTATTTGTAACAATGGGTATACACGATTCAAATTCCACAATGCTGCCCTACTTCGCGAAAAAAGGCGAACGCGGTTTCATATTAAATTCTACCGGAACCTGGTGCGTCATCATGAATCCTGTTAAGAAATACATGTTCAGATCTGATGAACTTGGAAAGGTAGTATTCTTTAATATTTCAGCTTTTGGAACTCCAATTAAAACCGCAATCTTTTTGGGAGGACAGGAATTTAAATCATGGTCGCGGCTATTCATGAAAAAACACAACCGCAATGATTCTCCGCAATGGAATGAAGACCTGTACCGTTCAATAATTAATGAAAAGAATCTTTTTCTTATGCCTGAACTAACGCCGGGTTCCGGACAGTATCCGGCTTCCATAGCGCGGATAGTTGAAGACGGAAAAAATTACTATTTTAATCCCATTGAAGACGCCGTTATTGAACCTCTGCCTGACGAAAGTTCCCTAGCGGAAACACTGCCGCCATGTTTTTCTGATTATGAAAAGTGCTTTGCTGTTTTACGCCTTTCCCTTGTTATGCAGACAATTACTACATTGGAGCGTGTCGGCATTGAAAACGGGCATGATATCTATATTGAAGGCGGTTTCCGCAGGGATGAATCGTACAACCGCGTGCTTTCATCCGCTTTTGCAAGCAATAAGGTATACCTGACAGATATTGCCGAAGCCACGTCAATCGGCGCAGCGATGACTGTTAAAATGGCTATAACAGGTAAAAATCTGCACGATCTTTGTAACGATTTTGAAATCGGGTATAGAGAACAGGCAAAAAGCATTTTTGAAGGATTGCATGCGTACAGGGAAGCATGGCTACGTGAAACCGAAAAATAATCATGTAATCGTTTACATTTTTTGTTGACTGATGAAAAAATGCGTGTTACCATTTATCAGGGAAGGGTATGTATTTATAAATGTAATCGTTTACATTTGAGAACTGGTTATGGGAAAAACACTTAAGGATGTTGCATTATTGGCGGGAGTTTCTACCGCGACTGTTTCCCGCGTTCTGGCGCCGGGTTATTCCGGCGCTTTCAACAAAGCTTCCAGTACGGTATCGGAAAAAACCAGAATGAAGGTTTTATCCGCCACAGAAGAACTTGGTTACCGGATGAATCACGCTGCCCGCAGCCTGAAACGTCAGTCTACAATGATGATTGCAGTCCTTTTTCCGGAACTGGCAAATGACTTTTTCATGGATGTAGCGGAGGGAATTGAGAAGGAACTTTATGCCGAAGGTTATTCAATGCTCCTGTCCTCCTCTCTAAATTCAGTTGAAGAGGAGAAGAAGCGGATTAACATGCTGGCTGGCAGGACAGTGGACGGAATGCTTGTTATCCCTGCAAGCTCGCAGGGTAATCATTTTCAATCGCTTTCCGACCGGGGAATGCCTATAGTTCTGGTAGACCGTATTGTGGAAGGCACAAACCTTGATTCTGTTACTTCAGATAACGAGGAGGGAACATTCAATCTGACTAAGGCCCTGCTCTCTGACGGGTTCAGGCGGATTGCTTTTGTAGGAGGAGAAATTACTCTCTCTTCCGCCCGCGAGCGGCTTTCAGGATACGCCAGAGCGTTAGCTGATGCCGGCATAGAGCCGGAGCCTTCATGGATATGCCTTGGAGGCATGAAAACCGAGGATGGATATAAACACATGGGAAAGCTTTTAAAAAATAAAAACCCTCCTGATGCGATGGTAGCGGTTAACCTGCTTGTCCACCTTGGAATGGAGCGTTATTTACTGGACATGAACGGTTTCTCCGAAACAAATTCAAAACCGTCTGTGGTAATCGCGGGTTTTGATGAATCCGGTTATACGCCGTTTCTTCCAGCGTGCCGGTATATCGCATCCCAGGACGCGGTTGGCATGGGCAGCAGGGCCGGTAAAAGAATAATCGAAAAAATCAGGGAGAAAAAAAATCATAAAGATGAAAGTAAAAAGGACAGCGAGCTTATCATCAGGCTCCCGGTAACAATCAGCCGCCCGGTTTATAAAACGGCTTAAACATGAATAGGTTAACGGTTTGTTAAACCGGATCTATAAAAAAATTTTAAGGAGAGGACAATGAAAAAAATTTCATTGATTTTGGTGGTATTGATTGCATTATCATCAATTGGATGTAAACCTCGTGAGCAGCAAGCCGGCGGCACTCAGACCAATGAGAGGGTGCGGATCGCATTGTTAATGAGGAATGTTGACGAACAGTTTTTGAAAGACTATTCGGACAATGTCAGAAAGCTTGCCGCGCAGCGGAATGTAGATCTTAATGTACAGGATGCCCGAAGCGATCAACAGCAGCAGCTCACACAGTTACAAACCCTGCTAAACCAGGGCTACAAATACTTTGTGATTGTTCCATGTATTTCAGATCTTTCCGATCAGTTCAACCAGCTTATTCAAAACGCGGGCGGAGCGGCATCGTATTCAAATACCCAGCCGACAGTATCATCACTTAAAGTCGGTCCGAACTTCTTCTTCGCGTCTTCACCGGAATTTGTAGGCGGAAGCTATCAGGGCGGACTTATCGCTGATTATTTTGACAGAAATCCCGCAAAAGCTCCCGGTAAAGCTGTTAACATGCTTTTAATTAACGGTCAGATGGGACATCCGGCCCAGGTTAACAGGCGCGCGGGACTTCTTGCAGAACTCAGGAACCGCGGCTACACCGTCAACATCATCGCTGAAGACGCCGCTGACTGGGCTCCGGACAGAGCACAGGAAAGGGTAACGGCATGGATCGCCGCATTCCGCGACAGATTCAATGTTATCGCCGCCCAGAATGACGGTATGGCTTTAGGAGCCGTACAGGCAATGATCCAGGCAGGTATGGTAAAGAATGATACCAGCGACGGAACAAGGCTGACAGTGCCTGTTCTGGGTATTGACGCTACAGGAGATGCTCTTGCTTCAATGTCCAGAAATGAGCTTTACGCTACAGTGCTTCAGGACGCGGTCGGACAGTCTACAACAGCCTTTGAAGTTGTGCATCAGATCGCTACAAGATCATTTAACCTCGGCAATCCAGCCGGCGGAATCCCCGCTGCGACACAGGTTATAGATGAAGCTCCGGCCAATGATCCTGCCATCATCAGGCAGTGTTACCTGGTGCCGTTTGTGCCTGTAGACAAAAATTCGGATTACTACAAGGCAAACGCTCCCAGATAACTGTTATCTGCTGAAGCAATGCATGTTGTATTGATTTAATTTTATACGGGGATGCGGGCAGTAAGCGCCCGTATTCCCTGTATTTTAAGGGGTAATGATGGCAGAAAATATTCTTGAAATGCGCGGAGTAACCAAGTATTTTCCGGGCGTGCTTGCCCTTTATGATGTGAACTTTAAGGTAAAAAAAGGGACTGTACACGCTCTGATGGGAGAAAACGGAGCGGGAAAATCAACATTGATGAAATGCCTGTTCGGCATTTACAAGATGGACGCAGGCGCCATTTCCCTTGACGGCAGGGAATGCCGCTTCAACAGCGCTTCTGATGCCATTAAAGCCGGCGTATCAATGATCCACCAGGAACTTTCCAATGTACCGGAGCGATCTGTCGCCCAGAATCTCTGGCTTGGGCGCGAACCGTTAAATAAGCTCCATTTAATAAACCATAAGAAAATGAAGCAGGATACCACTACCCTGCTTAAGGGACTCAATTATCATTTCGATCCCGACGCGCGCATGGCAAGCCTTTCAATCAGCCAGCAGCAGGGATGCGAGATCGCCAGGGCGGTTTCGTATAACGCGTCAATTGTTGTAATGGACGAGCCTACATCATCACTGACAGAGAATGAAGTATACCACCTCTTTCAAATAATCAATGAGCTTAAAGCAAAAGGGGTGGCGATTATATATATTACCCACAAAATGGAAGAGATATTTAAGATAGCGGATAATGTAACGGTTATGCGCGACGGAAAGGTTGTCGGCTCTTTTCCGGTAAATGAACTTAACAACGATAAACTTATCTCGCTCATGGTTGGCAGGGATCTTACGCACCGCTTTCCGCCTGTACAGTCTGAAATCGGCGATGTATGCCTTGAAGTAAAAGATTTAACAGCCGAAAATACGCGTTCGTTTAAAAATGTTTCATTTCAATTGCGCAAGGGTGAAATTTTGGGAATTGGCGGTCTTGTAGGAGCGCAGCGAACAGAACTGGTAGAAGCGATTTTCGGCATCCGCGGAATATCAAAGGGAGAAATCCTGATACACGGCAAACCTCTGAAAAACATGACTCCCAAGGGAGCGATAGACTCAGGTATATCCCTTGTGACTGAAGACAGACGCAGCTCCGGAATTTTTCCGCTGCTGAATATCACGGTAAATACAACAATCGCCTCACTGAAGAGATATACAGGCAAAATCGGTTTTCTGGATCAAAAAACACTGGAACGGATCGCGGCTTCACATAACGAGCAGCTTCATACAAGAACCCCATCCATGAATACGCTCATTCAAAATCTTTCAGGCGGCAACCAGCAGAAAGTTATTTTGAGCCGCTGGCTGATGACGCAGCCTGAAATACTTATCATGGATGAACCTACGCGCGGCATTGACGTGGGCGCGAAATATGAAATATATACAATCATGGCAGAACTTGTAAAACAGGGGAAGGCAATCATCATGGTTTCAAGCGAGATGCCGGAGCTGGTCGGAATGAGCCACAGGATACTGATACTCTGCGAAGGGCAGCTGACAGGAACCCTTAACAAGGAAGATATTTCGCAGGAAGCAATCATGCGTTACGCGACAAAATTTTCCTCTAAACTATAAAAGGAGAGAATATGAATCCGTTTAAAACACAGGCAACAATAAAAACAAAAGAGTTCCTGAGCAAGTACACTACTTTTGTGACCTTTGTGGGATTGGTGTTTCTTCTGTCAATCCTGACACAGGGAAGGGCGTTGAGCTGGGACTCCATTAAAACATTGATCATATCGGAATCGGTGCGGGCCTTTGCTTCACTGGGCGTCGGCATGATCATTATAACGAGGGGTATTGACCTGTCCATCGGTTATGTTGTGTGCCTGTCCGCTTCTGTTGCGGCGTCCTTTGCCCAGGAGCCGACGCTGGCCGCTGCCATATACCCCGGAAGGGAATTTCCGCTGATAGTTCCAATTCTGATGGGTATAATTACAGGCGGTATCTTCGGACTGTTTAACGGCCTGCTTGTGGCATACGGAAAATTACCGCCGTTTATCGCTACATTGGGAACCATGGTAATTGCCCGCGGCGTTCAGCTTATTTATACAAAGGCCGCCATTGTAAGTTCATTGACAGCGCCTTTTAAAGCTATAGCCCAGACTTCAATAGGAGGGGTGCTGCAGATTCCGCTGCTGGGTATTTATGTCGCGGTAATTGTCTATGTTATCTGGCTGTTCCTGCGGCATACAAGGCAGGGTACAAACTTCTACGCTATCGGAGGCAACTCCCAGGCGGCCAGAGTTTCAGGAATTCATGTGGAACGCGATCTTGTGTGCGTTTATCTTTATGCCGGACTTTTATACGGCTGCGCCGGAGTGCTGTTATCAAGCCGCCTCGCGCTGGCGAACGCTCTGACAGCTAACGGCATGGAACTGGACGCGATTGCCGCGGTTACAGTAGGAGGCGTTTCCCACCAGGGAGGAGTCGGAACTGTAAGCGGAATGGTAATAGGAATTTTTACTATGGGTCTTATCAACTACGGAATGAGCTTCATGGCAATAGATTCATTCTATCAGTATCTGGTTAAGGGAACGATTATAATTGTCGCCGTTTTCTTTGACATGAAGAAATACGCCAAGCGCGCGTAGGAAGATAAATTTGGAAACAGGATACTGGAGTACTGCTATTTTCTAAATTAAATCAAAGCCGGAGCAATCTGCCTTGTTAGATATTTTTCAACTTCTGAAGCAGTGGAAAATTTTAATACCTTCTTTGCGATTTGTTCGGCCTGTTTTACGGTAAAATCCGAAAGAGCGCGCTTAATCACCGGAACCGCCGCAGCGCCCATGCTGAGTTTCCTGATTCCAAAACCGATTAACACAGGTGTAACAAGCGGATCGGATGCCATCTCTCCGCAGACAGAAATTGGTTTACCCGCTTTGTTAAAAGTTTTTATTACATTATTGATAACTGTAAACATCGCCGGATGATAGCTCTGATAATAGGTTTCTACTGCGCTGTTCATGCGATCAGCCGCGCAAAGGTACTGGCACAGATCATTAGTGCCGATGCTCGCAAAATCAACTTCCTTTACAGCCTGATTTACAATTAACGCGATTGAAGGAATCTCTATTATAATGCCAGTTTTTATTTCGCCGAACGGTTTCCCTTCATTTTTTAATTCTTCACGAACGCTGTTAATAAAATCTTTTGCCTTGCGTATATCTTCCAGTGAACTAATCATCGGGAGCATCAGCCATAAATTACCGTATACAGACGCGCGTAAAGCTGCCCTTATCTGAGTTTTGAAAATATCAGGATAATTAAAACAAAAACGTATAGCGCGGTTTCCCATAAAGGGATTTTCCTCTTTTGGAAGATCCAGGCTGGAAAGAACCTTATCGCCTCCGATATCAACGGTGCGCAAAACAACAGGACGGTTTTTAAAACATTCAAGAACTTTTTTATAGTGATTCAACTGTTCCTTCTCCGATGGAAGAGTATCCCGTCCCATATAAAGAAATTCAGTCCTGAAAAGCCCTACAGAATCTACATATTTTTCCGCATCAAGTTCCTGTTTTGCCGCGCTCGTGATGTTAATGTCTATATCGATTTTCACATTGTCTTTTGTTCGCCCTTCGCGGTTACGGAACGCTTCAGTTAATTCTTTTGAACTAAGAAATGTATCTCTTTTTAATATATGTTCTTTAATATAAGTATTATCCGGCTCTGTGTTAACCGTTCCGTCAATCGCGTTAACAGTAACTAATTGCCCCTGTTTTACGGTTTCCATCAGGCCGTTTATCCCCAGCACGGCGGGAATTCCGTAGCTTTTCGCGATAATTGCCGAGTGTGAGGTCGCGCCGCCGGTCTCTGTAAGAATCGCCAGAATCTTTACCTTATCCATTGAGGCGGTATCGGAGGGCAATAGATCACAGGCAGCGATGATAACAGGTTCATTGATTTTTGAAAGCATATCATCTTTTATGCCAAGCATTATACGCAGAATACGATTGCAGACATCTTCAAAATCAGATGCGCGCTGCGCAATCAAGGGATCCGGCGCGTTACGAACCATTTGCAAAAATGTATCATACACTTTATAAACAGCCCATTCAGCGTTCCAATGTTCTTTAAGAATTTTATTGTGAATTTCTTCGTTAATTACTATATCATCTGCGATATCCTGATGCGCCTTGAAAATCCCTGCTTTTTCAGAATCCAGTTTTTCTATATTAAGCCTGATTTTTTCAAGTTCATCTATTGCAAGCTGCTTTACCGTCTCATAATGCAAAATCTGGCTCCGCTCCTCTCCCCCGGCGCAGAAACCTTTTTCAGGTTCAATGTGAAACTTTCCATGTATATGTATTTTCCCCACCGCGATCCCCGGCGAGACTCCGTTCCCGATCAGTATCATCCGAATATAATATAACAAGTATTCAAATTAACATCAACACAATTATTCCAGTAACAGCGAAATAAAAACATCTTCATTGATATTATGAAAATAGCGGGAAAGATTTATGCTGCCAAGTTTTAGTTTTAGATCATCATACTCAAGACGGCATCCTGAAAGATACGCGGCAAGTTCTGATGTATCGCTGTTTCCGAAAAAATCACCGAAAAAGGCGGCGTTTTTTATTACTCCATGTTTTTCCACATCAAGAAGAATTTCAATATTGCCGCAGCCTTCGATACGGCGGTTCTTTCTTATATTATAAGCAGGTGATGCTCCGTAATTCCATTCCCATTTGGAATACCTGTTTTCCCTAAGTTTTTGAATTTCGGCGCTTTCAGAGGGAGAAAGACAGTATTCCTTCATTTCAAATGCGATAAATAAATGTTTTTTAAGAGCGTCCCAGAATTCATTTATTGACATGTCATTTTTCATAAAAGGACGGATATTACTAACTCTGCTTTTTATTGATTTAATGCCTTTCGACTCTATTTTATCATCTGATACATTCAAAGCCTTTGTAAGCATTTCTGTACATGAATCGTATAAAAGTGTGCCGTGATGCAATACCCTGCCCTTCCTGATATATTGCGCGTTCCCTGATATCTTTTTATCTTCTATGGTCATGTCATTGCGTCCCTTTATTTCCGCAGGAACGCCGAATGAATTTAACGCTTCCAGAATTGGTTTGCAAAAGACGGCGATGTTTATTATATTGTCCGTGCTTGCGTCTGTGATAAATGTATAATTTAGATTTCCCAAATCATGATATACAGCGCCTCCTCCTGAGAGACGTCTTACAACGCTGATGTTATTCGCATTAACAAAAGAGGCGTTTACTTCGGCGCTTGTATTCTGGTTTTTTCCGACAATAATGGAGGAATGATTCTGCCATAACATTATATAACTGTTTGCGCGATCAAGAGAATCAAAAACAAACTGCTCCAGCGCAAGGTTATAGGCCGGATCTGTTACTCTGCTTTCGATATAGTAATTCATTATTGTTTAAACTATACTAAAAAAAATGTTATTGTTAAAGAGGTAAAAATATATGAAAGCAAAAGCTGTCCGTTTATACGGTGAAAATGATCTCAGGCTTGATGAGTTTGAGCTTCCGCAAATAAAAGACGATGAAATACTGGCAAAGGTCATCTCCGATTCAATCTGCATGTCCAGCCACAAACTGGCTTCTGTGGGCGCAAAACACAAACGAGTACGCCATGATCTGACTAAAAACCGTCCGATAATCGGCCATGAGTTCTGCGGAATAATTGAAAAAATTGGAAGCAAATGGGCGGATCAATATAAGACAGGAGCTAAATATGCAATACAGACCGCGCTTAATTACCCGGATGAAAACGGAGAACCAACTTTATGGGCGCCAGGTTATTCTTATGAATTTATCGGAGGAGACGCTACTTATGTAATAATCCCGAAGGAAGTGATGGAAATGAACTGCCTCCTTGATTATAACGGAAACAATTATTACATGGGATCTCTTTCTGAACCTGTCTCATGTATTGTAGGCGCTTTTCACGCGCAATACCACACAAAAAACGGATCGTATGTTCATTCAATGGGAATTGCAGAAGGCGGCTCAATGGCGCTCCTTGCAGGCGTAGGACCAATGGGTCTTGGCGCGATTGACTACGCAATTCACAATCCGCGCAAGCCTTCGCGCCTTGTTGTTACGGATATAGATGACAGCCGCCTTAAGCGCGCATCTTCGCTGCTCACTCCCGAAGAAGCGAAAAAAAACGGAGTTGAACTTATATACGTTAATACAGGGGAAATAAATAATCCTGTCGATCATTTAAAATCACTTAACGGCGGAAAACTATACGATGATGTTTTTGTCTTTGCGCCCGTAAAGCCTGTTCTGGAACTGGGCGATAAACTTTTAGGACGCGATGGATGCCTTAATTTTTTTGCAGGCCCGTCAAATTCCGCATTCTCCGCTGAGTTAAACTTTTATAATGTACATTACGAATCCCACCACATTGTAGGAACATCCGGCGGAAATACTGATGACATGAAAGAATCCCTATCAATGATGGCAAAAGGAGAACTCAATCCCGGTTTCATGATCACCCACATCGGGGGACTTAACACTGTCAGTAACACCACCATTAACCTGGATAAAATCTCAGGCGGCAAGAAACTTATTTACACGCATAAAAACATTGAACTTACAGCCATTGATGATTTTAACAAAATGGAAACTCCATTCTTTGAAAAACTGGCGGAAATTTGCACACGACACAACGGCCTGTGGAACACAGAAGCGGAACAGTATCTTCTTGAAAACGCTCAGGAGATTTAAGAATGTTTGTCCTGTGATTACTCTAAAAACATACGCAGCTTGTCCATGACTTCATCAAAATTCAGCGGCTTGCCTACGTGGCTGTTCATGCCGGATTCCAGGCATTTTTCGATGTCATCGCGGAATACATTCGCTGTCATGGCGACTATCGGGATTGTCTTCGCGTTTGGCACATCAAGCGCGCGAATCACCCTTGTCGTCTCGTAACCATCCATTAGCGGCATCTGTATATCCATGAATATCATTCTGTATTTTAAAGGATCTTTGCCGAATATTCTTACTGCTTCATTGCCGTTTTCGGCGCAATCAATTATTAGCTGTGTCGGTTCAAGCAGCGCCATCACAATCTCGCGGTTAATTTCCAAATCTTCCACGAGCAGTATGCTCTGCCCTGAATATTTCACCGCCATGTCGGCATGAGTCTGAGCAGGTTCAGACTGCTTTATTTCACAGGCGCGTTCTGCCTTTATGGTAAAAAAGAATGAAGCGCCTTTCCCAAGATCAGACTCGACCCATATTGTGCCGCCCATCATTTCTATAATGTTTTTTGATATGGACAGGCCTAAACCAGTGCCGCCAAATTCTCTCGATGTACTGCTTTCAGCCTGATGGAAAGGCTGAAACAGGTTTTTCTGCTTCTCGCGGTTGATACCAATACCTGTATCAGTTATGGAAAATTTAATTGTGCATATACCGTCTTCTTCATCCGTACATTCCACATGGATTGTAATATAACCTTTCTCGGGTGTGAACTTTATGGCGTTTCCTGTAAGGTTGGTAATAACCTGAGATAACCGCTGTTCATCGCCGACAAGGAATTCCGGAACACTGGTATCTATGTTTACCGACAAGTTTTGATTTTTTTCATTCAGGCGCACATTGTTTACATCGATTATCCGCTGCACCATTTCCTTTAAATTAAATTCCGCGTATGTTAATTCCAGTTTATTGGCTTCAATTTTGGACATATCCAGAATATCGTTTATAACGCCAAGCAAAAGTTTCGAGGCTTCGTTTATCCGTTTAAAGCAGTAATCCTTGCGTTCAAT
>WQSN01000048.1 GCA_009787835.1 Treponema sp.
ATTCCGCATTCCGCGTTTTGGCATAACGCGCTTACAAACGTTACATTGCACAGCAAGATCACTAAAATTGATTCCGATGCGTTCCGCGAGAACAAGCTTTCAGGCATAAACATACCGGAAGGCGTTAAGCATATCGGAAAATATGCTTTTCAGGTAAATAAGCTTAAAAGCATTGTTATACCGGACAGCGTTACTGAGATAGAAGGTAATGCGTTTGAATTTAACAAACTTGAGAGCGTAACAATAGGAAAAGGAATTACCAGAATTGAAGAGTTTACATTCGAAGACAACAAGACACTCGCACAGGTAATAATCCCTGATAATGTAAAGCTGGTTTTTGGCAGAGCGTTTGATTCTCATGTTAAAAAGATAAACCCGGACGGTTCACCATGTAAAAAGTAAAGTCGCCCAAGAGTGACAGTTAACATTTTATCCCTTTTTTCTGCTGCTTTTTTTATCTTTAAAATTACTATTTCAAAAATGAGCGTAAAAACTCCATAGCTTTCAAACCTGTAGCGGGGCTTGTATCTTCAAGTAAAATATCAATGCCGGGTTTTCGCTCCATAATTATCCGCATCAGCGATTTATAATCCAGATCTCCTGCGCCTGCGTTTAACGCTCCGTTTTTCCTTTGGTTTTCAATACGGAAATCTTTTGCGTGAATTGCAGCGATATCGTTTCCAAAAGTGTCAAATGCCCGCGTAAAAAAAAGCTCCTGAGTTTCAGCCAAGCCTGCGCCGGGAATCAGATTAACAGGATCGTATATAACTTTGAGCGCGGGAGAAGCAAGGCGGCGTAAGACCATCTGTGTTTTCTCAATGGTGCAGACTGTATGCAGATCCGCTACAGGTTCTATGGCGACAATGGAACCGCATTTTTCAGCGGCTTTTATAAGACGTTCCAGGGAAGCGCATAACAGATCGAATGTCGATTCATTTTGAGTATCAGGATGAAAAGAACAATCGCCGTTAAGGGAGCCGGTTTCAGTTCCGACAAGGGCGCAGCCAAAGTCGCGGGCATATCGTAAATGCTCCTCGAAAAGGCGGAGTTGGTTTTCTCTTGTCTGTACATCAGGATGAACCGGATTGATATAGCAGCCCAGAACCGCGATGGAGATATTTTTTTCTTCCAGGGTTTGCCTGACCTTCCTCGCGTATCCGGGATTTAACTGCCCGTATCCTGGAGCGCCTGACAGCGCTTTCGCCAATGCAAGTTGAATTGACGCCGGTTTATACTTGCTTAAGATTTCCGCTAACTCTCCCGGTGAAACATTTTTTCCGTAATCGTGCGCGCGAAGTCCTATTTGCAGCATGATTCCTCCTTGATAAGACCGCTTCTAAATACTATACTAACACCATGCTTGAATTACAAGGCATTACAAAGGCGTATGGTTCCCGCAAGGCGCTGGATAATATAAGTTTTTCTGTTGGTGATAATGAGATTCTTGGTTTTCTGGGTCCCAACGGCGCGGGAAAAACTACAACAATGAATATCATAACAGGTTTTACATCATCTACATCCGGCGCTGTAAGGCTGAACGGGCATGAGATTCTTGGAGAGCCCATTGAATGCAAAAAGCAGATTGGCTATCTTCCTGAGATGCCTCCCCTGTATCATGATATGACTGTAGTTAAATATTTATCTTTTATTTTTGATTTAAAAAAAATTACTTTACCTAAACAGAATCACATAAGCGAGATCATCTGCATGACAGGAATTTCCAGCGTTCAGAACCGCATCATTAAAAATCTTTCAAAAGGATACCAGCAGCGGGTAGGACTTGCGCAGGCGATTCTTGGGTATCCGCAGCTTCTCATTCTGGATGAGCCGACTGTAGGTCTTGATCCCGCTCAAATTATTGAAGTGCGTGAAATTATCAGGAACTTGAGTAAAAGATGCTCAATTATTTTTTCTTCACATATCTTACAGGAGATTGAGTCTGTATGCAGCAGAATCATTATTATCAACAACGGCGCTATTATAGCGGATGATACTCCGCAGCGGTTATCCGCCATGGGTTTATCGCTGGAAGACGCGTTTATAAGACTTACTGCGGGAAACAACTCCGATATTTTAAAAATCATTAATAACGGTAAAAATGATACTGAAGAGGCCGCGTTATGAAGGCAATTATCAGCCGTGAGCTGTCATCTTACTTTACATCTCCCATCGGTTTTGTTTATCTGGGAGCGGTTTATTTTCTATCAGGTTTATTTTTCCTTAACGGCGCATTGGCAGCTAACAGCGCAGATTTACGTCCTGTATTTTCATCGCTGTTGTCCGTGATCATGTTTCTGACTCCGGTTTTAACAATGCGCCTGATGGCGGAGGACAAGCGCCGCCATACTGATCAACTGTTATTAACCGCCCCAATAACTCTGTGGGATATTGCCGCTGGAAAATTTCTAGCCGCGGCTATTGTATACGCGGCGGGAATTTCAATCACTCTTGTTTACGCTGTTACATTAAGTTTTTTCGCTTCCATGAACTGGGCAATTATAACCGGCAATTATATCGCCCTTTTGCTTCTTGGTTTGGCCTTTATCTCCATCGGGCAATTTATTTCATCCCTTACGGAAAACCAGGCAATAGCCGCAATCGGTTCATTCGCTGTGATGCTGGCAGTATTTTTTCTGGACATGCTTCCGGCGATGATGCCAAACCGTTTTCTCACCGTAATTATTACAGAAATATCATTTATAGGACGTTTTACGCCAATTACAAGCGGAATACTTTCAGTTTCCAGCCTGTTTTTCTTTATCAGCGTGTGCTTCATTTTCATGTTTTTAACAACAAGAACGCTGGAAAAAAGAAGGTGGAGCTAGATGATAAATATTAAAAGTTTTCTTAACAACAGAAAAGTAAGATACGGAAGCGTATCTGTTATTATAACCATAACAGTAATTCTGTTGGTCGTGCTCTTAAACATTGTACTGACTTTTCTTTTTAATAGATTTCCGCTTAATATCGATCTTACAGGGAACAGGGTTTTTGAGATTTCAAAGGAGACTGAAAATTTTCTCTCTTCTCTGGATAAAGATATTGTAATCCATATAATGAACACAGAAGCGGGTTTTACATCCGCATCCCCGCAGGAGTACTTTATTCAGGCCAATGAAGTTATGCGCAAATTCACTCAATATTCATCACATGTAAAAATTGAGTATGTGGATTTACTGCGAAACCCCGGTTTCAGTTCACAATACCCTTCGGAACAGATCAGGATGAACGATATTATTGTAAAATCAGGCGAGAAGTATAAGATAATTTATCCTTCAACCCTGTTTAATATTTTCAGTTCCGAATATGGAGATTATGTAGCTTCATCCAGGGCGGAGCAGACGCTTACCTCTGCGATGTTAAATGTTATAAGCGGCGGAAAACACGCGGCTGCGGTTATAGCAGGTCATGGAGCGCATGACATACTGGGTTTTCTGGAATTACTGCTGCTGAACAACTATGAATTATCAGAAGTAAATCTTTTAACAGGCGATATACATCAGGAAGTATCATTGATCATTCTCGCGAATCCTGTAAGGGATCTATCACCTGAGGAATTAAAAAAATTGGATGTCTTTCTTGATAAAGGAGACAACCGCGCTTTATTCTACCTTGCATCATTGGTTCAGCCAGAGCTGCCCAACATCGACATTTTCCTGGGTGAATGGGGCATTCAAGTGGATTCCGGACTGGTTTTTGAAACCGATAACTCAAGACTCATTTCCCCTTCCCAATTTATAGCTATCGCAGATTACGCTGAAGATAAATATTCCAGAAACATGATACAAAAGAATCTTCAGCCGCTGATTGCCCAATCCCGCCCTTTAAGGGCGGTTTATGATGAATTCCGTTACCGTTATGTGACAACCCTGCTGAAATTATCGCCGCTTTCCGGCATAAGGCCTGTAAACTCGTCCAACGACTGGATTCCTTCTCTTTCGGATATTACAGGCGATATACCCGCGCTTATGTTAAGCACCCAGGCAAGAAATGACGCTAGCGGAAATTTGATTAAATCGCATGTGCTTGTATGCGGTTCCATTCTCGCGCTTGAAGAAAGCACTCTTGGAAACCCATATATCGCCAACTCAGCCTATTTTCTGGATCTGCTTGGAGCGTTAACAGGCCGCGAAGATTATTTTCACATTATGGATAAGGTAATCGGCTTTACAGAGCTTAGGGCCAATTATTCACAGATAATTGTGATGACTGTAATTTTCACAGTTTTATTACCTCTAGCCGTTTTGACTGCGGGAA
Source organism: Treponema sp. (assembly GCA_009787835.1). Taxonomy (GTDB): domain Bacteria; phylum Spirochaetota; class Spirochaetia; order Treponematales; family Breznakiellaceae; genus WQXQ01. Next base: position 4,258 of record WQSN01000048.1, read on the forward strand.
TTATTGTCTGGCTTCGCCGAAGGCATAAATAAGGGGAAAGCGCGTGAATAAACGTATTATTTTAGCCGCTATTATGCTAATATCTCTGGCAGGTTTAACATTTTTACTTTTTATCCTTAACAGGGGGGCTCACGTTTCTCCCGCTTTTGATCTTCCTGAAGAAGAGTATATTTATGCTGTTTCTGATGTTGATTCAGTTACAGTGCGCAACAATAGCGGCGAGTATACAATGCGCAGCGGAAACAATCCTGTGATAATTGGTTATGAAAACCTGCCCATTAGTACATTTTATTTTATTCATATTTTAAATGTTTCTTCCCGCCTTGTTTCACATGGTTTTATTACAGACGAAATGGCAGATCTGTCAGTTTTCAGCCTTGATCCGCCGCAGGCCAGGGTAATCATACGGCAAACATCAGGCAAAGAAACAGACCTTCATATTGGCAATGATTCGCCTGACGGAAATGTTTATGTTAAACTCGGCGGACAAAATGCGGTTTATCTTGCTTCCAGCTTTGATACAGCGTTTTTTTTAAACAGCCTCTTTGATCTTGTGGATACAGCGCTCATCGCGCCCATGCAGAAAGATGAGGATGAATCAATTATTTTTGATCGCATAACGCTTGGAGGCATGGTCAGGGAAGAGTTCACAATTATTAACTCAGGACGCAGCGATAATTCAATGGGTTTATTCATTAATCCATTGAGAATAATTTCTCCCGTAAACGCCGCTGTAAGCAATGATCAAATCCCATTGATGGAAACGCTTTTCGGCCTGTATGCCGACCGCTTTACCGCGATTCTTTCAGATAACGCAAATACGCGGCGTGAAGAGTTAAGCCAATACGGCCTCACTGCGCCATGGTCAACGGCGGAAGTAATTGCAGCTAACGGAAGATCGCGCATTCAGGTTTCAAAGCCGGATAACCGGGGTATGGTTTACATTCATCGCGAGGGAACGCCCCTGATCTATGAAAGCGCCGTATCAAGCCTGCCATGGCTTGAAACCACATGGTTTGAACTAATGAATAAAATGGTGCTGCTTCCGTTTATAGACACCGTAGCGGGAATTGATATAAGAACCCCGCAAAGGACTGTGACATTTTACCTTTCAGGCAGCGGAAATAACCTGTCTGTTAAAACCGGAACCTCTGACATTGAAACAGGAAATTTCCGCAACTTCTATCAAACCCTCGCCGCGGCAAGATACGATGAATACAGCGATACTCCCTACTCTGCCCTCCCGCCGCCGTTTCTGGAAATAATTTACCATTACCGCGACAGTAACAAAAGCGCGGACACTCTGTCTTTCCATGAGGCCGCATCGAGGCGGGTGTTCACAAGTCTCAATCAGGGCAGACCTCATTTTACCTTTTCAGCTTATACAGATCAGATACTCTCGGATTTGGATTTAATGCTTTCAGGTCAAAGGGTGCGTCCTTATTTGTAGAAAAAACAAGGAGAATAATCCATGATTATTAACGAAAAATCAGCTCTTGATTACGCGCAAATGGGAGCGGATACAATTATCCGCAAATTTCCTGCAAGCGAACTGCCGCCAAAAAACAGGTTTCACTACCATCAGGGAGTGTTTCTTTCCGGAGTGGAGAGAACATACATTCTTTCAGGTAACAGAAAATATTATAATTATATCAAGGACTGGATGGACTATTATATTGATGATAACGGTAAAATTCGTTTTGACGAAAACGAGCGCCAGTTTGACGATATGCAGCCTTCTATCATGCTCTTTAACCTTTATAAGGAAACAAAAGATGAACGCTATAAGAAAGTGTTAGACGATTTTTCTTCAATAGTTGATACATGGCCTACAAACGCGCGGGGAGGATTCTGGCATAAGTATATAAGACCCAACCAAATGTGGCTGGACGGCCTATATATGATCGGTCCTTACTGTGTCATGTACGCGCATTATTTTAACAAACCGTATTTCCATGAAAAAATATTCAGGCAGATGAACCTTATGCGATGCAATATGACAGATCCAAAAACCGGCCTTCTCTACCACGCCTGGGATGATTCAAAAGTTATAGACTGGTGTGATAAAACAACAGGTCTTTCGCCTGAATTCTGGGGACGCGCTATAGGATGGTACGCGGTAGCTGTCATGGATATTCTTGATTACATCCCGCAAAATGATCCGCGCAGACATGAGTTTATCAGCGCGGCCATAGACATCATTAACGCGCTGACGCGTTTTCAGGATGAAGAATCCGGCCTTTGGTTTCAGGTTGTGGACAAAGGAGATACTGCGGGAAACTGGCTGGAAACATCATGCTCATGCCTCTACACTTACGCAATCGCCAAAGCGGTTAAAAAAGGACTCCTTCATAAATCCTACGCTAAATATATTCATCATTCTTACAAAGGCATTATCAACTCATTGAAGTTCATGGAAGAAGATCTGATAATTTCCAATATCTGCATCGGGACAGGAGTAGGCGATTATCAGTTCTATATAAACCGTCCTACGGCAGAAAACGATCTGCACGGCATGGGCGCTTTCCTGCTGATGTGCACTGAATACTACGATACATGCAGGATGTTGAATTTATAAATATATTCAGATTGAAAAAAAAATAATTTTATTATAGAATAATTTATCAGGAGATAAATAATGAAACTTGAAACCCGTTATTCACAGCATCCCAATGACATGCGTTATTACGACACTAAAACATTACGGGAACATTTTCTGTTTGAGAATGTTTTTATAAAAGATGAGATAAGCCTCTGTTACACGCACAGCGACAGGGTGGTTTTTGGAGGCGCAATGCCCGCAGGTAAGTCTCTGCGCATGGAAGGCGGCAGGGATTTTGGAAGCGATATTTTCCTGGATCGCAGGGAGTTAGGTGTCATTTGCATCGCGGGACACGGTAAAATTTCTGCAGACGGAATCGACTATGCGATGGAAAAAGGCGACGGGATTTATATCGGTAAAGGCGTCAAGGATGTTATTTTTTCCTGCGCGGATTCTGATAATCCTCCGAAATTCTATCTCGCAAGCGCTCCGGCGCACGCATGTTATCCTGTTGCTTTCATCCCGCTAGAAAAAGCCAATCCGCGTAAAGTGGGAGAAGCCGCGGCTGTTAATGCGCGCACTATTTATCAATATGTGCATCCCGCCGTTTGTCAGAGCTGTCAGCTTGTTATGGGAATGACTGTGCTGGAAAAAGGATCAGTGTGGAATACCATGCCCTGCCACACCCACGAGCGCAGAATGGAAGTTTATTTTTATTTTGACATGCAGGATTCTGGAGCTGTATTTCACATGCACGGCCGGCCTGATGAAACGCGCCACATTGTAATGAAGAATGAACAGTCGGTAATCTCTCCATCATGGTCTATCCATTCAGGAGTCGGTACAGGCGCATATACTTTTATCTGGGCAATGGCTGGCGAGAATCAAACATTTGACGATATGGATACTTTGCGGACAACAGAAATAAAATAAGGAGTTTTAAATGAATAATGAATTATTTTCGCTTAACGGCAGGATCGCATGGATTACAGGGGCATCCTACGGCATAGGTTTCACCATTGCCAAAGCGCTTTACAGCGCCGGCGCGAAAATTGTGTTTAACGACATCGGACAGGAACAGGTTGATAAGGGACTCGCGTCATACAAGGCCGAAGGCATACCAGCCCTCGGTTATGTATGCGATGTAACCGATGAAAACGCTGTAAACGCCACAGCGGTAAAAATAGAGAAAGAAGCCGGATCTGTTGATATACTTGTTAACAACGCAGGCATCATAAAACGCATTCCAATGACAGATATGAGCGCCGCAGAATTCCGCCAGGTTATTGATGTAGATCTGAACGCGCCTTTTATTGTTGCCAAAGCTGTCATCCCCTCGATGATAAAAAAAGGCGGCGGAAAAATTATTAACATCTGCAGCATGATGAGCGAACTCGGACGCGAAACAGTAAGCGCATACGCCGCAGCCAAGGGCGGACTTAAAATGCTGACAAAAAACATCGCAAGCGAATTTGGCCAGTACAACATTCAGTGCAACGGCTTAGGCCCCGGCTACATTGAAACTCCCCAAACTGATCCCCTTCGTGAAAAACAAAGCGACGGCAGCCGCCATCCTTTTGATCAGTTTATTATCGCCAAAACTCCGGCCGCCCGCTGGGGAAAACCGCATGATCTCGCAGGCCCCGCAGTCTTCCTTGCAAGCGCAGCGTCAGATTTCGTCAACGGCCACATACTCTATGTCGACGGCGGCATATTGGCATATATCGGCAAACAACCATAAGACTGTTCCAAAACTAATAAAATACCCAACCTAAAAGAGCTAAACTTGACCCACAGAATATTCAATAATTATTAAACGCAGACTGCGTAAATCCCTGTCAGGGTCATAAACGGCCGTGGCCATCTACAACGCACGCTTTGGCGTGGCTTTGTACGTGATCCACGCCGAATGCCCCTGAAAGGGATTTGCGCAGCCCGCTTTATTCATTATTGATTCTTATAATATATATAACTCTGTATTTTATTAGTTTTAAACATGGCTTACCTAATATAACACACAATACACTAATGGCGGTTTACGACGTTCCGTCGCAGACGGAATGTCCGGGCAGCGAAGCTGCCCCGTAAACCGCTGCGCTAAACGACGTTTCAATGTCGTTTAGCGTAGTAGTTAGCGACGTTTTAATGTCGCTAACTACGTAATTGACAGCCCTGTTATTTGCTTCTATTATAAATATATGAAAAAAACAACATTGTGGTTATTGTTTTTTATCTCTATCGCCGTCTTTATGGGATGCGCCATCCTGTGTTTTTTACAAAACGATGTACTGAGAATGAAACCTCTGCAGCGGACAACCGCATTTACCGCGCCCGCGATGGCCAAATTCGAGAAGGACGGAAATTTATACGTAATTGACAACGGCTCATTTCGTTTTTCATGCATAGAACCAAACGGCAATATACTCTACTCAATTGAAATAAACAAATATGACGAATATATCCGCATGATAGACGGCTGCATTGACGATGCGGGAAATGTGTATCTGTACGCGATAGAAACGGAATATGACGCTCTTCTGACAAAACGGGACATTATAAGAAAATATGATAATAAGGGAAATTTTGTAAAGGATATTCTCAATATAAGCTATAACGATGTACATACCAACCCGCGGCTGTTTTATCAGTTCGGATCATTTATGTGTGAAAACGGCGTTCTCACGTTTTCAAGAACCGCAAAGGATTCTGTAACCCTTTACATGTACGATACTTTCAGGGATGACCTCAAGATGCTGGTGTTAACAGAAATTTTGCCAGGTATGGAAATCAATAACTTCCTGGTCGCCCAGCTTGTAATCAAGGATCTGCAGAATTACGCATTTGTCCTTCGCAACGGGGATATTTACGAAGTTAATAACGGCGGCCCGGGCGATCTTCGCGCCTCCTTTAACTGGAACATAGACGAAGGAGGGATTCATCCCTGGCATATTTTCTATGACGCAAATGATAATCTGGTCTTCTTCGATATGGCGACTAACGCCCTTTTCCGCATCGCAAGCAACAGGCTTCACCGCGTTGTTCCGCAGGAGTATTTTGAAGCTCTTAAAGCCAAAGGTGAAACAATCGCCCTTAAGGGGTTTGGCTTTCACCGGAACACATTCGCGGGAGTATACGGCGAAGTTGTATGGCTCTATGACGGCCTTGATTTTACGGTATACGACGGCGATCTCAAACTCCCGTTACGTGAAATACTGCGCATATTGGCTGTGCAGGTAGCTTTGGTTCTTGGCGCAATAGCTTTTGTAGCAGGGTTATGTGTGCTTTTCATCGGTATACTTAACCGTTATGTGTCACTTTTTATCAAGCAGACTGTTGTAATAATACCGCTTTTGATACTTGCGTTTATAATAGTTTTTTCCGTTACTTTTAACCTGATGTCAGAGCGGCTCAACACCGCCCTGTTTAATGACATGACAGGTCTGGCTTTGGTATCCGCAAAACTGATAAACGGGGACGATATCGACAGAATAAAATCCATCAAAGACTTCCACAGCAATGAGTATAGAAAAATTCTGGTGTTTATCAAGGAAATTATCGGATATAACGCGGATCCATGGAACAGGAGTTATTACGCTGCGATTTACAAGGGCAATAACTTTGAATATGTTGTGGCAATTTCCTGCGAAGAGCTGAATCTATTCCGCCCTGTTGAAAAACTGGAAGGCGAAGAATATGAGGCATTTATGAGGGGGGAACCTCTTACATTTATTTTTAAAGAATACAACGGCGACTGGGCAGCCGCCGAAGCGCCAATATACAACAGTTCCGGGGAAATTGCCGGAATGTTCGAGATTGGCCTAGATATGACAGGTTACGAGATCGGCAATACAATGCTAAAAAGATATGTCGCTCTAATCGTAGCCGCGGTATGCGCCGTTATTATGCTTGCCCTGTGTATTTTAATATCAATTATTGTAAAGCAGCTTTCTGCGGCAGGCAGGGTTTTAAGCACCATCGCGAGCGGAGACAGGACCGCGCGCGTATCTTATGTAGCGCGTGATGAACTTGGCAAGGTAAGCTCAGGCCTTAACAACATGGCCGAAGAGCTTCATCACCAGTTTGATCGCATAACGCGCCTAAATGAATCCACAATCCGGTTTGTGCCTGTACAGTTTATGGAACACCTTGGCGTTTCAGACATAACAAAAATGAATCTGGGCGATAATGTACAGCGCGACATCAGCATACTGTTCTTTGATATTAGATATTTTTCCATTAATTCAGAGATGATGTCGGCGCGGGAGAACTTTGAATTTATAAATAAAATACTGGGCATCGCCGGCTCCATTATACGCAAACATAATGGTTTTGTGGATAAATTTATAGGAGATGCCGCGATGGCCCTTTTTGTCAACGGTATGGACGCGGTTAAAGCCGGCATTGAGCTGTATCAAACGCTGGTGATTGATAAAAGCACCAGAGTCAATATCGGAGTAGACGGCATAATGATAGGAGTGGGGATACACTCAGGTTCTGTGATGATGGGCATAGTCGGCGAGAACGAGCGGCTGTCAAGCACTGTAATTTCAACTAACGTCAACCTGGCTTCCCGCCTTGAAGGACTGACAAAACAGACAGGTTCCGGCCTTTTGGTAACCCGCGACACAATGAACCAGCTCGCGGGCCATGAATCGGAATTTGCGTACCGTTTTATAGGTATGGTGCAGGCCGCCGGCATTAATGATGTTATCGGACTATTTGATATGCTGGACGCTCTTCCCCCCAGAGACAAACATTTACGGATTGCAACCAAAGTTGTTTTTGAATCGGGAGTACGGAAATACCACATGAAGGATTACGCCGCTTCTATTATACGCTTTGAAAAGGTTACAGCAGCGGATCCAAAAGACATCTGCGCCGCCCATTACCTTGAAGAAGCACACAAACATCTGCAAAACCCTGCTTTACCGAGCGTGTTTACATTTGATAAGAAGTAGTTTATCAATACATTCTCAAGTGTCCTGGAAGCATTGTTGAAAATATGCAACTGAGGCTGTTCCAAAACTTTCGAACCGCAGGTTCGCGTTTTAGGAATAACTACAATAGATCTATATGAAAAAGTGGGCGCGAACCGCGAACCTACGGTTCGATGGTTCGATTAGACCGCTTTTTCAAGAGGTTGTAATAAAACCAACCAAGTTTTGTTACAACCTCAATTGACAGTACATAACTTAGTGAATTACGTCCAGGAGAGAAGGATTTAGGAAAAATCACCTGTATCGATTGCTTTGTCAAATTGAAAATTTATTGAATTTATTATGCTATTCTGAAGTGATATAAGATTTTTTATTGATGATTTTTGGAATTCCTTTGTAAAATTCTCATTTTCCGGTAAAAAAAGCTGATACTCTTCGATATGCAGGGCTTTGGCCAGTTTGGTCATTGTTTTTGAGCTAATCCATCTTCGGAATCCTTCAATATCATTTAGAGTTTGAGCTGATAAACCGGCTTTTTCCGCTAATTTTTCCTGTGAATACCCTAAAACTTTACGGTAATTTTTAATGTTAACTGAGAGAATCCTTCTAATAGGCTCTATATTGGACCTCATACTTTAAATTTTATTTTAAATTAATCGCTTGACTACTTGCTAATTTAATTATATACTAGACTTACTATAAGCAAGTATATTATAATTTTAACCATTATTAGGATTTTATAGAGAAGTTATTATGAATAAATTGCTAAAAAATGTCGGTTTTATTGCTCTTGTTGTAATAATTGGGACTTCACTAATAACCTGTAAAGAGCCTGATGATTCTGTCCACAGCTCTTCGAATGATATTGAAACTATACTTTCAAATCCAATGGCATCAGATTTTGAGATAAACAATTTATCCCAAACTATTGAAAATATAATTCCTGTTACAATAACACCAAAATCCGGTAAATCCACAGGTTTAATAACAATTTATTATGACGGGTTAACAGAACTTCCTGAAATATCGGGATCATTCGACTTAACTTTTGATGTTTCTGCCTCAGATGGCTGGCAAGCGGCAACCGGATTAGTCGGCGGGATACTAACAATTATTGATGAAAATAAATTAAACGTACAAATTCCAATTATAAATACCCAACCTGATGATGCTGAGATCACGGTAAATTCCCTGCACAGTCTGTCCATATCAGCAAGCAGTGATGATGATGGTGAGTTATCGTACCAGTGGTACAGTAACACAAGCAAAACAAATATCGGCGGCACACAAATAAATGGAGAAACATCCGCTGATTATTATCCGCCGACTGATTCGATAGGCATATTTTATTACTTCGTTGAAGTAACAAACACCATTACAGATAACGGTGACGGCGGAAATAAAACAGCGTCAATAAGAAGTATTGCTGCTTCTCTGACGATAAATGCAATAATTAACGCTCAAATTCCTTTTATTAATACACAGCCTATTGGTTTTACTATAACAGTTAATCACACGCACAGCCTGTCCGTATCAGCAAACTGTAATGATGACGGTATACTATCGTACCAGTGGTACAGTAACACAAGCGAGTCAAATAACGGCGGTACGCCGGTTAACGGAGCGGAATCCGATGACTATAATCCCCCCACTGATACAGAAGGCGTATATTATTACTTTGTTGAAATAACAAACACCATTTCAGATAACGGAGACGGCGGAAATAAAACAGCGGCTGTAAGGAGTGAAGCTGTTACGTTAATAGTAAATTCCAAAATTAACGCAGAGGTTCCCAATATAACAGAGCATCCTAACGGCGCAACTGTAATTTTTAATGGTTCGATTAATTTATCAGTATCAGCTAATGTGACAGATGGCGGTACTCTTTCTTATCGCTGGTACAGTAATACAAGCGAGTCTAGTTCTGGCGGTTCAGCTATTTATGGAGTTACAACAGCTTCTTATTATCCGCCAACCGGCGCGGCAGGGACATATTACTATTTTGTGGAGGTAACCAATACAATTACAGATAACGGAGACGGCGGGAATAAAAGCGCAACTGTCATGAGTCATGCGGTTACTTTGACAGTAAAAGAAAAGGTAAATGCGCAAATACCTGTCATCACAACTCAGCCTTTGAATAATGTAGCGGTTAATGTTAATAATTCGTATACTTTGTCTGTAACGGCAAGTGTGGCAGATGGAGGGACGCTTTCTTACCGCTGGTACAGTAACACAAGTGCGTCCAATGTTGGCGGTACGGCTATTTCAGGAGCTACAGCAGCCTCTTATAATCCGCCAACAGAAACAGCCGGAAGATATTATTATTTTAGTGAGATAACTAACACCATTTCAGATAATGGCGACAGCGGCGATAAAACCGCAACAATCAGAAGCAATGCGATTATATTTACAATCAGAATTAATGCGCAGACTCCAAATATCACAATACAGCCTGTTGGCGGAAGCATAGCTTTTGGAGGAAGTTATACTTTGTCTGTAATGGCAAATGTAACAGACGGAGGGACGCTTTCATACCGCTGGTACAGAAACACAGCCGCAAACAATACAAGCGGTACTTTTATTACAGGAGCTACTTCAGCTTCTTATAATCCGCCAACCAGTACAGCTGGAATATTCTATTATTTTGTTGAGATAACAAACACCATTTCAAATAACGGTGACGGCGGCAGTAAGACGACCACAGTCAGGAGCAATACGGTTACTTTGACGGTAAATAATCCAGTTCCTGTTGCGAGTGATTTTAACATAGGCAATCTGACACAAATATCGTCACACATTACGCCTGTAACGATAACGCCAAAAGCAGCGAAATCAAACGGTACAATCACTGTTCGTTACAATGGATCAACAAATTTACCTTCAGCAGCCGGATCGTATACAGTAACCTTTGATGTAACCGCTTCAACAGGCTGGAGCGCGGTTAACGGATTGGCAGGCGGAACTTTAATTGTAACGCAGTCAACAACAGGTTTGGTTTTTAAATTGATTAACAATAATACAGCGTATTCAGTATCAAAAGGTACCGCTTCTTCCGCCGAAGTAATAATTCCGGCTATGTATAATGGTTTACCAATAACAACTATAGAAAGTAATGGTTTAAGTAATTATACAAATATGACCAGTGTAAAAATACCCTCAAGTGTGACGAGTATCGAAAATGGCGTGTTCTATGGCTGCAGCAGCTTGATAAATATAACTGTAGAAAATGGAAATCAGGTATATAAAAGTGAAGGAAACTGTCTTATACAAATTTCAAATAATATTCTAATAGCAGGATGCAAAAATAGTGTAATACCCTCAAGTGTAACGAGTATTGGTTATGATGCGTTTGCTAATTGCAGCGGCCTGACCAGTATTATAATACCCTCAAGCGTAACGAGTATAGATAGCTATGCGTTCTACGGTTGCAGCGGCTTGACCAGCATCACAATACCCTCAAGTGCTACGAGTATTGGTGACTATGCGTTTTCTGGTTGCAGCGGCGTGACCAGTGTAACAATACCTTTAAGTGTTACGAGTATTGGTGACCATGCGTTTTCTGGTTGCAGCGGTGTGACCAGTGTAACAATACCTTCAAGTGTGATAAGTATAGGCAGCGGCGCGTTCTCCGGCTGCAGTGGCTTAACAAATATAACAATACCTTCAAGTGTGATAAGTATAGGCAATGGCGCATTCGGTAATTGCATCAGCTTAACCAGCATAACAATACCGTCGAGCGTAAAGAGTATTGGTACCCAGGCGTTTTATAATTGCGGAAAATTAACCAGCATTAATATTCCATCAAGCGTGACAAGTATCGGTTATGGTGCGTTAGAAAGATGCAGCGGTTTGACAAGTATAACTATACCATTTGTCAATGGGACTTTAAGTACTATTTTTAATTCATATCAAAATTCAAATATTCCAGCATCATTAAAAACTGTTATTATTTCTGGCGGAAATATTGACAATGATGCATTTGCAGGCTGCGGCAGCTTGAACAACATTACAATAGGTAATGGCGTAACGAGTATTGGCAGCGGCGCGTTCTCCGGCTGCAGTGGCTTAACAAATATAACAATACCATCGAGTGTAACCAGTATCGGCAATAGTGCATTCGCTGGCTGTAGAAGCATGACAAGTATGATTGTGGAAAATGGCAATCAGGTCTATAAAAGTGAAGGAAACTGTCTAATTCAAATTTCAAATAATAATTTAATAGCTGGATTTAAAAATAGTATAATACCGCCAAGTGTGATGAGTATCGGTAATTATGCGTTCTCTGGTTGCGACAGCTTGATCAGTATTACAATACCATCAAGTGTGACGAGTATCGGCAATAGTGCATTTTATGATTGCACAGGCATGACCAGTATAATAATACCCTCAAGCGTGATAAGTATCGGTGATTCTGCATTTGAGCGATGTTATAACATAAAAAGTATTTCAATACCCTCAAGCGTGACAAGTATCGGCAGTGTTGCATTCAAGCAATGCAGCAGCTTAACGAATATTGAGATACCGTATAGTGTGACGAGTATTGGCCTTGGCATGTTAGCAGGCTGCAACAGCTTAACGAGTTTAACTATACCTTCTGCTGGTTATGCTCTTGATTTAATATTTGGTTATAGTATTCCAACATCATTAAAAACAGTCGTTATTACAGGCGGTAATAATATTGTCAATAACTCATTCTTTAATTGCAGCGGCTTGACTAATATAACAATACCATCAAGCGTAACAAGTATCGGCTCTAATGCGTTTTATGGATGCAGCAGTTTAGCGAGTATATCAATACCTTCAGGTGTGACGAGTATCGGCGATAGTGCATTCAGGGAATGCAGAGGTTTAACAAGTATAACGATACCTTCAAGCGTAACGAGTATTGGTTTAGCTACGTTTGCTAATTGCAACGGCTTGACGAGTGTTACAGTACTTGCACAAACGCCGCCAGACATTGGAGGTCAATGTTTTAACAGTACTAATTCATCTCTGCAAATTAGGGTTCCTGCGGCTAGTGTTGCTGCATACAAAGCTGCTGTAGGTTGGAGTGAATATGCAGATAGGATTGTTGTGAATTAAATGAGACTAGTACCCTGTAACAACAATAACATCACACAATTACAGGGTATAGTTTCTTGAGTTTGATACGAGCATCATGTGTAGAAAAATGCTAATCAACTCCTTTCTGTTTCCGGTTGCGCTGAGTATGCCAAGATGCAAGTTCAACATTCAATGTTAATAAATCAGGTATCTGTCTATACCATAAACACTGCGTTGACATTGCAGATAACTCAACTTCAGCTATATTGAGCCAGCTCCCATGCTTTGGTGTATAATGAATTTCCAAACGTTGAGCTAAACGGAATGCTTCAGCCGGAGGAAATGTTTCGTATAATGATGAAATTGTATGGGTATTTAAATTATCCATGACTAATATTACTTTTTCAGCTTTTGGGTATTGCTCATTTTGTGTTAATAGCAAGTATAATATATTAGAGTTGTTCAATAACTTCAGTAATTGAACAACCGACCGGATTGTTAAACAAGTCTATTAAATGGTTTTTAAAACCGCCGGATCAAAGAAGAAATCGTCTAATTCGCCCGTATATCCGCATTCACCCATTCGCGGGGAATTGGTAACAGGCAGGAACATATCACTTCCGCACTTATGCTCTTCACTGCATTTCATACAATAAAAAGGATTATCAGATTCGTATAAACATATCCCGCATACCAAGTCCGCTTCTTTTCCGCATTTCGCGCAGGTAAAAACAGGCGGGGTGTTTCGCGCAAGAAGCCTGACAATGTCTTTCTGGGGTTTGCGCTTTATGTTTCCCATAACGGTTATTGTTGATTCTGTAGTAGTTCCAAAATCGTATATATGAATGAATTCCTCTCCGGCATTGAAATTTTCCAGCTTTTTGCCTGAACTGATTTTTCCGTATGCTTTGGTATTGAACTCACTAAGGTGTCCGCAGCATTCAAGCCAAATCTTCCGCAGAAAACTGTCAACGGTGGATAATGATTTATCAAGAGGAACATCTATATAAAGCCAATAATTATCATCTGCGACGCCTTCAATCTTTAGTAAATAACACTCCTTCCCGTCTTTTTCTTCATTATGACTCTTTAAAATATGATTCTTCATAGCGGTTTTGCTTAAGTTTTTACCGCATAAATAACAATCGCCGTTGTTTTTTTCATCCATAGAAATCCTCCATTACCTTTGTTTTTGCCGATTTTTATCAATATAACATATTTTTAAAAGATTACCAGCCTGCATTAAAAAATTTTCTGGAGTATCATTGCGCGTATTTAAAAGCCAACCGGATAATTAAACAAGTCTACTAATTCCCGACAAGAGGGCAGGCGGTTACTTCCCTGGAAAATTCGCTTATATTGGGTAATGCAAAAGTACCGTCACCGCTTCTAAACTAGTGTATCATTGCACATAATGATACTATATGCATTAAGATGTTGTATCATGGCTTTAGTTTAATCAAGAGGGGAACCTTCACCTGCCTACGGTAGGTTCGGTTGAAGTTCCGTGGAAATCCGTGCTAATCCGCAGTCTTTTCAGCTTCTCGGGCATCCTGTTGATTAATGTATCCGACAAAATCAAGAACCTGCGCTACGCGGCTTTTGGGCAAAGTTTTGATTTCTTTCATAAGAACTTCATCTATGGTCATTTCAGCAACCGGCATTTTTATTCTCCTATAAAAGATAAATATAACATGAATATGAAAAATTTTCAAGGCGGTTCAAAAGCGGCGGCACACAGTGTCATTCACCTAAATTCTCTGGCGTAACAATTGCGCATAACAATTGAAAACGTTTAAGTTACCATATATGGACGTACCGGCGATGATATTGAATTGATTATTCCTCAATATATCAAAGGGTTTGCGGTTAAACATATTATAAGATGCGCGTTTAAGTATGATTATTTTCAAGGCAGTAAAATTACTACCCTGAAACTCCCCGATAGTTTATTATCAATCGGTTTCAATGCATTTTTTGATCATCATATCCGCGATCTAGAAATTCCAGATTCAGTGACATCAATTGAAAATAACGCTTTTAATCACATTTGTTATGACCTGTTTCATACAATTAAAATTCCAGCCAATGTGGAACTGGACAGAAACATTATCGGTGAAGGATTTACCGAATATTACAGTATGTGTGATAAACAAGGCGGAACCTATATCCGTGAGGACTGTTGGTACAAAAAGGGCGATAACGATACCTGGGATTATTATATTGAAAACGGCTGCGCTGTTATAACAGGTTATCATGGGAATGAAGCGGAAGTGACAATTCCATCAGAAATTAACAAAATTCCCGTCAGCGCTGTCAGCGGACATTACAGTGGTTTTGGCATTTTTGATTATGTTAAACATGAAATTAATACCGTAATAATCTCTGAAGGTATCACAAAAATAAACAAAAATACATTTATAGGAGATATATTTCTGCACAAAAAGAAAATTTCCAAAGTAATTTTTCCTAAGAGTTTAACATGGATAGGCGGTGACGCGTTTATAGATAACAATCTTGAAAATATTATTATACCATCCAACGTAACATGGATAGGAGAAAACGCTATTAAAAATAACAAAATAAATACAATAACGCTGCCGGACAGCAATATACATATCTCTAAATACGCATTCAGCTACAATCAAATAACCAGCATAATAATTTCTGATAATGCTGTAATAGATGATTGCTCGTTTTTTTATAACCCCATAACAGATATAACTATTGGGTCTGACGTAAAAATGGGCAGTGAGGTAATAAACGCTGATAAAGGCATTAAGGAATGATTCAAAAAGTAAAAGAAAATATCATAACAAAAAACCGGAACCTGTAAAAGAACCTGTACCGCCGCA
>WQSN01000049.1 GCA_009787835.1 Treponema sp.
TAACCGCGAACGGATTCATTCGGTACTTGACTATCTTGCACCTAATGAATATTATTCAAAAAAAGTTGCTTAACTTTGTATACTGGCTGGGGTAAAGTCCAATTACCTCTAATTTTACCATTACGGACGGAGCAGCGGGAATTAGTGTAGATGCTCATGGGAATCTTGTTATTAATGCTTTGGTTTTTATAATAGATGAAACTCTGGCCATATCTGAAATAAAACCCGTAAATAAAGATTTATTTTTTGACGCTGAAGTATTTATTATCAGTCATTGGAGTTTAAGCGGAGATAATATAAAATTGCTGCTGGAAACATTTCTAATGGATATCTTTCTGTCACAATTCCCAAACCGGATGAAAATGATTTAGCAGCGGTTGATGTTTGGTATAATTCTGAACTGATAAAATCCAGAAATTCTGTCAGGATTTGTTTCATCGAAATATTCAGCCCTCTGGGGTATATGCGTCTTTATTCTAATCCAAAAATTGTTTTTATTTCAAGAAAATCACAAGAAAGGTTTTATCTGATAATTGCAGGAGATATGTATGATTTAATCTTTTCGCAAGGGGATGTAATCTTATCCGGCAGTTATTTCAAGCCTGGCGGATATGGTTTTGGCGATAATTGGGAAGATATTTTAGATTTAATATTTACCAAAGGCTGGAATCCTTTTTATTTTTCTCGAATATTTAATGAAGATACGCGTACTTTAACATTTACCGGAGTCAGCAAAAACCCCATGTCATATGCTGTGTGGGTAATGCGGTGAATGTTGACAGACCGCGGTAGCGGTCATTTTTTAACATGGTATATCATTGCATAATATGCTCATTTTTTGGTGTCCGTCCTAAGTATTGACCATACAAGGAATTAATAATATTACATTTAGTGAAGGATAATTATGACAGACTCTAACACAGATAATTTTTATGCTAAAATCAAAAGGGATACTGTAGAAATTTTCGGACAGGTGTTTCCATTGAATGATCCTGAATATTTTCCTACAGGGGAGTTAAGACTAGAATTCAGCCGACAGTTATTCATTTTATGGATAAAGAAATTCCTATCGGTTTAAGAATGTTTTTACATAAAAGCGGAAAATTTCATGGCAGTTTTATTAATCTTGGATATAATAATAAACTAACAGGACAGAATGAATATAAGTATGTACATAAAGGGCAAACTTTTTATATTTGCGCCGGTTTTTTCTTTTATGAAAGCGGCAATATAGAAAGTTTTTTTATAAATTGTCCTGCAAATGGTACAAGAGTTGGAAATCCTTATAATTTTCTTCCGCTGGAGACAAATTTTCCGTTGGAAGGTAAAAAACTTCTTTTATTCAGCCATGACGGTATTGTTTTTTATGATGAAAGCGGATTGCCGAAAAAAGTAATTATGAGTAATTCAAGAAATTCACTTCCTCCAAATTATGCTCCGCCTGCAATAAATTTGGGAGAAGATTATAATGTTATAGAAATATCCGAAACCGGTAAAATTACTTCCGCAATTTTAGTGCCGCGTCCCAATTATGATTTTAATTAATTATTTTATTGGTCACGCACAGTATCATTCACTCTTTTTACCTGTAGTACCTTTTCACATAACGCCAGTACATAGCAGCATTAAGAAAATTAATAAGAAAAACTAAAATAAAGTTCTAACTTATAGTCGAACCTATTTTGGATCTTGCCTTTTAGAATAGAATATATTATTATACCTGCATGAGTAAGTTGATAAAAATATTTTTGGATACGGCAAATGTAGAAGTTATTAGAGAGATAGCCGGGATTTATCCGATTGATGGGGTGACGACGAACCCTTCTGTTTTGGCGAAAGAGTGTGACAATGTCGGGGACACATTGATGTCTATAAGTAAAATAATCGGCGAGGACAGGTTTCTGCATGTCCAGACAACTGCTGCGACGGCACAGGAAATGTTTGCACAGGCGAAAAAAATGAAGGCCGTATTTGGCGCTAACTTTTATGTAAAGATTCCAATTACAGAGCAGGGTTTAAAAGCCATAACCTTGTGCAAAAACGCTGATATTAATGTGACGGCAACTGCGGTTTTCACGCCCATGCAGGCATTACTTGCGGCGCAGAGCGGAGCGGATTATGTCGCGCCATATATTAACCGGATTGATAATATTGTTTCGGACGGAGTTGATGTTGTCGCGCATATCTCGAAATTATTCTCTGTCCAGGATGTAAAAACGCGAATTCTTGCCGCAAGTTTTAAAAATGTTCAACAGGTATATGGAACTGTCGCAAATGGCGCGCACGCGGTTACGATAAGCGGTGAATTATGCAAAGAACTTTTATTTCACCCGTATACAGAAAAATCCCTGGATGATTTTCGTTCTGACTGGGAAAAAAAGTTCGGTAAACGTGAAATTACTGATTTTATTTGATAAGCTGCCTTTAAGGGATTCTGCATTCCGCTTGACAACTCCCACTTGCGAATCAAATGTAAAACCGCTACATTGTTTTTATGAAGAAAATTTCCCTGACAGGCATAAAACCAACAGGCGATTTACATATCGGCAACTATTTCGGCGCCATAAAACCAGCACTTGAACTTGCCAAAGAGTACGACGCGCGTTATTTTATCGCCGATTATCACGCTCTTAATTCAATGAAAAACCCCGCGGAACTCGGTTCCACAATAAGGCATGTAGCGGCGGGCTGGCTCGCTTCCGGGCTTGATCCTGAGAAAGTGATTTTTTACCGGCAAAGTTCCATCCCGGAAGTTTTTGAACTGACAACCATGTTAATGGCATTTACTGCCAAAGGACTGATGAACCGCGCTCATGCTTATAAAGCCGCAGTTCAGATAAACACTGAAAAAGACGGCGACATGGACGCAGGCATTAATATGGGTCTTTTTACCTACCCTGTATTGATGGCCGCCGATATTATTCTTTTTGATTCTGATGTTGTGCCTGTCGGCATGGATCAGGTGCAGCATATAGAAATAGCCCAGGATATCGCGCAGTCTGTAAATGCGAATTACGGCAAACAGGTGCTAAAAGTTCCGCAGGCCATTGTGCAGGAAGAGGTAGCAGTCGTTCCAGGGCTTGACGGTCGGAAGATGAGCAAGAGTTACAATAATGTTATTCCCTTATTCGCTCCTGAAAAAACGTTACGCAAAACCATTATGCGCATAGTAACCAATTCCCAGTCTGTACAAGAGCCAAAAAATCCTGAAGTCTGCCAGATTTTTCAACTTTATAAACTTTTTACGGATACTGATGAGCAGGCATCTCTCGCGTCCCGTTACCGCTCGGGCGGAATGGGCTGGGGAGAGGCAAAGGAAGAACTGTTCCGCGTTGTAAACACGCGCCTTTCGCCCGTCAGGGAACGTTATAACGCAATCATGGCGGACATTCCGTCATTGGAAAAAATTCTGGAGCAGGGTGCGCAAAAAGCGCGGCCAATTGCAGCTGCGACTGTTAAACGTTTTCGCAAAGCGGCGGGGATAGATTGATATGAAAAAAATAGCATGTATTGGATCAGGCGCAATGGGTTTTGCCCTGATGAAAAACGCCTTCAGCGTCCTGTCGGATAAAAATGTTTATTTTACAGATATTGACAGCGCAAAGGCAAGAGAAGCGGCAGATGCGATAAGCGCAAGCGTTTACAATTCCAATTCTGAAGCTGTGTCAAACGGAGACTATATTTTTCTCGCCGTAAAACCTCAAGTGCTGCCTCAGGTGTTAGCTGAAATCGTTCCAATCGCGGTTCAGAGATTTAAAAACAACTCGTCTCCCGTGCTGGTTTCCATGGCCGCAGGGTGGTCAATCGCAAAGATACAGGAAACCATTACAGAAAAACTGCCTGTAATACGCATAATGCCAAACACGCCCGCGTTGATTGGCAAAGGCATAATCGCGTTAGCATCTTCACAGCAGACAACGGCAGAAGATACCGCTTTTATTAAAAACTTTCTTGGCGGAGCCGGAGCTGTTGATATAACAGATGAACGCTTCCTGGATGCCGTCACAGGCCTTTCAGGATCTGGTCCTGCATTTGTATATCTCTTTATAGAAGCGTTAGCTGACGGAGGAGTGCTTGCGGGTCTTCCAAGAGACAAGGCTCTGCGTTACGCCGCCCAGACAGTTCTGGGCTCCGCCGCGATGGTTTTGGAAAACAACAAACATCCCGGCGAATTAAAAGACATGGTAACTTCCCCTGGCGGCACAACCATAGCCGGTATCGCCGCTCTCGAAGCAGGTTCATTCCGCGGTACAGTTATTAAAGCCGTAGAAGCCGCATGGAAACGCGCCAGGGAATTAGGCAAATAAGAGATAATAAAATAGAATATTATTTCTCTTTATCAATAAGCCGCGTAAGGGATTATATCATTAATCTGCACCCTGAAACGGGTTGAAGCCGCCCATCGTCCGGCTTCAATATAGAAGCGCGGAAAAGACGCAAGGCTGATGAATCCTGTAATTTCTTTTGGGCGGTTGCGTTCACTGCCGCGAAGCATTACGCGAATCGCTTCTCTTGCGGCATCTTCAATCGCGTCTTTTTTTAGGGTAAGCCAGCCAGGATATTCATCAATGCTTACGGGACTGTAACCTACAGCCTGCGCGTTTCTTATGCTGCCGCTGCGCCATGTTTGCATACGGCGCTGCTGCGTTTGGCTCAGTTGATAATCAGTCCATACCCTCAGACGCATATCTTTAATTTCTGTATCTGTAACAATTAGGTTCGGATCGCCATATTGAATTATCCCGGCTGGTTCAAGATTTATATTTTCATCAATCTGCCTCGCCCTCTCTCCGGGTTCATAATAAAATGACCAGCCGTAGATCATTGCGGAATAAAGCATCGCGGACTCTTCCAGCGCGCGCCTGCCTGCAGCCGGAACATCAAGCGGGTACTCATCATCAATATGACCTGAATAGATCGGTTCAAAATCCACATAAACTTCCCCGCGAAGAACATGGGGATGAATACCGGTTTCACTCTGCGCGGAAAGACCGCCAATAATAAGCATTGTAAGTGATAGCAGGGAAAAAAAACGGATCATGTTTAATTATCGGAAAGAAATAAACGTTTTAAAACGCGCAATATATATTTTACATTATTATATTTTACTGTATAATTAGATCATGAAAAGATACGGCTTCATTATTGTCCTGTTCATTATTTTAGTATTTTCTCTTAACGCTCAGGATTTAAATCTTGAGAGCGCTGATTTAAGGCTTGAATCAAGGGCGGACGGCGGTTTTCATTTATTTATCAGGAAGAAGGGGAATATCTCTTCTGTGCTTTTAACTGAATCAACCAGGGATCCGACCATGCAGGCCGACAGCTACGCTTTCAGGGCGGGAGAATGGAATTCTGTAAACGGCAATGAAATACGGGTGCTTAACGGCGTACCCATTCCGGCAGAGAGCAGGGTCTATTCCCTTATTTCATCGACTGTTGAAAACCATCCCGTTCTTGGACCTTCATTTCACATTTACATTCCATACGTCCTCTATTATGGTTATGAAGAAGGCCGGCACGGCGAAGTCATGGTGGCAGACGGAACATATCTTAACATCCGCGCCTTTGTGCTGCCCTACGCTGACTACCGCGGACCGTTCAAGGACAACCCTTTTGTGCTTGAAGCGAAACAGGAACCTCCGCCGGGACCGCCCGAAGGCAATTATTTAAGGGAAACGCTCGACGCGTTTGCTGAAATTGCGCTGACTGGTGGCGGAGAAATAAAATTTTCAAGAGACCCGGATGATGTTGTAAATCTTATTAAGGAAGTGCTTGAAAAAGAAACAGGAAAATCCCTTGATATAGTTATTTGTTTTGACACTACCAACAGCATGAGAAAATATTTAAACCCGCTGCGCCAAAAATTAATTCCGATGTTAAATGAAATTCTGGGCGGTTTTTCATCATTCAGAATCGGTATGGTATTGTTCAGGGATTACAGCGATGTTTACCTTACCAGGTTAATTCCTTTTACTTCGGATTTTACGCGTTTTCAGCGCGATATAAATGCAATTACAGTCGGCGGAGGTGGCGATATTCCAGAAGCGGTCTATGAAGCCCTCTATGAAAGCATAACAAAATTTTCATGGGAAGCTGAATCAAGAATGATCATGCTCATTGGCGACGCGCCTCCTCATCCTGTTCCGAGGGGGAAGATCACAAATACAATGGTTTACAGCGCCTCTTCTGAAAGAGACATCAAGGTTCATACCATGATTCTGCCGCAGTAATGAGTTACAAATTAAGGAATTTTAAATGAGCATATTAAACGCGATAATACTTGGCATAGTGCAGGGGTTGACCGAATTTTTACCGGTCAGCAGTTCGGGACATCTTACGCTTTTGCAAAGAGCGTTCGGTATACAGGAACCTTCTTTGTTTTTTGATACAATGCTGCACCTTGGAACATTGCTGGCTGTCTTTGTCGTATTGTGGAAAGATATTCTTGATATACTGAAAAAACCAATTCAAAAGCTGACATTTTTTTTAATAATAGCGACAATTCCTGCGGTGGTCGCGGCTCTTACATTTAAGGACGTCATTGAGGAAATATTTATCTCTGCGCGGTATTTAGGTATATGTTTTTTAATTACCGCCGCTTTATTGGTAACATCAGAAATTTTATCCAGGCGCGCGAAAAACAATTCCAATATCAAAGAGAAGAAAAACATGAACTGGCTGGACGCATTGGTTATCGGCCTGATGCAGGCAATCGCCATTCCTCCCGGAATATCGAGATCAGGCGCTACCATTTCCGGTTCTCTTTTCCGCAGACTGGACCGCGAATTCGCCGCGCGTTTTTCGTTTCTGCTGTCCATCCCGGCGATCCTGGGCGCTGTAGTCCTTCAGACCAAAGACCTGATTGAAGGCGCAGGAACTGACGGATACAGCATCAGCGCACAAGCGGTTATCGCGGGAACGTTAACCGCCGCGGTTATTGGATTCTTCGCTGTTAAATTTATGCTAAAAATAATTAAAGAGCGTTCCCTTTTCGGCTTCGCGATATACACGGGAGTTCTTGGCGTTCTTGTATTGCTTGATCAATTATTTTTTCACCTAGTGTTTTAATGAGCGTCTCCGCAAGAGATATTTTTATCATTTACTTGCGTTTTAACAGAACGCTTTTTTCATATTCATTCACCCTTGCAAGCCAGTCAGTTCCCGCCGGGGTTTCAGCTAACAGGCAGAGTTTATCCCATACCGCGCTGAACGGCAGCGTTTTGAACTCTTCCATTAGGGCGAGGCGTTCGTGAAAGCGGCCCGAGTTTTCCGCTTCCGTTAAAAGTTTTGTTGGCTCAAGCAGAGCTTCCAATAGGCCTTTGCGAAGAGACCTTGTTCCGATTGTCCATGCCGCGATGCGGTTAATTGAAGCGTCAAAAAAATCAAGCGCGATGTCTATGCGGTTTAAGAATTTCTGCCTGATAATTTCCTGGCACAGTAAACGTAATTCATCCGAAAAGATCGCGACATGATCCGAATCCCAGCGAAGGCCGCGGCTGACATGAATCAACAGGCCAGGAACATAGAGCAGACACGCGGATACTTTATCGGCTATTGTCTCTGTAGGATGAAAATGCCCTGTATCAAGGCAAAGGTTTATCTTTTTTTCCGCCGAATATCCCATATAAAATTCATGAGAACCCACAACATAAGCTTCGCTGCCTATGCCGAAAAGCTTGGATTCCACGGCATCCGTGATCGTTTTTGCGTCGTATTTTATATCCAGAATTTCATCTAACGCGTCCTTCAGCCGCTGGCGCGGGGAAAAACGGTCTGCGGGCATATCCTTGGAACCATCAGGTATCCAGATATTGTTAACAGACGGGTTTCCCTGATTTAAACCCATTGCGCCAGCAATTTTTCTTGCCGCTTTTGCGTGGCGTATCCAGAATTTTCGAATCTCAGGATCCGCGCTTGACAGGGTTGCATTTTCGGCCAATGGATGTGAAAAAAAGCTGGGATTAAAATCAAGGGGAATTTTCTTTTTTTTAGACCAGGACATCCACGCAGAAAAATGCTCAGGCTCAAGTTCGTCACGCGAAACTTTTTTACCTTTTGTTTCAGCGTAAAATGTGTGCAGGTTAAAGCGTTTTTTTCCCGGGATAAGGGAAAAAGCGAATTCAGCGTCAGCGCGCAGTTCGTCTCCGTTACGGGCGCGTCCGGGGTAATTTCCTGTAGCGAGAATCCCGCCTCCAGAAAGACCGTCGCTTCCTTCAAAACCTTTTACATCATCCGCCTGCCAGCAGTTAACCGAAATTGGAATATCAAGGGCTGCGCGGATTGCCTTATCTGCATTAACGCCGAAAGCGGCATAAGACGCTTTCGCAAGTTCATAGGCCCTTTCAATTGATTCGGGATTCTGGTAAGTGTTCATAATTTACTCCCTTAACAAAAATTATTTTAAGTTGATGCGGCTGAACGGAAACGTTCAACTTCCCAATTGTTGATAAAGTCAATTTTATCCTGAGTCATAAAAAGATAGCCACCGAAAGATTCGGTGAAAGCCGCTATTTTAACCGTATCCTTAAAAAGAAGAAGAGCGAGCTCCGCAGCCTTTACAGTTGCGGCGGCGCTGAAAATTCCAATTTCCTTTACAGCGATTATTTTTGCTTTTCTGCCTGTCTTCTGCGTGTGGTTTTCCCATTCCTGTATAATTTTCTGCACTGTCTGCGCTTCAGTAAACAGCGGATCGCTTCCTGAATAGACAATATGATCAGGAGTAAACGCGGATGATACAGGTAAAAAGGCTGTTTTATTTTTTATCAGATTCGATATTTCGTTACTCGTCATAAAGGCCGAAGCTCCTACAATCTGTGTCAGTAGTTCCATAATTTCTTTCTTTTTTTCATGGAGACCAGGATGTAATGAGTTTTTATTTATATCACCGCTGGCAGTTATCTGCTCATTACAGAAATCAGGCTTTCTTTTTATTTTTTCTCCTATTTTTAACATCATTTCATTATATAATTTTTTAATGCCGTCCGCGCTGTGCGCGCCTGCGAATACTCCGTGGTTTTGCAATAGGATAACAGAGGCATCCTTTTTATGCTTTTTATAATAACTTGCCATTTCATTTTTTACCAATCCTGAAAGTATATAACCCGGATTGACAGATGGGATCCATATCATGCCTTCGCCGAATAGTTCTTCCGCATTTTTTTTTCCGTCCCGCGAACAGGTAAGCCCGTTTATAAGCGCCGGATGCAGATGAACTACAAAGGGAAACGGGATTATGTCGTGTAACAAAGCTTCAACGCTGGGGCGTTTCAGCCCTTCCCCTTCTTTCCTCGCGGACATCATGTCAGCTAACACTGCGCTTTCCCTCTGTTCGCTTGATTCAGGATATTTTTTTTCCATGATAACAGAGAGCGCTCTACGATCCATTTTAACAAAAGAATCTGAAGAAGCCTGAGCCAGGGAATTACCGGAAGCTTTTACAAAAAGCGTATCTTCATCTTTCCATGAAGTATTCCCGCCTCCTGCGAGGATGTACTCAGGATTGTTTCCGTAATACCTTGAAATTTCTGCAAGAACTTCTATTGACATCGTCAATCCATGTGAAACATTTCTGTAAGAGAATCGGATACAGGCGATTCATCCGGATTTGTATCCATTATGTCTTTCATCATGCGCCACCATTTTTTGACAATTTCCTTTTGCGGCAGTTCACTGTCTGTTGCGTCATCCGCAAGATATTGAAAAGCGAATAAAGTGTTTGTTCTGCAATCCAAATAAATGGAATAATCCGATACTCCGGCTTTACGAAGTTCCGCCTTTAGCTCAGGCCATATTTCATCATGGCGTCTTTTATATTCAGCTTCGCAGCCAGGCCGCAGACGCATGGCAAACGCATTTCTTTTCATGTTAAATCCTTTGGAAACTGATACAAGAAACAGCGGAATCTATTCTAGAGTTCGTCTGTATCAGTTTGATCTTATTAATTATCCAGGTGATTCCTCGCGGAGGCAAATGGATAATTCTATTGAAAAGATGGAAAAAATTATTATAATAAATTTTATGGAAAGCAACTCTATTGGGTGCGGGGATTCGTTCCTTCATTATCTTCCCTATAGCGAAGAAGACGAAAAAATGGGTATGCTTTGCACTACTGTAGGAGCCGTGAATGTCCCGCCGGAAACTGAATATCCGCCGCAAAAAAACGCTCACCCTGCCCCATTCAGAACTGTAGCTGAAGGACGGGTATTGCCTGAATTTCAACTGGTTTACATTACCCGGGGAGAAGGCATCTTTACCTGCGATGATAACACCTACCAGGTTAAACCCGGCAGCGTCATGCTTCTGCTTCCGGGACTGAAACATAAATATAAACCTCTCCATGAAACAGGCTGGAATGAATACTGGGTTGGCTTTAAGGGAGTTTTTTTTCTGCGTCTGCTGGAAGAAGGCCGCTTTTCACCGGCTAATATATTCTTTCAGACAGGGCTTCATAATTCCATAATTTCCTTTTTTAACCAGATTTTTGATGAAGTGCGCAGCCAGAAACCGCTGTATCAGTTTAAAACATCCGCCCTGATTTTATCTTTGTTAGCTGAAATACTGACGCGCGAGCGCCGGATGGAACAGCCCAATTATTATGAGGAAATTATCGCGAAAGCAAAGCATTTAATGGAATCCAATGTATACAGCGCTATAAATGTTCCTGTCATTTCAGATCAGCTGGGAATTAGTGCGTCGCGGTTAAATGAAATTTTTAAAACATATACTTCCATGACTCCGTATCAGTATTACATTCAGATTAAAATTCACAGGGCGGAAAGCCTTCTTGAACAGGAAAATATTTCCGTAAAAGACGCCGCGTACAGAATGGGATTTGACGATCAATATTATTTTTCCAGGTTATTTAAAAATAAAACCGGAATCTCTCCGTCAGACTGGAAAAAGTTTATTACAGGATAAAATAAAAATGAGAAGTAAACAATGAGGCGTTTTTTTCATAGTAACAATCATTTAGCGCTGAAAGTATCCGTTCACATAACATCTTGTTACTTTTAACTAAAAATGACATTATTTTATAAAAGGAGCAGATTAATGAAGATAAAATGTTTCCCTGTCTTTTTAATGATTATTGTATCATTGTGCGCGTCATGCGACAAAAGCAAACCGCCTGATGCCGCTACCGTAACATCAGCATCATATACAGAAGAATACGAAGGCGGCCCCACGGAAGATTATGAAGCGTTCCCCCCTGGTTTTGAAACATTCATGTTATATCATACAATCTTAAGCGGCGATTTATCAAATTTCGCCGGAACCTATGCTAATGGCCGCGGCGACAGAAGACAACTAACATCAGACGGAGTCTTCTCCTCGGAAAATCCGGAAGGCGGTTTTGGGGATGGAATAATGGCAGAAGGTTTTGAACATATAAGCCAGGAGTCAGGTGATTCATATTATCAATGGGTTAATACGACACAACCTGACGCTGATGGATGGTATAGCGGTTATATTGTAGTGCTGTTTCCACCGGGCGTACAAATTATTGAAGGCGGGCGGATCGTACAAACTGACACATCAAAAATCCGCATGTATGTATACGCGCATGACCTTTTCTACAGAAGCGATGATGTATTTTATCAGGAGGAGGAGAATCATCGCGCCTCGCGCGTGGCAGAGGCAGATGTACCTATAAATGATGTCAATTTATCTAATGTACTGCACTCGCAGAAAAGCATTACAATTGCCGGTATTCCGGAGAGTCTAAATGGTTTGTATTGCAATATCTCATTGACAATAATCGGCGATACCGGAATTTATGTTTATCTCGCATGGTCTTATCCTGAAATGGTACAAAACGGTTCTGTTACTAATGTATTATACGCGTATAATAATTCAACACAGACCATGGAGCCGTTTACCAGAGACGGGATATTCTATGTTCTTGTATCAATCAATGATCTGAACAGCAAAAATCTGCCGCATTGGCAGGGTTATAATACTTTTATTATCGCCGGTGAAACATCAATTATATACTGGAACGATTTTTCGGAAGTATTCGGTTAATGAACAAAGTTATATAAATGTAAGGTGTTTTGTTCTATTGACTTTATAAAATTTTATGTTATTCTATTTACCTATATCCGGAAAAAAAGGAGGATTGTATGGGGTTAATAAAAGCATTAACAGGAGCTGTGGGAGGAACATTTGCGGATCAGTGGCTGGAATTCTTTGTTTGTGAAAGCCTGGAAGCTGACGTGCTCGCGGCCAAGGGGCAGAAACGAATAAGTAAAAGAAGCAGTAATACCAAGGGAGAAGATAATATCATCTCAAACGGTTCCGGCGTTGTTGTAAACAAGGGGCAGGCGGCGATTATAGTTGATAACGGCCGCGTAATGGAATTTTGCTCTGAAGAAGGACGCTACACCTACGATCAGGGAAGCGAGTCCAGTGTTTTCTACGGAGGTCTCGACAAAGGCATTGTAGGAATTTTTAAAAGCATAGGAGATCGCTTTAAACACGGCGGAAGTCCGGGAAAAGATCAGCGTATATATTATTTCAATACAAAGGAAATAATGGGAAATAAATACGGAACCCCAAATCCCATCCCGTATCTGATAAACGATCCAAATATCGGCCTTCGCCTTACAATAAGCCTGCGGGCAAATGGCGAATATTCATACCGCATGACTAATCCGATATTATTCTTTGAAAATGTCTGCGGTAATGTTGAAGATAATTACACAAGAGATAAAATTGACAGTCAGTTAAAAAGTGAGATAATTACCGTTCTTGGTCCGTCTCTTGCAGAGCTTGGCAAAGGTGTGGAATATCACGAACTATCGTTCCATACCGAAAAAATGGCGGATATCCTTAACCAGCGCCTGAGTAATAAATGGAAAGATGTCCGCGGGCTTGAAATTGTCAACTTTGGATTTACATGCACCGCATCTCCCGAAGACGAGAAAAAAATAAAGGAACTTCAGGCCGCAGCGGTGATGCGCGATCCTACGATGGCAGCCGCGTCTTTGGTGAGCGCGCAGGGCGATGCAATGCGAACCGCAGCCGGAAACACCGCTGGAGCAATGACCGGTTTTATGGGTATGGGCATGGCGTCTCAGTCAGGTGGTATGAACCCTCAGGCGCTTTTCCAGATGGGCGCCCAGCAGCAGACAGCTCAACAGGCGCAGCAGCAGGCTGCTCCTTCCCAGCAGGCCGGGTGGACATGCGCGTGCGGTCATGCCGGAAATTCAGGCAAATTCTGCGCTGATTGCGGACAGCCGGCTCCCGCAGCGGGATGGGCTTGCTCATGCGGTCATTCGGGTAACACAGGCAAATTCTGCGCTGAATGCGGTAAACCAGCGCCATCCGCCGATTGGAACTGTTCATGCGGCAAAACCGGCAACACAGGCAAGTTCTGCGCCGATTGCGGTAAACCCAGGAACAGCTAATGGCGGATATAAAAGAATATAAATGCCCAAACTGCGGCGGGGCTGTAAAATTCGACAGTTCAACGCAGAACATGAAATGCCCGTACTGCGATACTGAATTTGAAATTGAAGCACTGGAAGAATACCAAAAACAAATTTTAGTTCCGGAAAAAGACAGTTTTAACTGGGACGGGAAAGGCAATCTTCAGGAATGGGAAGTTGATGAGCTTAACAATCTTACTCAGGGCTCATGCCCTTCCTGCGGATCAGAATTGTTAGGTGACAAAAACACAGCGGCAATGGTTTGTCCGAATTGCGGCAATTCGCAGATTGTAGTGAAACAACTGACAGGGCTGTTAAAGCCGGATTATATTATCCCGTATAAACTGGATAAAAAAACCGCGACAGAAGCATTAAAAAATTTCTATAAAGGCAAAAAACTCCTTCCCGACAGCTTTACAAAAGAAAACCGCATCAACAGTATACAGGGAGTGTATCTGCCGTTCTGGCTTTATGACGCCAAAGCAAAAGGACATATACGCTACAAGGCGACAAAAACAAAAACATGGAGCGATGCGAATTACAATTATACAAAGACCGATCATTATTCAATTATCAGGGACGGCAATTTAGCTTTTGAAAAAGTTCCTGTAGACGGCTCAGAAAAAATGGATGACAGCTACATGGACGCGATTGAACCTTTTAATTACGCCGATATAAAAGATTTCCAAACAGCTTATCTGTCAGGATACATTGCAGAGAAATACGATGTTGACGCGGATAACTGCAAGGAGAGAGCCGGACAAAGAATCAAGAAAACGCTGGAAACTGAATTCGCGCGGTCTGTTTCAGGATATTCATCCGCAGCAGTAGAAAGTTCAACAGTTGATGTTGAAGGCGGCAAGGTAAGTTACAGTCTGTTCCCGACATGGATTTTAAACACTAAATATAAAAATGAGAATTACATGTTTTTAATGAATGGACAGAGCGGCCGCCTTGTCGGAAAATTGCCGTCTGATCCGGGAAAGATATGGAAATATCGGCTCATGTATACGGGTATTTTAGGCGTTATCTTTACGCTAATTATCCAGGCTTTGCGGATATTTTTGTAGGAGTCCATAAATGAAAATAAAACTTTTTTTACTATGTTTGACATTTATTTTAATTTTACCCGCTTCTGCCCAGGATCGCATTGTCGATAATGCCGGCTTGTTAAGCACGTACCAGAAACAAAGCCTGATAAATCTTTTAACTACAATCTCAACAAAATATAATTTTGATTTGGTTATTGTTACCGAAATAAATATCGGTAACGCAAGCCCTCGTGATTACGCTGACGATTTTTTTGATTATAACGGCTACGGTTACGGACAGGACAGAGACGGATGTCTGTTTTTGCAGGTAACGGACAGCCGTGATATGTATATCAGCACATCGGGCAGGGGCATCAGTATTTTAAACGACAGAGCTTTGAACAAATTGTCAAACGACATTGTGAAGCATCTGAGCGGGGGAAACAACTACGAAGCATACAATATATTCCTGCTTAACTGGGAAGAATTTCTTGACCTGGACGCGTACAGCAGAAGCTACAATTTTTTTCATCAGTGGAATGTTTTACTTGTCATCATTTCATGGGCGCTTTCTCTGTTGATTGGATTAATAATTGTTTCTTCCTGGAAAGGGCAAATGAATACCGCTATTTCCAAGTCCCAGGCTGCATCGTACATGGTTTCAGACAGTCTTGAGTTTAATGAGAAGAAAGACACATTTCTTTACAGCACAGTTACAAAAACTGTAAGACAACAGCAGCAGTCATCTTCTTCAGGCGGCAGAACCCATATCAGTTCTTCAGGAAGAACACATGGCGGAGGCGGAAGAAAATATTAACTCTTATAATACAGTCTGTCTGTAATACGCCTTATGGATAGACTGTGTTACCCTTTCTTTCCTTCATTCTGTTAAAAACCCTTATGCTCTGTCCTCGCAATTATCTCATTCTGCAAAGTTTCACTCAGATCACTAAAATAATCTGAGTACCCAGCTACCCTGACAATAAGATTTTTATATTTATCAGGATGCTTTTGCGCTTCACGTAATGTATCCACGCTTATAACATTGAATTGAATATGGTGTCCGTCCATTCTGAAATAGGTCCGTATCAGGGCCATTAGTTTTGTAATTCCGTCTTCATCAGAGAGAAGCGAAGGCGTTAACTTTTGATTTAAAAGAGTTCCGCCTGTTCTTAGATGATCCATTTTCGCCGCAGACATTAAAACTCCTGTCGGCCCTGTTTTATCAGCTCCATGAGACGGAGATATGCCCTCAGACTGTACTTCATAAGCAAGGCGGCCGTCTGGAGTAGCGCCTGTAACAGAGCCGAAATAAACATGGCATGTTGTTGGAAGCATATCAATATGATAAATGCCGCCGTTGACTGCCTGCCTTCCGTCTATTGAGTTAAAATACATGTTAAAGGAGCGAAGCATAAGATCATCTGCGTACTGATCGTTATTGCCGTATTTAGGAGTTTTATTCATTAACATCNCTCTTTCCGCTTCATAACCNGCGAAATTTTTTGACAGCGCATCGGTAAGAGTGTCCATAGTGATTTTTTTATTATCAAAGATATTGTATTTTATTGATGATAAACTGTCGGTTAACGTACCGATTCCAACTCCCTGGATATAACGTGTGTTGTAACGCGCTCCCCCTGCATTATAATCACGTGCATTGGTTATGCAATCGTTAATTACAATAGAAAGGAACGGACATGGCATATATTTAGAATATAGGGTTTCAATTATATGATTGCCCGCCATTTTAATATTAATGAAATGTTTTACCTGTTTCTCGTAAGCCGCGAAAAGGTCATCAAAAGTTTTAAAATTACGCGCGTCTCCTGTCTTTAGTCCCAATTGTTTTTTAGAAACAGGATCGTATCCGTTGTTAAGTGTAATTTCAAATACTTTTACAAGATTAAAATACCCGGTTAGCGCATAACACTCCTTGCCGAAGGTTCCCGTCTCCACACAGCCTGATGTGCCGCCTTCGCGCGCGTCTTCAATTTTCTTGCCGTGGCGTATCAACTCTTCGACAACGGCATCCGCGTTGAATACCGAGGGCTGTCCCATCCCGCGTTTTATTACCTTACATGCCCTGTTTAAAAACTTGTCGGGATTTTTTTTACTTAGCTGAATATTGCCGCTGGGCTGCACAAGCTGCATCTCTTCTATAACATCCAAAATCATATAGGTAATATCATTAACGCCGTCCTTGCCTTCGGCGGTCAGTCCGCCGCAGTTGATGCTGCAAAAATCGGTATATGTTCCGCTTTCTGCAAGCGTTATGCCAACCTTTGGGGGAGCGGGCTGGTTGTTAAACTTAATCCAGAAACATTCCAAAAGCTCCTTTGCCTTTTCTTCTGTGATACTGCCCTGCTCTATCTCATTTCTGTAGAACGGATATAAATGCTGATCCAGCCTGCCCGGAGAGAACGCGTCCCATGTGTTTAATTCGGATGTAACAGAAATATGTATAAACCAGTACATTTGAATTGCCTGTGAAAAATTTTCAGGTTTGTTCGCCGGAACATGGCGGCAGTTTTTGGCGATTGCTAAAAGTTCTTCTTTACGGTTTTGATTTGTTTCAATATTTGCAAGCCGTTCCGCCTCGTCAGCGTAACGGCCGGCAAATGTAATTATCGCGTCACAGCAAACTGCCATAGCGTTAAGCTGTTCCTGTTTGTCATACGCGTTTGTGTTGTTGACATAGTCAATTTTCTCCAGTTCTCTCTCTATATCATTTTTAAAATCCAGAAATCCCTTTTGATAGATTTTACCGTCGCAGACTGTATGCCCCGGCGCGCGCTGTTCCATAAATTCAGTGAAAATACCGGCTTCATAGCACATAACCCATTCATTTGACACGCCGGCGAACAGTTTATCCCTTATTGATTTGCCTTTCCAGTAAGGGATAATGATCTCCTGCTGCGCTTTTAATGTCTCTTCATCAACACGAAAAAAAACTTTATCACGATTGTTTATTACCTTAAAATCGTCAATTGTATGGCAGCAGAGTTCAGGGTAAGTCGGCGCAGCTTTTGCCCTGTGGCCTTTTTCTCCTACTATCAGCTCGCCGCCGTAAATTATTACTGTCTTATGTTCACATAACGCCTTGAAAGTTAAAGCCCTTAACATGGGAATTGAAACTTTTCCTTCATATTCCTTGTACACATCTGTTACGATTAACGCCCGTTCAATTGACAGTGAAGGAACTGCTTCAAGGCTTTGCTTTCTTAGTTTTTCTACTCTCTCTGTCATATTAACCCCCAATCTTTGTATTAAACCTGCCTCTAAAAATCTTTACAATCGCGCTCATATTCGGGCTTTCACTGTCTGAAATTCCAGATAACTCATATTTTTTTCCAAGCCTGTTGTATTTATCGCTATGTATATTATGATACGGCAATAAATGAACTGTTTCAATATTGGGAAAGTCTTTAATAAAATTAAAAATATCATTCATTTCCAGCAAGCTGTCATTTATAGATGGGATAACAGGAATACGAATCAATAACTTAACATTTGTTTCAGAGAGGCGTTTTAGATTTAAAAGAATAATTTTGTTTGACACTCCGCAGTATTCTTTGTGTTTCTGATCGTTAATAAATTTAATATCATATAAAAAACAATCGGTGATTTCCGCCGCTTTTAAAATTGTTTCAGTTTCACAGAAACCGCAAGTATCAACCGCAGTATGTATATAATCTTTTTTACAGCAGGTTAAAACATCTAACAAAAAATCAGACTGTAATAACGGCTCCCCTCCTGAAAAAGTTACGCCTCCTCCTGATTGCTCATAAAACAGCGTATCCTTATTTATCTCATTTCTTAGATCGCTGACAGTAATCTCATAACCAACGGTCTCTCTCGCTCCTGTAGGACATTCAAAAATTGCATTATTTTGACAATGCCCGCAATTAATGCACTTTTGCGCGTTAAATGTTTTTTCCGGCTTTTGTTCAATACCTTCAGGATTATGGCACCATTTACAGGAAAGAGGGCATCCTTTAAAAAAGATCGTAGTACGAATACCGGGACCGTCGTGAATACTGTAGCGCATAATGTTGAAGATAGTTCCAATCTTCATTTTACAATTTATTCTTGTCCTTCTCCGCTTTCAGGCTTTTCCATACATACAAACCCAGAGCCAATCCAATAACCCCGTACACCATAAACGAACGGAAGAATTCACCCGAGGCGGGATCGCCGAAAAGGGCCTCTCCGAGTTCAGGCGAAACTATTGTCATTGAGTTAAATAAAGCCGCTCCGATAAGCGCGTTCTTTACACCCGCTTTGGATGTGGACGCTCCGCCGACAAGAAGGGCCGCGACTGAAAATAAACCGATATTGCGATGCGCGTCGTACACTACAAGAGTACCCATGTTCTGTAAATAAATTATCATCCCCCACGCGGCAAGAACAGTGGAAAATATTGTCGCGATGATTCTTGTGCGGTCAACATTAATGCCTGACACTTCGGCTATATGCTGATTATGTCCGACGCTGCGGAAGTCCTGCCCCAGTTTGGTTTTATTCAAAAATGTTATAAACAGGCAAAGCGCAGCTATTACAAGTACTGTCACAAGCGGCGCTTTTTTCAGCATCATAAGATCAGAGTCTGTTATTATATTATACAGGCTGAATATTACCAAAGCGGCGCAGATAATACAGTTGATTATGAAACGCCATTGGATGCCTTGATCCTCCTGATCATGCCGCGGTTTCTTCCGGTTACGCGCAAATTTTATCATCAGGAAAGCGAGTATCCCGAAAGACACAACAAGAACAAGATACATGAACGGAACGCGGATTATATAATCCAAAGCGTATTTCATGCCTCCCTGAGCGTGCAGCCCAAGGTCTAT
>WQSN01000050.1 GCA_009787835.1 Treponema sp.
GATACTTACGCTGTGAAGCAAAACGCTGCGACACGCATTGTAAATTTGTTTATGGAAAGCGACCGGATCACTTTTATCGTAGGAACCGCAATCAACGAAGCCCATCAGGATCCCACGATGCCTGTGGAGCTTGACATACGGCGCAATGTAATTAAGCGCATGGCGTCACTGCTAAAAGATAAATTCCGCAAAGAAATTGTGATACGATATTTTTAGAAATTTCAAATTATATAGTAAATTCAGCGTGAATTTTACATTACGCATAGTAAGGCCAAGTACAACACCTCATATATTGTTTCGCCTTTTTTCACACATACGTATCCTGATGTTTTTTTAATGTTTCTACAAATTCCAGGACGATTTTTTGATAATCAGGCTTGAATTTCTCTGCTATTCGGGCCATTTGTCGAATTTCCGGTGAATACTGTATAAAATCATTTTTTATTGTTGTTTCCTCTCCCGTTATCAGGTATTCGACAGACACTCCCAATACACGGGCAATACGCACCGCTGCATCGGCAGACGGCATTCGGCCGCGCACACTTAGATAATTGTCTATGGTATGTTTTTTTAAACCCGCCTGAGCTGCCAATTCTTTGACACGCAGCCCGGAATAAGACAATTCGGACTTCAAATTCTCCCTGAAACCCATATTTGTATATAATATGCCTAAAAGCATATTTTTTTATTGACAATATGCTAATTGTAGAATATAGTGCACTGTATATGCTTATAAGCCAATTTGAGGAGAAAAAATGAATGCAACGACAGGCTTGATTTTCACGCTGATACGCAATGATACAGAATACTCAGTTTCAAAAGGCACGGCAGCTGAAGATATGGTAATAATTCCGGCAATATACAATGGTCTGCCTGTGACTGCCATCGCCGATAATGCCTTCTCCCGCCATTGGCAGTTAAGAAGCATTAAAATACCTGACAGTATAAAAAGTATCGGCGACTACGCGTTCTCATCTTGCTGGCAGTTACAGGATATTACATTACCCTGCAATGTGATGAGTATTGGGCATGGAGCATTCAAAGGCTGCGACAGCTTAACGAATATCACCATACCAGACAATGTAACGAGCATCGGTAAAAATGCGTTCCATGACTGCGAGAACTTGACGAGCATCACTATGCCCAATGGCATAACAAACATCGGCGATTACGCATTTTCCTCCTGCGGCAGCTTGTCAGATATAACGCTGCCAAACAGCATAACGAATATCGGAGATTACACATTCGAAGGCTGTAGCAGCTTGAAGAACATTACGATACCCGGCAGCGTGACGAGTATCGGCAACGGCGCGTTCTCCGGTTGCAGCGCTTTGAAGAGCGTCACCATACCTGACAGCATAATGAGAATCGGTAATTGCGGGTTCGCATATTGCAGCGGTTTGACGAGTATTACCATACACAATGGATTGACGAGTATCGGCGATTGTGTGTTTCAGAACTGCAGCAGTATAACCAGTATCACCATACCAGACAGTGTGACGAATATCGGTAACAGCGCATTCGCCGGTTGTAACAAATTAACGGATGTTATGATTCCAACCAGTATGGTGAATGTCGGTTATGGTATGTTTTCCGGCTGCTGCGGTTTGATGAACATCATAATTCCCGGAAATGTGATAAATATCGGCGATGCTGCCTTTTATCATTGCAAAGGTTTAACAAGCGTCATTATTCCAAACAGCATGGAAACAATCGGCTATTCTGCGTTTGACGGCTGCAGCGGTTTAACGAATGTTTTTTACGGCGGAACGGATAACTCGGATTGGTCGATGATACATTTTAATTCCAATAATATATTGCTTGCAGGCGCGGCACGTTACTATTATTCCGAAACACAACCGGTCACATACGGCAACTATTGGCATTTTGTTGACGCAATTCCATCAATGTGGAAATGAGCGCATGAAAGAATTGTTTTGTATATTAGGCGGATTTTTCCCTCTATATATAACCTGCCCTCATTGAGGACGGATAAATCAGGTTACCTACCCGTACAAGGATAGGTAACACAGAAATGAGAGTTTTTATGAAGAACACAATTACATTATGTCACAGGAAGGAGATGAAAAAATGGTTATGTGTGTTTACCCTTGTCACCATTTTTGCGGCAGGCACAGCGTTTGCCGATCATCCGGATGGATTTGGAATAGGCGTACAATTTGGCGGCGGAGGCAGCTGGAGCGGCGGAGGCTTTGGCGCATCAGGGATTGCTTTGTCTCTAAAAATTCCCAGTGTACCTGTTTTCTGGACAATTAACCTTGATATTTTTAACGATGCATTTGGATTGGGTGTCGCCGGTGATTATTTTCTCATTGATAAAGTATTGGTTACAGATATCAAATTACACTGGTATTTAGGTCTTGGCGGCGGTGTGGATATTTGGTTTGGTGATACTTTAGGTCTTGGAGCATCTGCCCGTCTCCCTATCGGATTAAGCTGGCAGCCGCTTGATTTATTGGATGTTTATTTACAAATAGTACCGAATATTGGAGTTGCCATTCTTCCTGACTTCCATTTCCCCTATGGCGGATATGGCGGTAACTTGGGTATCCGAATTTGGCTTTAAGGAAGCCTGTGTAACGTGTTGGTGCCAGTAACGCGTTAGTGTCACCCAATTGAAGAATTCCCTGTGATAATTTGGGCTGTTAAAAGGCTTTGAAAAGTGGTATATTGGGAAAATAAAAGGGTGAAACATGAAGAAACACAAAGTTACTATTTGCACCGGCACCGCCTGTTTTGTGATGGGCGGCTCAGAACTGCTGCTGTTGGAAGAACAGCTTCCGGATGATCTTAAAGCTATTACGGAAATTGAGGGCTCTCCCTGCAGTGATATCTGTAACCGCAGCGAATACTCAGGAGCACAGGCTGACCACGCGCCCTTCGCGCAGGTCAACGGAAAAGTTATAGAACAGGCAACTGTCCTAAAAATCATTGACTGCCTTAGAACGCTGGAGGCAGAGAACCAGAGGCCTGATTATGCTTAACATGAACAATAACGCCCACAGGCTCAAACGGGAAATACTGGTGCGTCTCACCAAGATTCAGCTTGAAGGTAAACTTGACGAAGCTGTTGATAATATACCCAAGGAACTTGCTCCCTTTGGTAGCACGTCAATCCGCTGCTGTATCTACCATGACAGGGAAATAATCCGCCAGCGTGTAATCGCCCGGCTTGGTTGGAGCCTTGAAGAATATGATGATAATAAGCGGATTGCAGAATACGCGAAAGAAGCTCTTGCGCGGGAGAAGCCTATCTGGCCAATACACACAGTGATAGATGAAGCATGCAATGCCTGTGTGCGTTCTCATTATATGGTAACCAATGTTTGCCAGGCTTGCCTTGCCCGTCCGTGCCAGACCAACTGTGGCAGGAAGGCGATTGAGGTTAAAGACGGCAGATCACACATTGACAGCGATAAATGCGTAAGCTGCGGTTTGTGTCTGCAGAATTGTCCTTATAAAGCGATCATCAAAATTCCAGTCCCCTGCGAGGAAGCATGCCCAGTAGGAGCCATTACCAAGAACGAAAACGGCAAGGAACGCATTGACTACCAGAAGTGCATTAGCTGCGGCAACTGTATGAGGGAATGTCCCTTTGGCGCTTTAGTAGATAAGAGCCAGTTGTTTGACGTGGTTAAGCACATAATGGCAGGTAAAAATGTTGTCGCCATGTACGCTCCCGCTGCCGCCGCTCAGTTCCGTGTTGAAAGCGGTCAGCTGGAAGGCGCGCTTTTAGCCTGTGGTTTTTCAGGCGTAGTGGAAGTAGCGCTTGGCGCGGACATCACCGCGGACAGGGAAGCTCAGGAATTCGAAGAGCGCGCAAAACAGGGTGATAAGATGATGACTACCTCCTGCTGCCCCGCGTATGTTAGGGCGGTGCGCCTCCATGTGCCGCAGCTTGCGGACTGCATTTCCACCACCCATACCCCAATGCACTACTCCGCTGAAATCGCCAAAAAAGAATACCCGGGCTGCATTACGGTTTTTATCGGACCATGCCTTGCCAAACGGCAGGAGGGAATGGACGATGAACTGGTTGATTACGTCATTTCCATTGAGGAGATTGGATCTCTATTCATTGCCAAAAATATTGATGTGGCAAAAGTAGAATCCGTTCCTGGGAAGAAGCTCCCCACTTCTAGCGGAAGAAACTTCGCAAAATCAGGAGGAGTGGCTCAGTCAGTAAAAATGCGGCTAAAAGATACATCTCTGCTGAAAGAAGCGATCATTGACGGTCTTGATAAAGCTGGAATTAAACGCCTGATCGAGTTCGGAAAAATAAACGCTGGGGAATTACCGCTCAAGGATGACACGCCGAACCTTATCGAGGTAATGTCCTGTCAGGGCGGCTGTATCTCAGGGCCTTTAGTGGTTACCAATCCCAAAGTCGCCCTCATGCAGTTGGGAAAATACGCGGAAAAAGGCGTTCCTGTTTAAACACATCGCTAAAAGATAAAATACCGGAGACTGTTCCAAAACTTTTAAACCGAAGGTTTGCGTTTTTGGAACAGCCTCACCGTTATACGCAAATAGGTTTAATATCCCGCTGCTTGCAATGTACCAATTAAATCTCTAAATCACGAATATTCTAAAGCCGATATACAAAGAGAGGTATAATCATGTTTTATGAGAAATGCAGAGAGATACTCCTTGGCGAGTGCGAGGTTATTCAAAGTGCGGCTTTTACGCAGGAAAAGCTTCGTATTGCCGTAATGAATAAGGAATGGATGGATTTTGAGAGATATTCCGGTGAAATGAACGCGATTGAGGCGAAAATGACGCTGTTTGAAAGCGAACGCGAGAGGCTTTTTGAGGTTTTTGAGGCGCTTACACGGCAGAATACATATTCAGGCATTAACGATGCCAAGGGGCGTTTCTATAGAATGGCGTCCTTTTTACCTGAAAACCAGCGGAATGATTTAACCGCTATTTACCGCAGTTTAAAAATGGAAACTTTGAAATTACGGCTTGCGAACGAAGCTTTAATAACATATATGGCGGGAATTAAATCAACGCTTTCAGAATTTTTCTCTCTTGCTTTTCCGGAACGGGCAGGAAAGTTATATACTCCGCGCGGAACCCATTTTTCACATGATATGCGCAGCATGGTATTAAACCAGAGCTTCTGATTGTATTAATAGGAGAATGATATGACATCAACATTTATGGGACTGGAAATCGGCAGAAAGGGATTGCAATCTCATCAACAGGCGCTGGCGGTTACAGGCCATAACCTTGACAATATCAATAGTGAAGGGTACTCGCGGCAGAGAATTGATATAATGCCGTTTGATCCTATTTATCTTCCGGGGCTGAACCGCGCTGAAACTCCCGGTCAGCTTGGACAGGGCGCTGTTGTTGAGCGGATTGAACGCGTGCGTGATGAACTTTTGGACAGGCGGATAGTGACCCAGGCTTCGGGTGAAGGATACTGGACTGTGCGGGATCGATACATCCAGGAAATGGAGCAGATGTATCTTGAAACAGGCGCAAATTCCGTGCGCAGCAAGATGGATAAATTCTGGGACGCCTGGCAGGAACTCTCCATGCACGCCGCCGATAATGAATTCCGCACAGCCGTTCTTCAGCGCGGAAAAACCCTAATCGACGGCATACATAATCATTATAACGGTTTAAAGATGCTTCAGACGCAGGTCAATGACGATATAGAGATGAATGTCTCAAGGGTTAACGAGATTACCCGCCAGATTGCCGCCCTAAACAAGGACATTACGCGCATCAAAGCGTTAGGTGACAATCCAAACGATCTTATGGACAGGCGGGATTCGCTTGTGGACAGGCTCTCGTCAATAATTGACGTAACGGTTACGCAGAAAGATCCTGATGAATTTATGGTGCACACTTCAGGCCATGTTCTTGTACAGGGACAGGTAGCGCGCCAGTTTGATATGCGCAAGGACGTTGATGAAGAAAGTTATGCGCATATATTCTGGCAGGATACAAAGAGGGAAATTGTTTTTACAAGGGGCAGCCTTGGCGCGCTTATGGAACTTCGTGACGCTACAATCGAAGATGAGATACAGAATCTTGACAATATGACAATGAACTTTGTTGATCTGGTAAATGAAATTCACCGCGGCGCTTACGGCGCGAACGGTACGACAGGCAGCGATTTCTTTTCTGAGTATCCTTTTGTCGCCAATGTTAACGGTAATTATGATCGTTCAGGCAGCGGCGTTTTCGACTCAAGTTATATCTACCGCATAAACGGACAGAACAGGCTGGAATCACAGGCTCAGACCGGTCTTCAGGGGACAATTACACTGTCAGGCGCAAACGGCGATATTAATGTGCCATATTATGCGACTGATACGGTTGCGGACATTATAACCCGCGTAAATAATTCAGGAGCTGAAGTTGTTGCGCGCCTTAACCGCGATGGTTTGCTTACTTTAAAAGGAACGCCCGCTGATTTGGTGGAAGGACAGAGAGTTAATCCCGATTTTGTTATACGGCATATTGAAGATTCAGGACACTTTCTGGCAGGTTACGCCGGACTTCTTAACGCATCAGGACCAGAAGGCGCTTTTAACTGGAACCAGGCTGACGCGGTAACAAGCCTGCGCGGCGGACCTGAAACTTTCGCCGTAGCTCCGATTTCGCATCCTGCTGGCTGGATAGAGGTGAATCCTGCTCTTTTAAAAGATCCAGGTTCGGTCGCGGCGGGTTTCAGCTACAATGACCATGCAGCCAATCCCGGCAACGGAGACGCGGCGGCGGCAATCGCGGCCATAAGGAACAGCCCTGTAATGGTAGGCAGACTTTCAACATTTGACGATTATTTTGCGGATTCTGTGGGACGCATTGCGCTGCTGGGTGAACAGTCAGGCAGGGCTCTTGAAACCGAAAATCGTATCATGAAATACCTTACAGATATGCGCAGATCAATTTCAGGCGTTAACATGGATGAAGAAATAGCGAACATGATCCGGTATCAGCATGGTTATAACGCGGCGGCGCGGTTTATAACAACTGTCAATTCCATGCTTGATACGATTATTAACAGGATGGGAGTTTAAATAACAACTAATAAAGAAAGAATTATTTATCAGGAGACGGGTTTATGAAAAGAATTTCAAGTGATATGGCGATGGTTGACATGCAGTTTCACCTTAAACGGCAGGAAGATGCGATTGCGCGAATAGAATCTCAAATCGGTTCGCAGAACAGATTGCACCAGTTAAGGGATGATCCTATCGCGGCGTCTCACGCTGTCCGTTATGAATCGTATCTTGCGCGTCTTGAACGTTTTGAAAAAAACACCCAATACGCGATGGAACATTTCAATAATACCTATGATTATTTAAACGAGACAAACTCTGTGCTTCAGAGAATACGCGAACTTGCGGTTACGGGAGCCAACGGCGTTTATTCATCTGATGATCTTAAAATTATGGCTGTTGAAGTCAATGAACTGTTAAAGGAACTTGTAGCTCTTTCAAACAAGACAGGGCCGGATACAAAACAGGCGTTCGCCGGGGATAAGGTTTTTACGGAGCCATTCCGTATTGTGGAAGGAAGGGTAGACGGCGGAGACGAAACCATGATTGTCCGTGTTGAGTACCGCGGAGCGGGAGCGACCAGGAGAACTGAAATCAGCGACCGTACTTTTCTTGAACTGGACATCGGAGGGGATGAGGCGTTCTGGGCGGAAAAAATGCAAATTTTTTCAAAAACGGACGCCACCGACTACAGGGTGCAAGCTGCAGGTTCGTTTATGATAGACGGAGTTGAAATTCATGCGTCTGTGGGCGATACGCTGCCCGCGATTGTCGCGAAGATAAATGATTCAGCCGCTCCTGTAAAAGCGTACATAGATCCGGCAACAAAAGGGCTTGTTCTGGAAGGCACAACCGCTCATCTAATACGCGCAGAAGATCGCGCGGGCGGAGCTACGGTGTTACGCGATTTGGGGATTATCAGGGGCAACATGGAGAATAACGCGCCCAACTGGAATGCAAACGCG
Organism: Treponema sp.; assembly: GCA_009787835.1. GTDB lineage: Bacteria > Spirochaetota > Spirochaetia > Treponematales > Breznakiellaceae > WQXQ01. The sequence continues at coordinate 8,009 of WQSN01000050.1, forward strand.
AATGTTTTCGGCGGCTCAATATTTGACATGGTGATACGCCTTCGCGACGGAATGCTCAGAAACGATCAGGACTTTATCGGCAGCCAGGGAATTGGCGGGATGGATTTAGCGCTTAATAATGTTGTTACGCGGATAGCCGATATTGGCAGCCGTCAGGAAAGAGCGGAAATGACCTGGGAAAGGATTAACAGGGAGATTCCAAATATTACAAACATGCTCTCACGCGAAACCGGGCTTAATATGGTAACTGCGGCGACTGAATTAAAGATGATGCAATTTGCGCATGAGGCAACCCTGCAGACGGCAGCCAAGATTCTGCCGCAGACATTGCTGGATTTTATAAGATAGCGTTTGTTTATATGGACACATTACAGACTGCTTTAATATCTGTATTGATTATATTCATTCAAAACACAAGGAGTAAAAATGAAGATTGATACAAAAGCTTTTGGTTTAACAGAAGTTGATGAAAAACAAAAAATAAATTTTCCTCAGGGGTTATACGGTTTTGAGGAATATTCTAATTTCGCGCTGCTGGACGCGCAGCATCCGCCCTTTTACTGGCTTCAGTCTGTAGATGACAAGGAAATCGCCTTTGTGCTTATCAATCCGTTTCTTTTTCGTCCCGATTATGAAGTTAACATAGCAAATGACGAACTGGAAGATATCGGAATAACATCTCCTGAAGAAGCGCTGATATTCGCAATTGTAACCATTCCGCCGGACGGAAGCCCCATGACAGCTAACCTTCAGGGGCCGCTTGTTATTAACCGCGACAGTATGACAGGGAAGCAGGCAATTTGCCCGGATATGCGCTGGCGCACACGGCATGACATTAACGCCGAACTGAACGCAACGGAGCGCGCATAATGCTTATACTATCAAGAAAAATAAATGAGAAAGTCATAATCGGGGATGATATTACCGTTTCCATTATAGAGGTTCGCGGCGATCAGGTGAGAATCGGCATTGACGCGCCGAAAAAGGTAAAAGTTTTCAGACAGGAAGTTTTTGAAGCTATCAGGGACGAAAATAAGGCCGCATCAGCCTCAGTTACAGTAATTCCCCAGGTAAATTTTCCTGGCGCTCACAGCGAAGCTTCCAGTACCAGTAAATAATAGATTTAAATTTCCCGTTCCATTCCTCCCGTTGACTAAATTCGCCAATTCCTGTAACCTGAAGAAAACGATGTACCGTTTGGTACTATATACCTTTGGACAGTACCGAGGGTACAAATACTCATGGAGGTTATTATGAAAGTCGCAATTAATGGTTTCGGACGAATTGGCCGTCTGGTTTTTCAGTCATTGGTAGGGCAGGGGCTGCTCGGCAAGGATAAAATTGACGTTGTAGCGGTAGTTGATATTGTTACAGACGCGAAATATTTTGCCTACCAGCTTAAATACGATTCTACACAAGGTCAAATGAAGGCGGATATCCAGACAAAGAAGAGCGCGGGCGCCGCCGAAGATGATATTTTAGTTGTAAACGGACATGAAGTCCAGTGTGTAATGGCCGAAAGAGAGCTTAAAAACCTGCCTTGGGCCAAACTTGGCGTTGAATATGTAATTGAATCAACAGGTCTTTTTGTCGATGATAAAGCATTCGGTCACCTTGACGCCGGAGCCAAGAAGGTTATTATTACCGCTCCCGCCAAAGGTAAGGAAAAAAATATTCCCACATTTGTAATGGGTGTAAATAATGAAAAGTACGATCCTGCCAAGGATAATGTAATATCCAATGCATCCTGTACCACAAACTGTCTGGCTCCTATTGTATACGTTCTCTTAAAAGAAGGCTTCGGAGTTGAAACCGGTCTTATGACCACAATTCACTCCTATACAGCGACCCAGAAAACAGTTGACGGACCTTCAAAGAAGGACTGGAGAGGCGGACGCGCTGCGGCTATCAATATCATCCCTTCAACAACCGGCGCAGCGAAAGCTGTAGGCGAAGTTCTCCCCGAAACCAAGGGAAAACTGACCGGCATGAGCTTCCGCGTTCCCACACCTACAGGCTCTGTAGTAGACCTGGTTTTCCGCACAACAAAAGACACCTCAATAGAAGAAATCAACGCAGCCTTTAAAAAAGCTTCTGAATCCTATCTAAAAGGCGTTCTGCAGTTCCAGAGTGATGAAATTGTTTCTACCGACATTGTACATAATACCAATACTTCAATTTACGACAGTCTGGCGACTTTACAGAACAATCTCCCCGGAGAAAAACGTTTCTTTAAAGTTGTCTCCTGGTACGACAATGAATGGGGCTATTCGAATAAGGTAATTGATTTACTGAAATATATCGACAGTAAGAAGTAAGAGAGTTTTTTAAGGGAGTAGGGAGTAGGGAGCAGGGAGTAGGGAGCGTTGTTTGTAGTCAATGTATGTTATTTTCATGCAATGATTACAGACAACATTCCCTACTCACCATTCCCCACTCCCCACTCCCTATTTTATAAGGGAGATAATCATGTTAAAAACTGTAAAAACAGTTGATTTAAAAGGCAAACGTGTAATAATGCGTGTTGACTTTAACGTTCCCATGAAGGACGGAGTTGTGCAGGATGATACGCGTATAGTCGCGGCATTGCCTACAATTCAATATATACTGGAGCAGGGAGCAAAATCCATTACTCTGATGTCGCATTTGGGCGATCCTTCCAAAGACGCTAAAAAAGCGAAGGAAAAAGCCGAGAAGGATGGTAGGTCATTTGATGAAGCGGCGTATATAAAGTGTAAGCACAGAATGGCACCGGTCGCAGCCTATCTGGAATCAAAACTTGGTAAGCCTGTAATTTTTGCAGGCGAAGATAGCTGCTACGGAAAGAAACAGTTTATTGAAAGCCAAAAAGACGGTTCCGTGATCATGCTGGAAAATACCCGTTTCCATAAGGAAGAAACTGCCAAGGAAGCGGCTGATCTTGATAAGCTGGCAAAAGAGCTCGCGACATACGGCGATGTGTTTGTTAATGATGCGTTCGGAACCGCTCACCGCGATCACGCTTCAACTGCGTCAATCGCGAAATTTGTTCCGGTTTCCGTTGCAGGTTTCCTGATGGAAAAAGAAGTCAACTACCTTGAACCGATTGTTACAGACCCGAAAAAACCGCTTATCGCCATTATCGGCGGCGCGAAAGTATCTTCTAAAATCGCGGTACTCGAAAGTCTGCTTAAAAATTCAAGTGCCCTCGTTATCGGCGGCGGCATGGCCTATACATTCCTGAAAGCTCAGGGGTATAAAGTGGGTAAATCCCTTGTCGAAGACGATCAAATTGATACGGCCAAAAAGATCCTCCAGGCTGCCAAGAGCGCAAATGTTCAGATTGTACTGCCATTGGATCATGTAGCCGCTACATCTTTTGACGCTTTATCCTCTCCAATCCCTGTGGACGGTCTTGATCTTCCCGATAATTTTCTGGGACTGGATGTCGGACCGAAAACACTTAGTAAATACACAGAAGTTCTCGCTCCGGCCAAAACGATTGTTTGGAACGGTCCTGTCGGCGTTTTTGAATTTGACGCTTTCGCCAAAGGCACAGAACAGGTCGCTAAACTGGTCGCCGAAGCGACAGGCAAGGGTACTATTACCGTTGTTGGCGGCGGAGACTCTGTCGCGGCTGTAAATAAATTCAATCTTGCTTCAAAGATGAGCCATGTCTCCACCGGAGGCGGCGCTTCGCTGGAACTGCTGGAAGGTAAAAAGCTGCCCGGTATTGAAGTGTGCAGAGGTTAGGGATTAATTATGAGCAGACATTACTATATCGCAGGCAACTGGAAAATGCATAAAACGCGGGCGGAGTCAGCGGAATTGGCGCAGGCTCTTGTTAATGAATTAAAGGACGGCAAGCATAAGTACCTTATAGCCCCTTCTTTTACAAATATTGAAACTGTATCCGCCATAATCGAAGGAACCAATATCCGTCTTGGGGCGCAGAATTGCGCGCCGGAGGAACAGGGCGCTCATACGGGCGAAGTTTCAGTATTGCAGCTTAAAGACCTTGGGGTGCAGACAATCATTCTAGGACACAGCGAAAGACGGCACGTATATAAAGAAGACAACGCGCTTATCAACAAAAAGGTAAAACTTGCCCTCAGCAAAGGATTTGAAGTGATTCTCTGTATCGGTGAACTTCTGGAAGAGCGTGAGGCGGGCAGGGTAGAGGAAGTATGCGAAACCCAGACTGTAAAGGGTCTTGAAGGCGTCAGTATTGAGGATTTGGCGAATGTAATTATCGCATACGAGCCTGTTTGGGCTATCGGCACCGGAAAAACCGCAACGCCGCAGGATGCCGAAGCGGTTCATGCTTTTGTGCGCAAGGTTATTACCCGTCTTTACGGAGAAGAAGCTGGCAAAAAGATTATTATCCAGTACGGCGGTTCTGTGAAACCGGATAATGCCGCACAGCTTATGGCGATGGAAAATATTGACGGCGCTCTTGTGGGCGGCGCTTCATTAAAGACAGATACATTTGTACCGATTGCCAAATTTTCCTGAAATGACTTTTTTTTTCCTGAAGGGAACCGGAACTTTACTTTTTAAAATCAGGTCAGGGGAGCTGCTGTGAGTTTTTTCTGTCTGTTATGGGTTCCCCTGTTCTATTTGTTCTGGCGTTCCATTGCCTGGTCGTCAGGTTCCAGGGGCGTTTGGGCGCTCTTATTGGGAAGCATAACGTCGATTATTCAATTCTTTCTGGGCTATTTCATAAGCCCGGGAGGTTTTGGATATTCGCGCTTTTTTTTTGGTTTTACAGACATTGTAAGCGTGCCTGTGCTTGTCCCGCTTTTTGTGTATGCTTTTTTATTGCTAATCCGCGGTACAAAAGGAAAAGTTGACTTTGCCAGTTTTTCACTGTTATGGATGATTCCTTTCGCGGCTCTGAGGGCTTTAAACTGGAGTTCAGCCAACAATCCGGTATTGCTCATAACAGTGCCGCTACTGTGGACAGCTCTCGCCGCGGGCATTCACTTCCTGATAAATTTAATAATAGTAAATTTCCGCTGGTATAAAATTATTATTTCGGTTCCGTGTATTCTTGTTTTACCTGTCATTGCCGCAGGCTCTTACTGGGCCTTTTTTTCTCAACAAACCCATATCGGTCTGGGTTTGCTGTTTGCGTCCCACATTCCATTGATTTTTTCTTTTATTTTCAAACGCATAACAAGAGGGGAATGACACTAAAGTTTATGATTCATACTGCGCGAGGCACAATTCATAGTAACGCCCCTTTATTTCCATCAGTTCTTCATGCGTTCCGCTTTCAATTATTTCCCCGTCAGATATAAACATAATTCTTGTACAGTTTCTGATTGTTGAAAGACGGTGGGCGATAATTAAAGATGTACGCCCTTTCATCAATGTGCGGATGCCCTCCTGTACCAGCTGCTCTGTGCCGGTATCAATACTGCTTGTCGCTTCATCAAGAATTAAAATGCGCGGATTGGAAATGAGGGTGCGCGTAAAGGCCAATAGCTGCCTCTCACCTGCGGAGATGCCGCCGCCCCTTTCCGTGACGGAGGTGTTGTAGCCAAGAGGCATTTTTTCTATAAAGCTGTGGGCGCCTGTCAGCTTCGCGGCTGCGTAAATTTCTTCGTCTGTCGCGTCAAGTTTCCCGTAACGGATGTTATCCGCGATTGTCCCGGTAAATAAAAAACTGTCCTGAAGCATTATTCCCATCTGGCTGCGAAGGGAGCTTAAGGTCACTTTCATTATATCCTGACCGTCAACCAAAATCTGCCCCTCTTCAATATTATAAAAACGCGAGAGCAGGTTTACGATGGTAGTTTTTCCAGCTCCTGTCGGGCCTACAATGGCGATGCTCTGTCCGGGATGTCCGTCAAAACTTACATTTTTAAGCACCTTACGCGTTCCGTCATAGCTGAAACTGACATTTTTAAATTCAACATGACCGCGGACAAAGGGAAATTCCACAGCGTCCGGAACATCCTGAATTGTTACAGGTTCCTCTATTGTATCGAAAATACGGTCAAGATACGCCATCGCGGTTATAAAGGTATTGTAGATATTCGCGAGGTTGATTATGGGCTGCCAGAAGCGCCACGCGTAGTTGCCCATAACGAGCAGAGTTCCGAAACTTGCCATCGGGTTCATCCAGTAAGCGCCCATGATATACACAAATGAGAACACCAACTGGCTTATCGTTTCTGTCGAGTACCATACCGTATTTGAAATATAAATGGCTTTCATCCAGGCTTTATTTCGCTCATCTGTCAGGCTGTTCATGATATTTAAATTCTTTTTCTGTCTGTCAAAGGCCTGCGTCACCCTGATGCCGTCGATGGATTCCTGCACATAGGCGTTAAGATTTGCGCCCTTGTTTGAAACCATCTGCCAGGATTTTCTCTGAGCGGGTTTTATTATCCAGATAAAAATGGCGAATAACGGCAGCCCGAAAACGGTTACGGTTGCCAGCTGCGGGCTTACCTGGTACATAAAAAATATTATCAAAAATATATTTAGAACTTCTATTATGAAGTTAATTATTCCGTTGGATAAAGCATCGGAAACGCTGTTTACATAGGGCACTACGCGCACAAAAATTTTTCCGTGCGGGCGGCTGTCAAAAAAACTAAAGGATAATTTCTGAAGATGCGAAAATAAATCGTAGCGGATATCATGGATAATTACAGCTCCGGCTCTCGCTACAAGTATATTGCGTACAGTGCCCAGAGCTACGCTTATTACAATTGATCCGGCAAGAAAAGCTGACATTAGCAGCAGCAGCCTGATATCCTTGTTTGGAACGGCTTCGTCGAGAGCGCGCTGGATAAAAAGCGGCCCTGCGAGTCCTGTCACGCTTGCCAGAACGCTGAATAAAAGGGACAGTTTTAAATTCCCCTGTGCCTTAACAAGATACCCAAGCACGCGCTTAATGTTTACAAGGCTGACTTTTTCGTCCATGTATTCATCAACATCGTAGCGGTTGCGCTCTTTCGCGTTTTGTTTCTGATCATTTTTGCGGGAAGCCATTATCTGTCCTCCCCGATTGCGTCAATGCCGGCATTGTACTGCAATGTCCAGATGTTATGATAATATCCGCGCATGGCTAAAAGTTCGCTGTGCGTTCCCATTTCAATGATATGTCCCTTGTCCATTACAAGGATGATATCCGCTCCCCTGAACGATGAAATTCTCTGCGCGATGATTATTTTTGTGCATCGAAAATTCAGTTCTTTCAGCTGCTTTTGTATATACTGTTCCGTTTCGCTGTCCACAGCGGATGTTGTGTCGTCTAACACAAGAATGGCAGGCTCTATGGCAAGAGCGCGGGCGAGCGCTATCCTCTGCCTTTGTCCTCCTGAAAGACCTACGCCGCGCTCGCCGACCAGCGTATCATAACCTTCGCTCATCCCGCTAATAAAATTTTCGGCGTCAGCCTGAACAGCGTGCCTTTTTATATTTATTTCGTCTGTTTCCGGTCTGCCGTACGCTATGTTACCCTTAACAGAATCTGAAAATAAAAATACATCCTGCATGGCAAAACCTATGTGCCGCCTTAATGATGACATTGTGTAGTAATTGATGTTCTTCCCATCGAGTAAAATTTTCCCTGAATCAGGTTCAAAAAATCTGGTTAATAAATTAACTAGTGAAGTTTTTCCCGAACCTGTACTGCCGAGTATCCCGACTGTCGCTCCTGCTTTTACCCTGAAATTTATATTTTCCAGAATTTGCGCGCCGTTTATGCTCAAGTATACATCTTTAAATTCAATATCTCCGTCCGGCTTTTGCGTAAGCTCTACCGCATCCGGGGCATCTCCTATGCTCCTGGGAGCTTCAAGCACCTCATGCATCATTTGCGCTGAGGCGCTGTAACGTTCAAAGTCCGCCAGAAGGGGGCCGAGCATCCTTAAAGGACCGGCAAGCGCCCATGTAAGCGAAGAAAACGCGAGGTACTGGCCGGCGGTCATCCATTCTTTTATCAGGAAAAATCCGCCTACAAGAAGCGTTACAACAATAAGCGACTGGCTTGCGGCTTCCAGAAGCGGCTGGTATTTTGCGATAATCAGAGCGTTTTCACAGCTTGTATCGCGGTACAGCGCGTTATATTTTTCAAAATGTTTTTTTTCGTATTCTTCGCGCGCGAACGCCCTAACCACACGGTTTCCTTCTATATTCTCTGTTACGGCTGTTCCCAGATCCGTAAGCTTCTGCCTCAGTAATTGAAATCGCGGCCTTATTCGTTTTTTTAACCGGCTGCTGATGTAAAAAATAAAAGGCATGACGACAGACAGAAGAAGGGCGAGCCTCCAGTTTACAAATAATAAAAATATAAATGTTGATAAAAATAAAACCACAGCATCAACAAACTGATAGGATACCCACGCTGTAGTATGCCGCAGCCAATCCAAATCCTGAGTCATGCGGGTCATTAGGTTTCCGGTTGGAAAACGTCCCAGAAAAATATAATCCTGCCTCTGTACTGTTTCGTACATGTCACGGCGAATATCTGTCATGATGCCAGTGCTGGATTTTTCCATCAGGATTACCATTAAGTAACGCAGGCTAAGGCGCGTAAGATGGACTGCCATCATTGTAACAAGGAGCGGAATTAACGGAGCGGTATTGCCGGGAGTTATTACATCATCAATTAGTTTCTGGGCGAGCATGGGATTTATAATGCACATTGCGGCGGTAACCGCAGTAAGGATTAGGCCGCAGATTAATACAACCCGTTTTCCCTTCATGTAGTTCCATATCCAAATTATCTGTTCCATAAAAATCCCTAAACAAGAATCTGTAATTAATAACAATCAACAAAAATTTTATTTTTAACATTTTTAATTTTAAAGGAGATGTTTAAAAACTTTATTATATTAACAGCTTTAATACCCCTTTATTTTTTTTCCAAAAAGCATATTCTGATAACAGCGCAGACAGCCCGGGAAAAGGCCCCCATCACATTCATTTAATGTTTTCCTGAACTGGTTTGCCCGCTCTCCGTTATATATTTCCCTGAATGACTGCTGCGTAATATTCCCCAATATATAATCCGGATAGTCCGCGCAGAAATGCACGTCTCCGTTATAGTTAACATTTACCTGGCACCAGGGAACTATACAGCGGTTGCGGACCGGCGTTTCAAGTTCCGCGTAATAGGTATGGGTTTTATCCGGGTTTAAAACCGGAACTGTTATCATCGGGTGGCCGTAATTTACCTTATGGATGCCCATTAAAATATCATGGAGTTTTTGCCCGTCAATACCTGAATTGTAACCTGTGTTGTAAGCTTCAAGGCAGTCAATATCCGTATCAAGCTTTTCCTTCATAAAACGTTTTTGTGCGGCGACAATGCTGTCATTGGTATATGTTCCCAGATTGAAGATATGAAGATCCAGTGAATATTCCCTGCTCGCTTCCGCAAGATTTACAAGGTCCATATAATTCTTATTGGTAACTACAGTAACAATTCCAAGTATCGGATACTTTGCCTTTTGTTTTTCTTTTTCCCTGTTGAGCGCCCTGAAACCGGCGATTACCTTATCATAGGCGCCCTTGCCGCGCATCGCGTCATTTACATCGCGGAAAGCGTCAAGAGAAACAAAAATTCCTGACCATTTGTCCCGTACAATCTGCTCCGCGTGTTTTTCCATCATAGTGCCGTTTGTGTTAAGGCTTACAAAAAGTCCTTTTTCCACCATGTATTTACATAATGGAAACAGATCCTTATAAAGGAAAGGCTCTCCCCCCCAGACATATATTACCGGTTTATGCGGCGCAATCTCATCTACAAATTTTTTCCATGTTTCCAGCGGAAGAGTTTTTTTATTTTCTTCGGCGGCGCAGTCATTCATTACGCCCTTGTCGCCGTACTGTCCGCACATAACGCAGCGCAGATTACAGGCGCCGGTCGGTTTAAAGTAAACAAGACCGAGATTTTTCATGTGGTTAAAACCGAAATCATGTTTGGGAAACAGCCTTGCCCTTCCTATTTTATAGAAAGCGTAAGCCATTCTTCCCGCCAGTCTTAAATTTTTCTTAACCAGCATTGGCACTACAGAAATATTTTTTTTCATTAAACCTTATTCCTAAGCAATTGAGAAATTAAATTTCAAAGTTGTTCAATAACTTTTATTATTGAACAACTTCATCAGAATTAAAATTAACCTTTTACGCCTGACCCGCCGAACCCAAAACGTTTTGATTTTTATGAGCGTAGATTTTTTTCAGTTCGTCTCTTGCGGGTCCTAAGTATTTGCGCGGATCAAATTCATCCGGTTTTTCAAAAAACACCTTGCGGATCATCGCTGTCATGGCAAGCCGTCCGTCTGAATCAATGTTGATTTTGCAGACTGCGCTCTTTGACGCTTTTCTGAGCTGCTCTTCCGGGATTCCGACAGAGTCAGTCAGCTTGCCGCCGTATTTTTCAATTATTTTCACATATTCAACCGGCACCGAAGATGATCCGTGCAGTACAATCGGAAAACCGGGAATCTTCTTTTCAATTTCTTCAAGAATATCGAAACGCAGCGGAGGCGGGATTAAGATTCCATTGGCGTCTTTTGTGCATTGTTCCGGTTTGAATTTTGCCCTTCCGTGGCTGGTTCCGATGGAGATTGCAAGAGAATCAACCTTGGTTTTATTTACAAAGTCGATTACTTCGGATGGTTGTGTGTAGTGGCTTTGTTCTGAGGAAACATCATCCTCAACGCCGGCAAGGACACCCAGCTCCCCTTCTACTGTTACATAATCTTTCTGGGAATGTGCAAATTCGCAGACTTTCTTTGTAACTGCGACATTTTCATCATAAGACAGGTGCGAGCCGTCAATCATAACCGATGAAAATCCTGTTTCAATACAATCTTTGCAAATTTCAAATGAGTCGCCGTGATCCAGGTGCAGGACAATCGGGATATCGCATCCAAGTTCATGGGCGTATTCCACAGCGCCGCGCGCCATGTTTTTCAGGATATTCTGGTTGGCGTATTTACGCGCACCGGCTGAAACCTGAAGGATTACCGGGGATTTGGTTTCCACGCAAGCCTGAATAATAGCCTGCATTTGTTCCATATTATTAAAATTATACGCCGGAAGGGC
>WQSN01000051.1 GCA_009787835.1 Treponema sp.
CGCAAACCGGGAAAGCGTCTTTTTTCCAAACCGTGGAAGGACCTTAAAAAAATTCAAATAGAAAAAATGTGGAAACATCATATTGAAAAGAAAGCGCTCGCGATTCTGGAACCGACAGGCTTAATTCCCGAAACGCCTCACGATATGCGACATATTATGAAGTACACGCAGGAGCATTTTGTTAACCTGGAACTCAATTCTGAAATCGCGGTTTCCTCCGGTTCAGCGGCTGCGGCGATGGATGAAGGATATTCCGGCATTGTTAATATCAGCCCGTTTGCCTGCCTAATCGGGCGCGTGATTGAAGGCTTATTCACTCCATGGGCGCGCGAGCGCAACTACCCGATTCTTTCGGTGGAAGTTGACGGCAATCTTTTGCCGCCGAATATTGTTAATAAGCTGAATATCTTTATGGTAAATGTTCTGCGCTTTAAAGGCGGCAATGATCTTTCAACGTTAGTTGACACAGCAAAAAAAGCTCCGACGGCGGAAACGGGTGGAAAAATAAAATAATTATGAACAGACTGGATAAAAGCATCAGCGCGCTTTTGGAAAATTATGATTCTCATGGCATGGTAAACCACTCAGGCTCCGCAAATCTTCCCGGAAGGGAAAGCATTGAAAATATAGTCCGCTGCCTGGAGGAGATACTTTTTCCGGGTTTTCTTGAAAATTTTGATACAGACGGGGAAAATCTGCGTGATATTATACAGGAAAAAGTAAATAATCTGGCTTTGTCATTAAAGGGCGAAGTTGAAAAAAGCCTTGCTTTTTCAGCGCGCCTTGGAGTTTTAAACTGCGGCCATGGAGGATGCAGAGCGGTCGCCGCGTTTATTATCGATGATTTTTTTGAAGAACTGCCTAAAATCAGAATTATTTTAAGTAAAGATCTTCAGGCGGCTGTTAACGGAGATCCCGCGGCCATAAACGCGGATGAAGTTATCCTCTCCTATCCCGGATTTCAGGCGATAGCTCTTCACCGTATTGCGCATTTTTTCTGGACGCGGCAGGTTCCTCTCATTCCAAGGATGATGAGTGAACTGGTTCACAGCCGCACCGGCATTGATATCCATCCTGGCGCGGAAATAGGCGAATCGTTTTTTATCGATCACGGCACGGGCGTTGTTATCGGAGAGACGACTGTTATAGGGAAAAATGTTAAACTTTACCAGGGCGTTACTCTGGGAGCGCTTTCCGTCAGGAAGGCGGAAAACGGCGTTAAACGCCATCCTACAATAGAGGATGATGTTACAATTTACGCCAACGCTACAATTCTGGGCGGACAGACGGTAATAGGGCGCGGCAGCATAATAGGAGGCAGTGTGTGGATAATTCAGTCTGTTCCGCCTCTCAGTAAAGTATATGTTAAAAGAAGCGAATAGCGGACTCATGGAAGAAAAAGACCCAGGCGCAAAACATGGCAGCAAACTGTGCGGTTTCGCAGCGATTGTTGGCCGTCCTTCTGTGGGGAAATCAACCCTTCTTAATAAAATGTGCGGTGAAAAGGTCGCCATTGTAAGCAGGGTTCCCCAAACGACACGTAACGCCATACGCGGCATTGTAAACCGGGAACAGGGACAGCTTGTGTTCATAGACACGCCCGGCCGCCACGCGTCACAGAAAAAATTAAATAAAAAACTGCTGGAAGTATCCAGCCGCGCCCTTGATGACAGCGACATTGTTCTGTATGTTCTGGACGCGACGCGCGCCGCGGGACCTGAAGAAGAGGAAATCGCGTCTTCCCTTCTGCCGTTAGATGAAAAAACAGTTGTCGCAGTGAATAAAATGGACGTTCCTGGCGCTGACTTCGGCCGCGCAGCGGAATTTATTTCCCAAAAATTTCCTGAATCGGACCGGAAACGCTGTTACGCTGTTTCGGCTGACACCGGCTGCGGCATTGATGAGCTGTTGTCCGCGTTATTCGCAATTACTCCTGAAGGCGATTTGCAATACAGCGGTGAATATTACACAGATCAGGAGCCGGGTTTCCGCATAGCAGAAATTATCCGCGAACAGGCAATCAACAAACTATATCAGGAACTGCCCCATTCGCTGTATGTGGATATCGCAGACATGGAATTCAGGGAAACAAAACTTTGGGTAAGGGCTTTTATCATTGTGGAGCGCGAATCACAAAAGGGAATGGTAGTGGGCAAAGGAGGCGCGATGATTAAGGCGATACGCCTTGGCGCGCTTAAAAATTTAAAAAATATCTTTGACTGGAAAATCGATCTTGACCTTCGCGTAAAAACCGCCAAAGACTGGCGCAGTAATGACATCACGCTGAAAAGGTTAATAAACTAAATTTTCTTAAGGAATTTATCTATCACCACAAGAAGATCATCAAACGCGTCTACGCATACCAGATCTCCGCATTTATCCTTTATTGTCTGCGGAGCGCGGAAAAGGCAGCCGCTGTCGGCTTCGCGGATCATATCAAGGTCGTTAAAAGAGTCTCCGGCGGCAAAGACGCGTAAATTGATGGATTTAAATGCTTTTACAGCTTCGCGCTTGCCGTTTGGCTGACGTAGTTTGTAGCCGCAGACGGATCCGTCATCTGCAACTTCCAGCGAGTTGCAAAGGAGGCCCGGCCATGACAATTTTTTTATCAGAGGTTTCGCGAACTGTTCAAATGTATCTGAAAGAATCATAAGCTGCGTTCTTTCGCGCAGGGCATTTGTAAACTCAACCGCTCCCGGAAGGGGATCCATACCGGAAATTACCCGCTGAATATCGGCGAGTTTTAAATTATTTTTTTTTAACAGATCAAGGCGGTAATTCATCAGTTTATTGTAATCTGGCTCGTCTCTTGTGGTTCGCCGAAGCTCCGGGATTCCAGCTGCCTGCGAAAACGCGATCCATATTTCCGGCACAAGCACGCCTTCAAGATCAAGACATACAAGGTTCATCGTATTTTATCGGGGTAAAATGGTGTAACTGAAATTCGCTGTGACAGACGGACTCATCTGTGTGTTTCTGTTGTCCTGCACAGACAAACCGCGGGAAATTGAATCATGGCTGAGGGTGCCTGAAGGCTGTCCCGGTAAAAAAGGCCTGTCATAAGCGGCGGCAAGAATCATTTCCTCTCCGAAAGGCGGCCCCATTCGGTAACGGGTATTGTCGGGGATACGGCGCGTCTGACCTGCGCGGATGAAGTTGTTATCCTCAGGCGATACCGGATATATTACCTGGGTAACTCCGTTTATGTCCACATGCGTTATGCGAAAATAACAATCGCGCTCAGAGTATATTCTCATGGTCATATAATCGTTGTCGCGGTAAATGCCGTCAAGCACATCAGGCGTTACTGTAAACGTCCATCTGTTGTTTCTTCCGGCGTAAGGGTCTATAGCCTGCTGCTTTGTTTCAAATTCGGAGAGCGTAAGCGCCGCGTTTCCCTTGTCAGGCAGCAATGAAAGCCTGCGCCGTTCAAGCTCAGAACCGGAAATAACAAAACGTGATGTAGCCAGAACAACCTTGCTGCCGCTTGTGGAAACAAGCTGCATCAGAACTTCCGCTCCGGAATCCAGCGGCGAATAACTTCCTGTTACCACCGCCTGAATTGAGTTTACATTCCCGCTGCCTGTTACAGGCGTTTCCACGGTAAGGCCGCGGCTCGCTACCGCGAAATCCGCGCTCTCGCTTTCTGTGGCGATTTGCAATTTATCCCGCTGCTTCTGCGCGCCCGCGATTATACTGTTTTTTAACCATGCCGATAAACTTGAAACAGTCTGGGTATCCGCGTAACTTATCCTGCCTATCGCGATTGTTGTCCTTTGGCTGACAGCGCGCGCCATACCGGCAACCGCCCGCTCCACTTCTTCATCCGCCGGCACATTAAGCAGCGCTGAAAGGCGGCTGTCATTGCGCACATTATATGCCCTCTGGCTGGAGGACGCCCTTTCCACATCTGTGGAGTAAAACGTTATGCGAAATTCATTTCCAAGCGCCGTCATCTGCCCGTGTATCAGAAATTCCGCTCCGTACTGCCTTGTCATCGAGATAAGCGTATTATCATCCACTTTGCCTGATCTGTACTGGTGATTTATTTCCGTTTCGATGCGATCAAGATTTCTGCGGTCTATCATGATGAATTTACGCGAATCCTCAAATCGCCCCCATAATTCCTCAAATATATAATCCGAAAGCCTCCCTGTAGGCGCGTCTATATGAACTATCGCGACTTTTGCTCCTTGATTAATACGCTGGGTAAAGTAAGAGCCAGCCTCGGCAATCGCCGTGTCAATTGTTAAGCTGCTTTGCGAAAAAACAGGACAAACCAAAATAAATAAAAAAGCAATTGACAGTGTTAAGAATCTTTTCATTATAACTCCCTTTAATTTGTACATAAAAAGAATCGCTCGCTAAGGCGCG
Organism: Treponema sp.; assembly: GCA_009787835.1. Lineage (GTDB taxonomy): Bacteria > Spirochaetota > Spirochaetia > Treponematales > Breznakiellaceae > WQXQ01. Next base: position 4,375 of record WQSN01000051.1, read on the forward strand.
GGACATATATTTATTATATCATATTTTATTTTTAATTCTAATGGATTTTTGATTTAAATTAAATATTTCTGATAAAGCTTCCGTGTCCGCATAGTGACCAATCCCGTAAACCATGTTATTCTCATAATAACGGAGGAAAGCTATGCAATACGGTAATTTTGATGATGAAAAGCGGGAATATGTTATTACCCGTCCGGACACGCCTTATCCATGGATAAACTATCTGGGCTGTGAAGATTTTTACGGATTGTTTTCCAATACCAGCGGCGGTTATTGTTTTTATAAAGATGCGCGGATGCTCAGGCTAATCCGCTACCGCTACAACAATGTTCCGGCAGACGCGGGTGGACGTTATTTTTATCTGCGGGATAACTGCGGCTGTGACGAAGGTAGCGCAGATGTGTGGACTCCTTCCTGGATGCCGATGAAGTCCGCTCTTGATAAATACGAATGCCGTCACGGGATGGGTTATTCGCGCATATCTTCCGCGAAAAACGGGCTTGCTTTTTCCCAGGTTTCATTTGTTCCGTTAGGTGACACCTGCGAGATTCACAAAATCACCCTGACAAATGAATCCGGGACGGTAAAAGATGTCGATATGTTTTCCTTTGTTGAATTCTGTCTCTGGAACGCCAACGATGACATGACAAATTTTCAGCGCAATTTCAGTATCGGCGAAGTTGAGATAGGGGAAGGCGGTTCCCGCATTTACCATAAAACAGAATACCGGGAGCGCCGCAATCATTACGCTGTTTGGGCTGTCAATGTACCTGTTGATGGTTTTGATACAGACAGGGAAACTTTCCTGGGGCTTTTCAATGGTTTTGATCAGCCGAAGACCGTATTTAACGGAAAAGCGAATAATTCTGTCGCATCAGGCTGGGCGCCTGTCGGGTCGCATCACATAAAGGCGTGCCTTTCACCGGGCGAATCAAAAACATTTGTGTTTACACTTGGTTACTGCGAAAACCCCGATGATCAAAAATGGGAGAGCCGCGGCGTAATCAACAAGAAACCTGCCAATGCTTTACTTGGAAAATACAGCTCGCCGCAAGCGGCCGATAAAGCGTTAGCTGATTTAAATGAATACTGGAACAAGCTTCTTGGTAAATTTACAGTAGAGGCTTCATCGCTGCCGCGCGAAGAAGATAAAAAGATGGCGCGCATGGCGGGCGTTTGGAACCAGTACCAGTGCATGGTGACATTTAACATGTCGCGCAGTGCATCCTATTTTGAATCGGGTATCGGGCGCGGCATGGGGTTCCGCGACTCGAATCAGGACCTGCTGGGCTTTGTTCATCTTGTGCCTGAACGCGCGCGCGCGCGTATTTTGGATATCGCCGCGACGCAGTTTCCGGACGGAAGCGCGTATCATCAGTATCAGCCGCTTACAAAGCGCGGCAATAACGAAGTCGGCTCGGGTTTCAATGACGATCCTTTGTGGCTAATCTGCGGGGCCGCGGCCTATATAAAAGAAACAGGCGATTACGGCATTCTGGATGAAAAAGTGCCGTTCGACAACAATGAGGCGTTAGCTGACACACTTTTCGTTCACCTGAAACGCTCATTCGATTACACAGTAACGCACCTCGGGCCGCACGGGCTTCCGTTAATCGGGCGTGCGGACTGGAATGACTGCCTGAACCTGAACTGCTTTTCCAAAACGCCGGGAGAATCATTTCAGACCACCGCCAATTTTGAAAGCGGCGTAGCGGAATCTGTATTAATCGCGGCCATTTTTGTGTTTAACGGCCCTGATTATATTGAGATATGCCGCAGGACAGGCCGTGCGGATGAGTGTGAATACGCCCAAAAGAAAATCAGCGCCATGATTGACGCGATCAATCAGCATGGCTGGGACGGCGGCTGGTTCCTTCGCGCCTATGACGCATACGGTAAAAAAATCGGCAGCAGGGAATGCGATGACGGAAAGATATTTATAGAATCAAACGGTTTCGCGGTAATGGCAGGCATCGGTATTGAAGACGGACGCGCGGTAAAAGCGCTTGATTCTGTTAAGGAGCATCTTGATACCAAGTACGGCATTGTCCTTCTGCAGCCCGCGTATAAGGACTACCATCTTGAGTTGGGTGAAGTGTCTTCATATCCGCCGGGATACAAGGAAAACGCTGGCATTTTCTGCCATAACAATCCATGGATCACAATAGCGGAAACCAGTATTGGAAGGGGGGATCGCGCTTTTGAAACATACGCAAAAATCTGCCCCGCTTACCGCGAAGATGACAGCGATTTACGCCGTCTGGAGCCTTATGTTTACGCGCAGATGGTTGCGGGCAAAGACGCTGTCCGTCACGGGGAGGCGAAAAACTCCTGGCTGACGGGAACAGCCGCGTGGACTTTTGTCAGCATTTCGCAGTACATTCTGGGCGTGCGTCCGGTTTTTGACGGCCTTCTTGTGGAACCGTGCATTCCTTCCGGCATGAAAGGTTTTACTGTTACGCGCCATTTCCGGGGCGCTTTATATCGCATAACGGTAGACAATGGCGCAGGCGTGCAGAAAGGGATAAAATCCGTGACTGTGGACGGAAAAGCGCATAACGGAAATATATTGCCTGTGTTCGGCGACGGGAAGACGCATGAAGTCGCTGTTGTAATGGGCTGAAAAAGTTCATGAGATAAATAAAGCGATAATAAAGGAGGATATATGAACTATAAGAATTTTATTACAGCGACTTACGCGCCTGCGGGGTATCTGGATGAGAACCCGCTGGATCAAATCAAAGCGGATATTGAAAAGGTGAAAAAATACATCAAACTGGACAAAATATATCTTGAAACCTACCGCTCGGAAGTTCTGATAGACCGCGAAAAAATGAAAGCGATAAAATCGCTGTTTATCGCAAATGGTTTTACTGTTTCAGGCGGAATTACCACCACGATAAAAAAGACCCTGATGGGAAGCATGTGTTTTACCGATCCTGAGAACCGGAAAAGGTTAGGTGAAATCGCCGCGTACACGGCTGAACTTTTCGATGAAATTATTCTTGACGATTTTTATTTTACAAACTGCCGCTGCGAATCCTGCATCAGCGCCAAAGGCGGACGCAGCTGGGCGGCATTCCGTCTGGCCTTGATGAATGATATTTCCGAAAACGTGATCATTAAAAACGCGAAAGCGGCCAATCCAAGAGCGGTCATGATAATCAAATACCCAAACTGGTACGACAGTTTTCAGGCTAACGGATACAATCTGGAAGACGAATCGAAAATGTTTGACGAAATATATACGGGAACAGAAACACGCGACCCGCATTATACCCATCAGAATCTTCCGCGGTATTTAAGTTTCTTTCTGCCCCGCCTGATGGAGCGGATAAAACCGGGAAAGAACGGCGGCGGCTGGTATGATCTTTTTGAATGCAGTATCGAAGACTATCTGCAGCAGGCGTATTTGACGCTTTTTGCGAAATGCCGTGAGCAAATGCTGTTTTGCTTTCCGCTGCTTGCGAACTTTCCCTCCTATACGGCGGCAGCCGGCGCGTTTTATGACGAAGCGGATTTATTCATGGATAAAGCGGGAGAGCCGGCAGGCATTGCGTGTTACAAACCGTATAATTCATCGGGAGAGAGGCTTCTTCATGAACATGTCGGAATGTGCGGCATTCCTCTGGATCCTTATCCATATTACCCAAAAGACGCGAAAACGGTATTCTTAACGGCGGATACGGCTTGGGACAGTGAAATTGTCGGTAAAATAAAACAAAGTCTTTTGGACGGAAACAGGGTTTTTATTACAAGCGGTTTATATAAAAAACTTTCAGGCTGCGGAATTGAAGACATTCTTCCTGTTGAAATCACTGACAGAAAAATAACTACAGACAGGTTTACCAACAGCGCATTCGGCCAGAGAAACTCAGGCGATTTAAAATCGCAGGGACCTGTTACAATTCCTCATGTCGCATACAACGAGAATGATCTTTGGGTTCTCTCATCCGCGTTATCGCCTTATTCAAGCCATCCGCTTTTATTGTGCGGCAATTACGGCAAAGGCAGTCTGTACATACTTACAATCCCGGACACTCCTGCCGGTTTATACAAACTTCCCGCCGAAACGCTGACGCTCCTTCGCGCGGAAATGAAATTGCACATAACGCTGGAATGCTGCGCCCGCGTCGGGTTATTCCTCTACGATAATAATACATTCATTCTGCAATCGTTCCTTGACAGGCCCGAGACAGTCCGCGTGTGTATTAAGAAAAGCGGCGCGGAACTTGTACCGTTAACAAAAATGTTTCCCCCGCCTAAAAAAACAAGGACAGGGGAAAATGAAAGCGTTTTTGATGTATATCTGATGCCGGGACGCTACGCGGCGCTAATGGCTCGGTTTGCGGATTAAATGCTTTTCAGGAGTCCCTTATACAAGCGTCGTATGCGTCTCACGCAGTTGTTTTATGACAGGCAATTTTTGCGGGCATTTTTGTTCGCATGAGCCGCACGCGGTGCATTTTGAAGCGTCTTCGCTTTTTATCCATGTCAGCTTGTTGATTAAATCTTTATACTCGCTTTTTGCGTGTTCCTTCAGTTCATAAACAATATAGCGGTTCATTATTTCAAAAATATAGGGGATATCAATTCCCGCAGGACATGGTTTACAGTAATTGCAGCCGGTACAGTACAGTTTTGCGAGATTTTTGTTTTCTTCCATCATTGCCTTGATATGCCGCACTTCATCGTCTGTTAAATGATCTTCGCGCGAAGCGATTAAAACATTTTCTTTTACCATGTCCAGATTGCTCATTCCGGAAAGAGCCATGTCCGCGTTCCTGTTGGCTAGTACAAAACGCATGGCCAGTTCAGCGGTGCTGACAGGTTTATTTTTTAGAAGCCCCTGAATTTTTTGACTTGGCGCGCCCAGGCGTCCGCCGCCTACAGGCCCCATCACTATAACGCCCAAACCTTTGGACTTCGCGTAAGCGATATTTTCTTCGTTGGAACGATCCAGCAGATTATACTGAACCAGCGTCGATTCAAAAAATCCTGAGTCTGCTATTTCCTTATAGTTTTCCGGCTTGTCATGGTATGAAAAGGAAATGTGTTTAATCAGTCCCTGTTCCTTTGCCTTCAGCGCCGCTTCAAGAGGGCCGTACTTTAAACCCTGCCATGATTTAAATCCTTCAAGATTGATTCCCCAAAAATGATAGAAATCTATATAATCTGTATCCAGTTTCTTTAATGATTTTTCCAGCCGTTCCGTCCAATGATCGCCGTCATTGTCTTCGATGGGGTTTTTGGTGGACAAATAAACTTTATCGCGGTAACCTTTCAGCGCTTTGCCTACAGCAGTTTCACTGAGTTTTTCGCAGTAAAGCGGCGCGGAGTCGACATAGTTAATGCCCATGTCAAAAGCTTTTTGCATAAGAGGAACCGCGAGATCTTCATCGACTATTTTTTTACCGTTAACCTCTTTCATGGGTAAACGCATCGCGCCGAAACCAAGCGCTGAAAGTTTAATGCCGGTCTTTCCAAATTCCCTGTATAGCATAACACCCTTCCATTAAAAACAGATTTTTGTATGACAGTTGTTCAAAAGCTGAAGTTTTGGAACAGCCTCAGTTTATAATTCTAAAACAATTTCGTTTACTTTTTCAAGTATCGAAGCGGGAATATAATTATCTTCCAGCATTTTACCGTTTACAGTCAGCTTGCCCGGTCCGCTTTCACGCCCGCCATTGTTGGTTATTTTTATGTTAAGCATGCAGCCGCGGAAAACTTTTTCAATGGCAACGGATTTCCATTCCGCGGGAATGGCAGGTGACAGCCGCAGCCCGCCGATATCCGGCCTTATTCCCAGAATCCCTTCTACGCAGCCGACCATTACGGTGCTTGCTGTGCCTGTAAGCCAATGGACATGACTGCGCCCTTCAAACGGGCTGTCTGTACTTTCTGTAAACTGGGAGTATACATAAGGCTCCATCTTTCGGATATCTGCGATTTCATTCTGCGCGGAGGGGCAGCTTTCAAGATAATATTCCATTGCGCGCCCGCCTCTTCCAAGCAGCGCTTCCGCCAATATCAGCCAGCCCTGCGTCTGTAAGAAAATACCGCCGTTCTCCTTGGTTGATGGATTGAACAGCAGCGCCAGCGCTCCGTTAAACGCGTGCTTTCTGTACGAAGGCGACATTATACGCGCGCCGTATTTTGTGTTTAACTCTTTATATACCAAATCAAGTACGGCTTTACCCCGCTCTTTATCGGCGAAACCGCTGATTACAGCCCAGCTTTGCGGATTAAGCCATATATTAGCTTCCGGGTCGCCGCTCTTTCCTACCACTTGATCGTTTTCCGTAATGCCGCGCACAAACCTGTCAGCGTCCCAGCACCGCTGTTCAATGATTTTGCCGAAACGTGTTTTTAATTCCGTCATCTGCGCTTCTGCCGCCGCGTCTTTTTTATGTACAGCGAAACGAATCATTATTTCAAAACCATAATACAACTGCAGAGCCACAAATACCGATACTCCGTTTGCGCCTAACCTAAGGCAGTCATTCCAGTCGGCGTGAAGACCGGCGGGAAGGCCGTGTATTCCCAGATGATTTAACGAAAAGTCAATCGCTTTTTTCAGGTGATTGTAAAGGGTGTCTTCCCCCTTATCGGCATACGGTATAATTTCGTCTAACAGAGCGGTGTTTCCCGTTTCCGCGATATATTTCCAGACTGTAGGAAAAAGCCACAGCGCGTCATCCGCGCGGTAGGAGGGGTGTCCCGTATCTTTTCTGTATGATTCATCTTCGGGTTTATCTTCGCTGCCGGGATTGTGGCTGTACTTCACCAGAGGAAGAGCGCCGCCGTGGCTTACCTGCGCAGAGATCATGAATCTGATTTTTTCAAGGGCCATATCAGGATCAAGATGAATGATACCCTGGATGTCCTGCACTGTGTCGCGGTAACCGTAGCCGTTGCGCTGTCCGCAGTAGATAAGGGACGCGGCGCGCGACCAGATAAATGTAATAAAACACTGGTACGCGTTCCATGTGTTGATCATATTGTTGAAATTTTCATTCTGGGTTGTTACTTTCAGATTGGATAACTTTCCGTGCCAGTAAGTTTTTAATTCTTCCATTTCGCGATCAGATGCAGACATGCTGCTGTAACGTGAAACAAGTTCTTTCGCCTGCCTTTCATTTTTCTGTCCCAGAATGAAAACAAACTCCGCGCTTTTTCCGGCTTCCAGATCGAGTGTTGTGTGCAACGCGCCGCACGGGTTCATGTTGTAGTTAAGCGTGTTATTAAGCATGCCTTTCTCAACGGAGACAGGGTTTCCGTAATCGCGGTAATTGCCCAGAAAGCCCGCGCGGTCGCCGCAGTAGCTTGTTATGTCCGCGCCCGCGACAGCGAAAATACGCGCCGCCGCGCTGTTGTCGTTTACGGCGCTGTGGCAGTTTTCATTAATTGTTTGCAGTATAAATTGTTCTTTAAAATATGTGCGCGTAATAAACTGCGTGTACTGAAGATTTACCTGATCCTGTTCGTAATTGCTGTCGCAGGTAAATTCAGCAAAACCAAATACGGAAATTTTCCTGGCTGCGGCGTCTTTATTTATAACTTTAATGCGCCATATTTCGTAATCGGCGCCATGAGGAACATAGTAGCAGACTTCGGAACGAATATTTTTATACTCCGCTTCAATTATTGTATAACCTGTGCCGTGGCGGCATACGGACTTATATTTATCAAGCGGCTTGCCTACAGGCTGCCATGAAGCTGACCAATAATCACTGTCGCTGTTATCACGCAGATAGATATAGCGTCCAGGGCGATCCTGTTCGTTAAAACGATAACGTATTAATCTGCCTGCCGCTCCGCTTTTTACAAAACTGTAACCGCCCGCATTATTTGAAATAATGGCTCCGTAATCAGGCGATCCAAGATAATTCGCCCAGGGAGAGGGCGTGTCAGGCCTGTTTATGACATACTCCCGCGCCTGTGAATCAAAATAACCGTACTGCATAATAACCTCCTGGTATGTTGATTTACTGTTAAAATAATTCTATCATAAATTAAATGGAATTGGATCAGGAAGAAGCATTATATGAATTTCTCGAAAATTCTACCGAGCCTTTTACGCTGGAAGATATAACCAATTTTGCGCAGGCAGCTGGGCAAAAACGCAATAAAAAACTCATTCACGAGGTAAATTCCTATCTGGATATAAGAAAAATAGCGTTTAAAAAGGATAACCGTTATTGGGTTTCCCGAAGAGGCTGTTTTGAGAAGATAAAATTTGTTATCACTCCTTCGCGGCTGGAACTGTTAAACGGCATACTCATACCTGGCCACAGATGCGTCCCGTTCGCCAATCCCTTATCGCTTCCAAATCATTATCAATTTTTCTGGAAAGGCAAACCCGTCCCAGCGACAACAACAGAAGCGCCGCCTGAGGATCTGTACCCTTACTACTGCATTTACGGCGAAGAGTTCGCCCCTCAGTATATCGCGAGAGACAATCCGGCGAATGAGGAAGCGTTTAACGCAGACCCTTATGAAGATCCGCCTGAAGTCTCGATACATACCCTTGATATGCGCGGCATATACCGCGAGTGCGCTTTTGTGCCGGGCGACCGTTTTGTGGTGCGCACAATGGACTGGAAGGACTGCCGGTTTGAGCTGACAAAAGTTAAAAAGGATGATTGGCAGCGCGCCGATTTAGAAAAGTGGGCTGAGGCCGCCGAAGCGGGGTTCGAGGAGAGTTTTACCATTCTTGGTCCTGGCGCGGGAACGGAAGAGCAGATTGCCTTTGCATATTGGCACGGCAGCGTACGAATGAAGGAAGTTCCCGCATATTCGCTTGAAGAATTTCTCTATGAAAAAACAGATCGCATAGATTGTGTGCCTTATGGCATTGAAACGCGTTTCTGGTTTACAGGCAGGGATATTCCAGACATTAAAAAAATTCAAAATTATACATCGCCGCCCGACAGGACATTTATAGAAGATCTGTTATATAAAAAAAATATACCCATTTCTGAATTTGTGATTCTTTCCTATGTGCGCGACGCGTTCTTTCGCAATGAAAAGGAAATTGATCTGGCGCTTAACCGCATTGTTCCGCCCGTAGTGCATCTTGAAGAAGCTGAATGGGATATTATCGCGGATTATATTTCCGACAGCATGGATGATTTTTGCAAAAGTTATTCGCTCTTTTTGGACCGGAACGCGGGGCCTGTCCGCCAGCGTGTCGCGGAGCTGCACACGGCGGTAATCGATCTTTCCGCAAGGCTTCAGAAGGGAGAGATGGAAGCGGCATGGCTGCCAAGACACACTTTCATTGTACTGTCCCAGATTCAGGGACACGCGGCCGCTCTCCTTGAAGATCTTGCGTTTAACGAATCGCCTCCCGATTCTGAAATCGCCGCCATAGATAATTCACTGGACAGCATGGTTGAAACCTACACGGATATCAAGGAACTTATCAATAACGCAATGGACAATTTCAGAAGGAGCAACCTAACCATTATACACGGAGGAAAGAACAGCGGACAATTGTGGCGGATGATTCAGATTAGCATAAGCGGTCTTGATGTATGGCGGCGCGCGATTATTTCGCACGAATGCACCATGGAAGAGCTTCATCAGCTGATACGCGTGGGAATGAACTGGGAAGGCGCTTTGCGTTTCCGTTTTTACTGCGAAAATCCCGATGGCGGCAAACAGTACCTGCACGATAAAATAAAGTTAAGCGACATTGATTTTCACGGCAAGAAAGAACTTGTCTATGAATACGGCCCCAAATGGACTGTAAAAATAATTATTATGTCTTCGTATCAGCCGGCGAATGATGAGGTTTCGCGTTTTGTCGCCGGCGACGGAGCAGCTCCTCCTGAAAATATCAGCGGTCCGCGTCATTTGGGAAAAATTCTTACATCCATTGAAACGGGCGGCAATATTGAAAAACAAACCGCCCTTAGGGAACTGGGCGCAGATTATGTTCCCGGCTTTTTTGATCTTGATAAGACAAACAGGAATCTGCGCGCGGTTTTGGAAAAGTAAACAAAGACCTACTTTGTTTTCGCCGCGTTTATAAGCATAAAAAGAGCTTCTTCGTTCGCGGGAGCGGAATTTCTTTCCAGCGCGTTTTTCGCTCCGGGTAAAATACTGGCGTTTACATCCGCTATGGAATACGTTCTGATATAGGTATATCTCCTGCCGCCGATGCTTACCTCTTCCACATATCTTGATGCGTACATGTTTTTAATATCCCTGTTGGTTTCGCTGTCCTGCGGTATCTGCCTCATTTCTATCGAGAATATTGTATTTGTGTTGGTAATTACCCTGTTTGCGGAGCGATATGGCGTTTTTAGCTGAATCCTTATCACCGGTATTATCGCCGTTGAAATAAAATCCACAATTGTTTCCTGCGCGCTGCGGTTAATATTGCTTGCGGAAAGTTTGCTTTTATCGCCGTCAAAGAATCTTCCGTAATTTTCCAGATCGAGCAATGCCGCCGCGACCTGTCTTACGCTTACCTGTTCTGTAAAAACATGAGCGTCATTTTCCAGCCTGAACCAGTTTCTTCCAAGCGGATCTGCGGCAGCGGCTTTCGCCATCGCCGGTTTTTCAAGCAATGCCGCAAGCTGCGTCTGCGCGCCCTGCGCTATCCTTAAAGTATCCGGCGCTGACGTTTGCGCGGACAATGCCAGCGCAGTTAAAATAAAAACAAATAAAATAATATACTTTTTCATACTAATAGTATAACACAAAAGTCAGCGTTTGTCAGACGGCGCGTAACGCAGCGCGCAATTGGCGATTTCAAAACAGTAGTCGCCCAGATTTTCTATGCGGCGGACCAGTTCGATAAAGAATAGCTCTACCTTTACATTCTTGCCCGCCTTGATGCGTTTGCGTCCCAGTCTGTGCAGTTTTTTGCGGTTTTTATCGATGCTCTTTTCAAGTTCAGCGGCCCGTGACTGCTGTTCCGGCGCAGGATTGGGTCCAAGCTGATTTTCAAGAACGCTTAAAAATTCCTCAACCAGTCCAACATACGGAATGAGCTTGTCCATTTCCTTGCCTTTTAAAATATAATTTTTACTTATATTTTTATCCATCAGCAGGCTGATGCTGTAGCATTCATCGCTCATCGACTCAAGCGCTGCGATAATCTGCAGCAGGTATGAAATGCGGGTATCGGAACTTGAGTTGCGCTTTCCGCTTGAACAATCAATCAGGAAATTACTCAGGGCTTCCCGCATTTCATCAATGTATTCTTCCTGTTTATGCAGTTCCGCACTGAGCGTTTCAACCTTTTCTTTATTATTTCCGTTTTCATCGTGCAGGCTGTTTAGTACAACAGAAAATTTCGAGTACATTGAAGAGACAACGCCTGCCATATTGCTGATTTCTTTTTCAGCGCGTATGATATTCAGTTCCGGAGAATCCGCGATAGGCGTAGAAAGGTATTCAAATTTGTAATGACCGCTTTTTGCTTCAGACGGTTTATCGCGAATCATTAAAGAGAGCAGCTTTGCGTATTGTTTTATAAACGGCAGGAACAGAATTGTGTTTAACACCTTAAACGTTGTATGGAGCATTGCGAGGTGAAAACCAATCGCGGGATTAACAATTACTTTTCCATCAATATCATAAGCAATTGCCGCCGCAGGATCTCCCGGTACTATAATATCAACAAGTTTAAGCACAAACATCAGCATCGGAATCGCCCAGCAAGCCAGTATTACATTGAAAAGCACATGAGAAAGCGCTGATCTTTTTGCGTCCGTCGTTCCTCCTATGGAAGCAAGTATGCCATCGGTAGTAGTTCCGACATTGGCGCCCAATATCATGCCGGCGGCCATTTCGTAAGTTATAATATTACCGCCTGCCATTACTATAATCATGGCGACAGCGGCGGTGGATGAATTGATAATGAGCGTCATTATAAAACTTGTGCCAAAAGCGATAAGGACTGCGGCAAAACCCATATCCTTGAAAACTTCTATCGCGGCGGCGTTAAATTCAAGATTGCTTATTCCTTCGGAAAGATAATAAAGCCCTAAAAACAAAAATCCGAATCCAAATAAAAATTCACCAATGCTTTTATATTTCCAGTTGATTTCTTTTAAGATAAATCCAATGCCTATCGCGGGAACGGCGAGAGCGTCTATGCTAATTTTAAAACCAATAAGCGAGACAATCCATGCAGTCAATGTTGTGCCGATATTCGCGCCGAAAAGCACTCCGATTGACTGGGTGAGCGAAAGAAGCCCTACATTAACAAAAGAGACAACCATAACAGAAACTGCCGATGATGACTGAACAATCGCTGTAACCATAAATCCGGTGAACACTCCCATAAACCGGTTGCTGGTCATAACATGCAATGCTTTGCGCATACGCTCGCCCGCGCTCTTTTGGAGTCCATCGCTCATGACCTTCATTCCGAATAGGAACATGCAAAGACCGCCGGTCATTACCAAAACAAGTGTTACAATAGCCATATCATAGATAGTATAGAAATGATAGTTAAATTGCTAGAGGCTGCGTTTTAACCGAATTTTAACAATTCATTCATTGACCATTAACAATTCCCATATAATTTTTTATCAGATTATTATCAAGGAGTGAATTATGAAAATCAGACTGATTGCTGTTTTTATGGGATTCGTTTTTCTGTCAGGCGCTTTTGCCGGCGGAAGCAGGGAAAACAACGCGAGCCAGGGTCCTGCGCCTTATACAATCGAAGTTGGCGGTTCAACTTCTGTTACCCCTTTGATGGAGCTTTTCGCACAGGAGTATCAGAAGGCGCATTCCAACATTAAGGTAAACATTAACGGAACAGGCTCAGGCGACGGTATAAACAATGCCGGTAAAATGTACCAGATTGGAATGTCCAGCCGCGAACTTACTCCCGCCGAACAGGGTTTGGGACTGAAGGAAGTAATTATAGCGATAGACGGAATTGCGGTAATTATGAACAGCTCCAGTCCAATAAGCAATTTAACAATTGAGCAGATACGCGACATTTACACGGGCGCGATTACTGACTGGAGCCAGGTTTCAGGCGGAACCAAAAGCGGCAGAATAGCTGTTATCAGCCGTGAGGAAGGTTCAGGTACAAGAGGCGCTTTTGAAGAGCTTGTCGGCTTTCAGGGTAAACTGCTCGCCGGAGCGAATGAGTTCACCAGCACCGGAGCGATTAAAGCCAGTATCGCGCAGAATACCGAAGCGATTGGTTATATCTCACTCGGTTCAGTGGATAACACAGTTAAAGCTATTTCTGTTAATGGAACTGTTCCGTCCAATGATAATGTAAAAAACGGTTCATATAAAATTGCGCGTCCATTTATAGTTCTTACAGGAAACAATGTCCATGCAGAAAGCACGGCGTTTGTAAACTGGATGTTAAGCGCTGCGGGGCAGGGCATTGTTTCAAGAAGCTGGATATCTGTAAGGTAAACTGGTAATATTCATCCATGAATCGCAAGTTTACGGATGTTTTTTTTAAGCATCTGTTCAGAATTGTAGCCCTCTTTTCCGTAATGGCATTGGGGGCCATTCTGCTTTTTGTTTTCATTCAGGGCGGTATGCCGTTTCTGTCCTCCACCGCGCAGGGTATAAGGCTGGTAGCTCAGAGGATTGATGAAATAACTGTAAACGGTGAAATTTATATTGATCATTCAACTTTCATTGATATTCCAAAAGATACAGAGATTATTTCAATAAGTTTTCCAGCAGGCGATGGTATAAGTATTCTGGATATTAAAGTTGATAATAATGAAAAAGATCCTGAAAAAAAATTAACTTTTACTTTTAATGATGACACAGTTAAGAACGAAGTTAAGGACGCAGTCCAGATTACTTATCCCGAAAGTTATGTGTATACCGTAAGCTGGCCGGCTGCGATTGCCGCGCTTCAGAAACGAATACACATTATTCTGCAGGAACCGCCTTACAGCTTCGGAAAATTTATTACAGGGCTTCAATGGAGACCAAGCAGGGAAAAAGTTTTCGGTATTTTCCCGATGATTACAGGAACGTTAGCCGCAAGTTTAGGCGCGATACTTCTGGGAGTGCCAATCGCGTTGTTATGCGCTCTTTTTATGGCTGAGTTTTTAAAGCCGAAATTCGCCTCTGTTGTGCGCGCCGGGGTAGAGCTTCTCGCGGGGATTCCTTCCGTAGTATACGGTTTTTTCGGTCTTATGGTTATTGTCCCGTTTATTAGAAATACTTTTAATATTCCGTCGGGTAACACTCTCCTTTCCGCGGTTATTGTTCTGGCGTTAATGATTTTGCCTACTGTGATCACAATCGCGGAAACTTCTTTGCGGGCTGTCCCTCTTGCGGTGCGTGAGGCAAGCCTTGCCCTTGGCGCGAGCAAGATGCAGACATCATGGAAAGTGGTGCTGCCTCATGCCAATTCAGGAATTATTGCCGGAGTTATACTCGGTATTTCCCGCGCGGTCGGCGAAACCATGGCGGTAATCCTTGTGGCGGGTAACTCGCCGCAGCTTACGATTCATCCATTGGCGAGCGTAAGAACTCTTACATCAACAATCGCAATGGAGATGGGTTACGCTTCAGGCAGGCACAGCGAAATGCTCTTTTCAATCGG
>WQSN01000052.1 GCA_009787835.1 Treponema sp.
TACGGCGACCTTACAGACACTTCAAACCTTATCAGGATAATCCAGCAGGTGCAGCCCGATGAAATTTATAACCTTGGAGCGCAAAGCCATGTACAGGTTTCTTTTGAAGTACCTGAATACACCGCAGACACTGACGGAGTTGGCACACTGCGTTTGCTCGAGGCAATCCGTATTCTTGGTATGGAAAAGAAAACGCGTATCTATCAGGCTTCCACTTCAGAACTTTACGGCAAGGTTCAGGAAATTCCACAAAAAGAAACTACACCGTTTTATCCGCGCAGCCCTTACGCCGCGGCTAAACTTTACGCTTACTGGATAACGGTTAATTACCGGGAAAGTTATGGCATGTACGCATGTAACGGAATACTTTTTAACCACGAAAGCCCACTTCGCGGAGAGACATTTGTTACGCGCAAAGTAACAAGAGCAGCAGCTCGCATCAGTCTTGGATTACAGGATAAACTTTACATGGGAAACATTAACGCTAAACGCGACTGGGGATATGCCGGCGATTATGTGGAACTTATGTGGCTCATGCTTCAGCAAAATGAACCTGATGATTATGTTATGGCGACAGGTATTACCACCACTGTCAGGGATTTTATTTCAATGTCTTTTAAGGAAGCCGGAATCAATCTTAAATGGGAAGGAAAAGACATAGAAGAAAAAGGCATTAATCAGGCTGATGGAAGAATCCTTGTAGAAATAGATCCCCGCTATTTCCGTCCTGCGGAAGTAGAATTGCTTATAGGCGATCCTTCAAAAGCAAAGGCAAAACTTGGCTGGGAACCGAAAGTAAAACTTCCACAGCTTGTAAAAATGATGACAGAACATGATATAGAGCTGGCTAAACGGGAACTTCATCTTAAAGAAGGCGGATATAAAACGGAAAATTATTATGAATAAAGACGCTAAAATATATATTGCAGGACACACAGGACTGGTAGGGGGCGCGATTACCCGTTACCTGAAGAAATCAGGTTACACAAATCTGATTACAAGGGAACTGGATGAGCTAGACTTAACAAATCAAAAAGATGCAAATAATTTCTTTGAAAAAGAAAAACCTGAATATGTATTTCTCGCCGCCGCGAAAGTGGGAGGAATAGGAGCAAACTCAACATATCCTGCTGATTTTATCTATATCAATACAATGATAGGTTTTAATGTAATTAATGCGGCTTACAAAAGCGGCGTAAAGAAATTAATCAATCTTGGATCATCATGTATTTATCCCAAACTCGCGCCTCAGCCAATGAAAGAGGAATATCTTTTATCAGATTATCTTGAACCGACCAATGAAGCTTACGCGATAGCCAAGATAAGCGTGATAAAACTATGTTCGTACTACAACCAGCAATACGGGACAGATTTTCTATCAGTAATGCCGACTAACCTTTACGGTCCTGGAGATAATTATGATCCTGAAGGCTCCCATGTGCTGCCTGCGCTTATCCGCAAATTCCATGAAGCGAAAACAACAGGTAAAGATCGTGTAACGTTATGGGGAGACGGCTCGCCCAGGCGTGAATTTTTGTACAGCGAGGATCTTGCAAGAGCGTTGGTTATGCTGATGCAGAATACGGACTGTAAAGATTTATCAAATCCTTCAGGCGATTTTGTCAACATAGGAAGCGGCAAGGATCAGACAATCAGGGAACTGGCGGAAAAAATACGGGATATCGTTTACGAAGATGTTCCAGACAGAACATGCGTCATTGAATGGGATGCATCCAAACCCAACGGCACGCCGCAGAAGCTGCTTGATATTTCACGAATTACAGCTTTGGGATTTATTCCCGAGATAGAATTATCTGAAGGGATTAAACTCAGCTATAATGATTATTTAAAAAATATTCCTGACTTCATTCCCATCTAATCTCTCCCACCTTCAATTCTTTAATTCTTATTTCTTCACAAAAAATTATCCATTCTTATTTCCTCATTTCTCATTCCACTTTTCTAATTCCTCTTTTCATAATTGACCATTCCTCTCCTCATACTTTATAATCAAAAAATGAAAAGACGCCTGCCAATTGGCATTCAGGATTTTACCAATATCCGTGAAAGCGGATACATATATGCTGATAAAACCGCCTGTATCCATCAATATAATTAACGGTTCAGGAAAAGCGTTTTTTCTGTCCCGTCCGCGAAGATTTGGCAAATCACTTTTTTGTTCTACTTTGGAGGCGATTTTTGAAGGCAGAAGGGAATTATTCGGCGAAATGGCAGGGCTTCCCCCGCTTGCAATTAATTCCCTTGATTGGGAATGGAAGAAACATCCTGTGATTAAACTGGATTTAAACGCAAGAGTTTTCTCAAACGGAGTAGAGGCGCTTCATTCAACATTATTCCGCGAGTTAAAAAAAGAAGCCGGGAAACTGGGAATTAATATAGATGAGAAAGATTGTATCAGCCAGTTTGCGGGTTTAATTGAAAAATCCTGCAATATAACAGGTGAAAAAACTGTAGTAATAATTGATGAATACGATAAGCCGCTGCTGGAGACAATTGACGATCCGCAGCTTCATGACAAAATAAGAAAAGAGCTTAAAGGGTTTTACGGAATTTTAAAATCATACGATAAATATCTCCGGTTTGTATTTATTACCGGTGTAACAAAATTTTCCCATGTAAGCGTATTTTCAGATTTAAATCAATTGAGCGATTTAACCTTAAACCAGTCTTATGCAGATATTTGCGGGCTTACTCAGGAAGAACTTGAAATTGTTTTTAAACCGGAAATAGAGAAAATTTTGGAAATAAGCGGAAAAAATGAAAATGAGTATATTGATGAACTGCGAAATTATTATAATGGATACCGTTTTTCAGAGAAAACCCTTACGGTATACAATCCTTTTGGGTTATTACAGCATTTTAATGAAGATGGAAAATTCAGACCTTACTGGTACGAGACAGGCACGCCTGCTTTCTTAATCAACCTTATCAGTAAACAAAAAATTAATATATTAAATTTAAATAATTATAAAATAAGTTTTGACAGCCTATATAAATATGATATAGAAAATCTTGATGCCCTGCCAGTATTATATCAAAGCGGGTACCTGACAATATCCGATTATGATGAAGAACGGGAGCAGTTCATACTTGATTATCCGAATCTTGAAGTTAGTTCATCATTTGCAAAATCACTGATAAAACAATATTTACAGCCCGAGGCGGAAAACGCGAACTCGTTAATTGTCAGATTACCGAACGCGCTTTTGGATGGCGATGTTAATGAGGCAATAAACGTTATACGTCAATTTATGGCCTGCATTCCCTATGATATAATCAAAGATACAGAAAATTATTTTCAGACTGTAGTGCATTTGATATTTACAATGTTTGGATTAAACTGCCGGTCTGAAGTAAGGATCGCCTCAGGTCGTATAGATACTTTGGTAGAAACAAAAAATTATGTGTACTGTTTCGAGTTCAAGTTGAATGGAACAGCCGAAGAAGCGCTTGCGCAGATAGACACCAGGGAATATCTTCTGCCCTGGCAGGGAAGCGGGAAGAAATTATTCAAGGCCGGCATCAGTTTCGATTATGAGAAACGCAATATCGGTGAATGGAAAACCGCAGAGATTTAATTTTTTAAGAATCAATTATTATCTAATTCTCTTCAAACTCCCAGCATCCTGCTATACGCTTCAAGCGCGTCATCTCCAAAACTGCCTGAAAGAACCTTCTTTGTCAAAATCTTCCCAAGCTGCACTCCCTCCTGATCGTAACTGTTAACATTCCACACAAAACCCTGGAACATCACTTTATTCTCATAATGAGCAAGAAGGCTGCCCAGGACTTCGGGCGTAAGGCGTTTTCCGTAAATCAAACTGGAAGGCCGCCCGCCTGGGAACTCCTTGTTTCTGTCCCCGCTTTCCTGGCCTTTGGCGAAGGCTACAATCTGGGCGGCCAGGTTAGCCGCTAGTTTGGTCTGACTCACCGAGTTGTCAACCGTTACATCATCATGGCGCTGGCTATCGGTAAAACCGATAAACTGAAGCGGAGTCACTCCCGTACCCTGATGAAGAAGCTGGTAGAATGAATGCTGTCCGTTTGTTCCGGGTTCTCCGAAAATAACAGGTCCTGTGTCATAATCGACAGGTTCGCCGCTTCGGTTTACGCGCTTGCCGTTGGATTCCATGTCCATCTGCTGAAGGTGCGCGGGGAAACGGGAGAGCGCCTGGCTGTAGGGAAGCACCGCGGTATACGGAATGTTCAGAAAATTACGCTCCCAAACGCCTGTAAGCGCGTCCAGAAGAGCCGCGTTCTGCAATATATTTTCGTTTAACGCGAGCCTGTCCGCTTCAGCGGCGCCTGACAGAAATTCCCTGAATACCTCAGGACCGAAAGCCAAAGAAAGAATGCAGCCGCCGACCGCCGATGATGACGAATAACGTCCGCCGATATAATCGTCAATATAAAATGAATCAAGATACGCGCTGTTATGCGCCAGCGGGCTTGTCTCGCTTGTAACCGCAACCATGTGCTTGCTTGGGTCAAGCCCCGCCTTAATCAGTTTATAATTGACAAACAGCTCGTTTGCCAGCGTTTCCTGCGTTGTACCGCTCTTTGAAACCAGAATAAAAAGGCTTTGATCAAGCCTGCAATTGGAGATTATCTGCGAAGCGTCATCGGGATCAACATTGGAAATAAATTTCGCGTTTAATTTCTTTTTGCCTTCCGTTTCAGCCCAGTTTTCAAGAGCGAGATACAGGGCGCGCGGTCCAAGATCAGAGCCGCCGATTCCAATCTGTATTACCGAGCTAAAAGGTTTTCCGGTTGTTCCCTTGTATTTGCCTTCATGAACAGAAGCGGCGAAATCGCAAAAACGCGCAAGCTCCCTGCGGTAAAATTCGCCTATATTCTTCCCGTCTTCGATTACAGGCTGCCCCAGTTCTCCGCGCAGAAGATGATGCAGGACTTTTCGCTTTTCTCCTGTATTCATCATCTCCCCGTCTAAAAGAACCTTGTACTTTGAGATAAGTTCCTGCTCATTTGCGAGTTCCTGCAGTAAATTAACAGTTCCTTCATCAACAGCCTTCGCCGCCCATGAATATTTAAGTCCCGCCGCCATGGGTGCAATACACTCCCCTACCCTCTTTGCGTCAAGCCGCTTTCTGAAATCAAAAACATTATTTTTAGCGTGTTCAGCTAACCGTTTATAAACATCAGTTTTGTCAAAATTAATAAATTGCATTACATCCTCCTTTTATCAAATTATATTATAACATAAAATTTACATCAATAACAGCAATTTCCCTTTTATCCTGTCTTTTCCATATTCAGCGGATTTGTTATAATTCATTTGGAGGCGAAAATGATTTACAGGGAATACGGTCAAACGGGAAAAAAGGTTTCTCTTCTTGGTTTCGGCGGGATGAGATTTAAGAACATTGATGATCATGATGAATGTGTCCGTTTGATGATCAGGGCGGCGGAAGGCGGAATAAACTATTTTGACACAGCGCCGGGATATTTTGAAACCAAAAGCGAGACAGTGTTCGGCAAAGGATTCACGGAAATGCGAAAACGCGGTTTGCCTTATTTTTCCGCAACCAAGACTACAGAAAGCACAGAAAGCGGCATACGGAAAGAAATTGAAGCCCAGTTAAAACGTCTGAATATTCCTGCCATTGATTTTTACCATATTTGGTGCATAACAAGTCTTAATAACTGGGAAACACGAAAAAAAAACGGCGTTGTTAAAACATTTATAAAACTAAAGGAAGAAGGGCTTATCCGGCATATCTGCATTTCAAGCCATCTGATTAAAAATGAAATAAAAGAACTTTTACTGGAAGGAATATTTGAAGGCGTCCTTTTCGGTTATTCAGCCTATAATTTTAACACCAGACAGGAAGCGTTTGACGCGATAAGAGAAAAAAAACTTGGCGCTGTTGTAATGAATCCCCTTGGCGGAGGTTTAATACCTGAACATCCCGAGCTTTTCAAATTCATACGCCGTGAAGGCGAAAGCGTTGTTGCTGCGGCCTTGCGCATCCTCTGGGATCATCCTGAAATTACCAATACGCTTGTCGGCATTGACACAATCGAACATTTAAATGAGGCTCTTCAGGCAATGGAAGATTACAAACCCCGCACGCCCGCTGAACTTGAAGAGGTAAAATCCAGGACTTC
Organism: Treponema sp.; assembly: GCA_009787835.1. Classification (GTDB taxonomy): domain Bacteria; phylum Spirochaetota; class Spirochaetia; order Treponematales; family Breznakiellaceae; genus WQXQ01. Next base: position 6,151 of record WQSN01000052.1, read on the forward strand.
CGCGTCTTTTGAAGGACTGTGCACAGGCTGCGCGTACTGTGATAACTGCCCGGAGGGGATCCCAATCCCCAAATACATGGACACCTATAATCAGAAAATACTGAATAAAACTGATAAAGATCCAATCGGGGACAGGCTCAAGTGGCACTGGAGCCTTGAAAGAAACGGAGCGGGTAAATGCACCGCCTGCGGCCGGTGCGAAGATGCATGCACCCAGCACATAAATATTATTGAGCGGCTGAAGGAAATTGCGCAATAGATGATTGTTCTTAAAGGAATAAAAAAAGCGTATCCTGCCGTAACAGTGCTGAAGGGCATTGATATAGAAATCCCGGACGGCTGCATTTTCGGCATTATCGGCAAAAGCGGCGCAGGAAAATCCACATTGTTGCGCATAACAAGCCTTCTGGAAAAACCCGACTGCGGAGAAGTGTATTATAACAGTAAACGCATTGATACGTTGTCAGGAAAAGCGCTGCTTGAGCGCCGCAGAAAGACCGGAATGATCTTTCAGAATTTCAACCTTTTGGGATCGCGTAACGCTTACGGCAATATTTCCTTTCCTCTGGAAATATCAGGCGTGGGTAAAAAACAAATTGAAAAAAGAGTGGATGAACTTCTTGAAATGGTGGACATCGCAGACAAGCGAAAGGCAAGGATGAGCGAGCTTTCAGGCGGACAGAAACAGCGCGTGGCAATCGCCAGAGCGTTAGCTGCAAACCCGGAGGTGCTTTACTGCGATGAGGCGACAAGTTCCCTGGACCCGCAGACCACGCGCTCAATACTTTCGCTTATCAGGGATTTGCAGAACAGGCTGCACATAACGGTCTTTCTTATCACGCACCAGATGGATGTAATCCGCGAAGTCTGCCAGCAGGTCGCGGTTCTGGAAGCTGGTCTTGTGGCGGAGAGGGGAACAGTCTCATCAATATTTGACGCGCCCAAATCGCAGGCGGCAAAGGATCTTATACATGTCTAGCGAAAAATTGATGGAAGTTCTTTCCATGCTTCCAATGGCGACAGCCGAAACAGTTTACATGACATTCGTATCGGCAATTTTGGCTTCCGTATTGGGATTTCCGCTGGGGATATATCTTTTTTACAGCTCTCCTGCGGGTCTTTCTCCGCAAAGAATACCTTATAATGTTGTTTCCCGCATTGTAAACATTCTGCGATCCTTGCCCTTCATCATACTGATGATTCTGCTTATCCCGTTTACAAGGCTTATAATAAAAACCAGCATCGGCCCAACCGCAGTAATTATCCCCCTTTCAATCGCAGCCGCTCCCTTTGTCGCGCGTTTGGTAGAATCCGCCATAGCGGAAGTGGACAAGGGCGTAATTACCGCAGCCAGGGCGATGGGTTCTACCAATATGCAAATTATCCTCAAGGTGCTGATCCCCGAAGCTTTACCATCTCTCGTTTCGGGTCTTGCGCTGACCATCATCAATTTAATAGGTTATTCCGCGATGGCAGGAGCAATCGGCGGCCGCGGTTTGGGCGATCTGGCTATCCGTTACGGTTATTACCGCTTCCGAATCGATGTCACTATCGGGGCGGTCATAATAATTCTGATACTGGTAGAAATAGTACAAATGACCGGGACCGCGATCAGCAGGAAACTATTGTCAAACAGATAAGGCGGATACATTATCATTGACAATTTCACATACCAATGCGAAAATGGTTAGAACAACAAATTCATTAGGAGGAACTTATTAATGAAGAAAATTGGTATTTTACTGCTGGTTCTGATTCTGCCGGCAATGCTTTTCGCGTCCGGAAGACCGACCGAAGGCAATCTTCGCTTTGGATGGTGGGGAAATGTCGCGCGCGATGACAGAACAAACGCGGTAATCAGGCTGTTTGAAACAGTCAATCCCGGAGTAAAAGTAGAAGCTGAAGCAGGCGTTGCTTTCGCGGCTTATTGGGACAGATTAGCGACACAGTCAGCCTCCGGGAACCTGCCTGATGTCATTCAGCAGGATGTTTCCTGGATCAGATTATACAACTCAAATGGTCAGCTTCAGGATTTAAATCAGTATGCAAGAGCCGGTGGAGCTATTGATCTTACCAACTGGCCCGCTGGAGCTGTAGCAGCCGGAAGGATTGGAAATACTCTGGCAGGCCTTATCCTCGCGACAAACGCATGGGGCATGATTGTCGATCCTGCGGTTCTCCAGAAAGCGAATATTACTATCGATGATACAACATGGACATGGACCGATTATGAAAGGATCGCGACGCAGATTTATCAGAACACACAGGTGCAGACAATACCTCCGTTCAATATCAGGCAGGTTATAGAACATATTTCCCGCCAGTTCGGCAGCCCTTGTTTTAACGATGACAACAGAACGCTTGGCATTACAAATAACCAGGCTGCCTACAATGCTGTAAGGGATTACATGAACATGGAAATGCGCCTGATGAATGCCGGCGTACTGTATGATATTCGGGATGCGTGGATTCAGGGAAAAGCGATGGCCGAAGAGCCTCTGCCGCTCGGAAAGACATGGAACCAGATGAACTGGAGCAATCAGCTTGTCGGTTTCCAGGACGCGGCGCGCCGTCCTCTGGATTATATAATGTTCCCAAACATTCCCGGTAAAACAGCTAACGGTACATATTACAGAGCATCAATGTTTATCTCCATGACATCAAGATCGCAGAACAAGGATCTTGCCGCGAGGTTTATTAATTTCTTTGTTAATGATCTGAGCGCGGGACGCATACTTCTCGCTGAACGCGGCATTCCTGTTAATACAAGAATCCGCCAGGATATTTACGGCGTTCTGAGCGCAGGCGATCAGAAAGTCGCCGATTACATCACAAGGATTGAGCCTTATACTTCTCCGGCGGATCCGGCGTATCCGTCAGGCGCCGGCGAAGTTGAAAACCCGCTTATGCGCAACATCATGCAGGAAATTTTATTGGGCAGGCTTACTGTAGATAACGGACTCGCTCAAATTGTGCGTGATTCCAACGCTGTACTGGCAAGAGAAAATCGCTAAACATTACAAACAGGGAGTCATAAAGGCTCCCTGCTTTTTTTTTAAGGCTTTAATGAGCTTGCGCGGAGCATAATACATTCAATTGATTCAACGGAATATTTCACCCATATAACATGAATAATAATAATTTAACAGGCAGGAATTCTGAATGAGAACATACTATTCCGGCAAAAGGCAGCTTAAAGAGGATGCGGCCGGTTTTCTTTTTATCAGCCCCTGGCTAATCGGCTTTCTGGCTTTCGCTATTATCCCTATGGGGATGTCGTTTTACTTTTCCTTTACAAGGTATAATCTTTTTACCCCTCCTGTGTTTGACGGGCTTGAAAATTTCAAACGTATGATTACAGATCCCCTGTTCTGGAAAACGCTTCAGGTTACCTTTGTTTACGCTTTTTTCTCGGTATCCCTGCGCCTGATTTTCGCTTTCTTTTTAGCTTCGCTTTTCAAACGCGCATCATGGATGACAAAAGTTTATACAACCGCGTATTATATTCCGTCTTTGGTCGGCGCAAGCGTCGCGATTGCGGTTCTGTGGCGGCGCATCTTTATGTCTGACGGATTAATCAATATAGTTTTACAGGCTGTCGGCATCAACAGTACAATCAGCTGGATAGGAAACCCCGAAACCGCGCTGGGAGTGATAGTAGTTCTGGCAATCTGGCAGTTCGGATCTTCCATGTTAATCTTCCTTGCGGGTTTAAGGCAGATTCCAAAGACTTACTACGAAGCTGCTTCCATCGACGGCGCGGGCTGGCTGAACCAGTTCTTTCGCATAACGCTTCCGCAGATGACACCGATTATCTTCTTTAACCTTATCATGCAGCTAATCAATGGTTTCACAGCCTTCAGCCAGGCGTTTATAATCTCAGGCGGCACGGGAGATCCGCAGTACAATACCCTTTTTTACGCGTTATATGTTTATATGAGGGCGTTCAGGGGTACTCCTGACATGGGTTACGCTTCGGCTCTTGCCTGGGTGCTGGTGCTGATTATCGCAGTATTTACAATAATTATTTTCAAGACCCAGGACCGCTGGGTGCATTACGAATCATAGGGCGGCTGAAAATGGATCTATCACAAAGACAGCGTATAAAAAATAATGTTAATTCTGGAATTTATCATATATTCATGATCGCGTTCGGCATTGTAATGCTTTATCCGATATTGTGGATGATTGTAAGCTCATTCAAACCGACTGAACAAATTTTTGACAGCATATCCTTAATTCCTACAGGTTTTTCACTGGATAATTACATCCGCGGCTGGAATTTCAGCGAAAGCACACAATTTTCATTTACAAATTTTTTCGCCAACTCAATTTATATATCATCCATCACGACAATCGGCGCGGTCCTTTCATCATCATTGGTCGCATACGGATTCGCGCGCATTCGTTTCAGGGGAAGGGCATTCTGGTTCAGCTGCATGTTCCTCACCCTGATGCTGCCATATCAGGTAGTAATGGTTCCGCAGTATATCATGTTTTTTAACTTTGGCTGGATTAATACCTTTTACCCTCTTATTGTGCCTCAGTTCTGCGGACAGGCTTTCTTTATTTTCCTTATGGTTCAGTTCTTCCGGGGTGTCCCGATGGAGCTGGACGAGTCCGCTGTTATCGACGGCTGCAATAAATTCAATATTTTTATCCGTATTCTTTTCCCATTGATAAAACCGGCTTTGATCACCTCGGCAATTTTCAGCTTCTATTGGAGATGGGATGATTTTCTGGCACACCTCCTGTACCTTAACAGAACGCAGCTTTATACGGTATCGCTGGCTCTGAGGAATTTTGCCGACCCTACATCGCATACCGACTGGGGCGCCATCTTCGCGATGGGATCGCTTTCCATTGTTCCGTCTCTTGTTATATTCTTCCTTTTCCAGAAATATATTGTAGAAGGCATCAGCACTACAGGCATGAAAGGATAGAATTCCGGCGTGGAAAAATATTTTAACGGGAACGACGCTGTTGTTCTGTACTCGGATAAAATTGAAACAACGCTGGAACTGATAGCGAACAGGTATATTAACGCAAATCCAAAACTTGATTACACTGCCCGCCCCTATTTGTTAGGTGAAATTATCAGAAACAGGGATTACCGTTATACCGCGGATTTTTCAAGTATTTTCCCAAATGCGCCATGCTTCTCTTATGTATACGCATGGGGCAAGTATCATGCCGGGGAAGACGGCGATTTAAGGTTCATTCTTATACCCAAAGGCCCTGTAAAGATTTGGATGAATCAGGCGGAAGCATACGCCACTGACGCAGCCGCAGAGCGTTATGAGCAAACGCCTGTAACCATTTATCTGCCTGTAAAAAAAGGATGGAACCACATTGTATTGCGTTTTACCCGAACAAAGACCGGTTTTGGAGGCGAGTTCGGCACTTGGCTCGGCAAGCTGGATTATTATTTTTTTCGCGGCGCTGAACGCCCTGACGGTTTATTACTGGAAGGATTTGATTATACTCCGCCATTAGGTGAAACCTTAAAAGACCTTTCCCCTGAAAATCTTAGCGCCATGTGCCTTCCCCCGCGTGACTGGACAGACGAAGAAAAAAAATCAGGCGTTTTTACAAGAATTTTCAAAGATGCTGTTAAAGGAGAGAGCGCTGCCGCTGTAACTCAGATAAATATATCAAGTCCCGCCCTTTGCCGCTTTTCAGGGAAGCATAGCGGCAATTGCACATTCTATATTGACGGAAAATTTATTTTTTCATCGAAGGAAGCTGGGCATTATCAATTTGAAAAAACATTAGATAAAAACCGCGTCCTTTTAACGGTAATTTCTGAAAAGCCTGACAATGAAGTCTTCTGGGACTTTAACCTGAATGTTCTTTGCGCGTCTGCAAATACAGAAGAAAATAATTCCATATATTTTACAAATCCATTTTTCAATACAAAAACATTCCCATGGATTTTCGCCGGATTATTCAAGAAAACTCCTATTAATGTTCACACTGAAGTCTTTGACCGTGAACTGCTTATAGGAGAGAAAGATGAAAAAACCTACTGGCGTCTTGATATGCCTGACACCTGGGTAAGGCTTTACAATGAAAATCCTCTGTACGGCCACTGGAACTATCCTTTAGGCGTTACCCTTTACGGTCTTATTGAGACAGCCCGGCTTTTTACACGTAACGGTATAAATAGTGGCGCTGATATAGGCTCTTATGTGCGCTCACATGTTGAAAAATCGACGCGCACTTTTGATTACGCTTTATTTGACAAGGAACATTTCGGCGGCGCTACAGCGGTGCATCATCTTCTCACATCAATTGACAGCCTTGACGACTGCGGCTCATTCGGCTCATTGGTTTTGGAAGCCGCCTGCGGGATGGAAAGCAATAAAGGCACAGCTACTGGCGAAGATTTCGCATCCGGCGCAGAAGGCTTGAAAAATCTCCCGCCTGATTTTCGCGTAACGGTGGAATATACCGCAAACCATATTTTAAACAGGCAGGATCGTCTGAAGGAAGGCTGTTTTTACCGCCGCCGCCTTATGCATCACTTTCACAATGATACGCTCTGGGCGGATGATCTGTATATGAGCGTTCCCTTCCTTTGCCGTTATGCGAAATACACGAATGACATGTCCATTCTCGGTATCGCGGCGGTTCAGTTTGAAGGCTTTAAAAAATATCTTTTCATGGAAGAAAAAAATCTTATGGCCCATGTCTTCGATCTTAAAAGAAACATGAATACAGGCATCCCCTGGGGCCGCGGAAACGGCTGGACGATTTTTTCCCTTACAGAATTGCTCATGACACTACCCGAAAATCATCCGCGCCGCGAATTTTTACTTGACTTTTTCAGGCGGCACAGCGCAGGCTGCCTTGACTGTCAGGATGAAAACGGAATGTGGCATCAGGTGCTTGATATGCCGTCCTCGTACATTGAAACATCGTGTACTGCTATATTCATCTGCGCCTTCTGCCGAGGTATCCGCTATAACTGGTTTGAAGGAGATACTGCCATATACCGCATCGCGGTTGAAAAAGCTTGGCATGCCCTTGAAACATACTCGATAGATCGCGGCGGTAATGTTTACGGCGTTTGCAGGGGTTCTGAGTTCTCGTTTAACCCAAAGTACTACGCGCAGCATCTGCTGCCAAGACTGAATGATACTCACGGGATTGGCATTGTACTCCTTGCCGGAGTTGAACTTCAAAAGCTGCGGGACATGAATTAGTGTCTGTCCACAAAGTCAGTTACTTTGCGGACAGACCTTGCATATCAGCTAACGCATTATTCGCAATATTTAACCATAATTATACCTTAAGATTTAAATAAAATTCATAGACAGGTAATAAATTTTTAATGATATTTTAACAAGAGTCTGCCCGGAAAAAATGTTTTATGGTCAGACCGGTTTCCTCTTCCTTGGAATTTTACCGAATAACATCGGCGGAGCGGCCGAGAGGATAAAGTATGAAAGCGGAGAGAAAAAACTTAATGACGCGAATTTCACATCAGCTTTTCAGGCAATGGCGGACATAGCAAGATTCCTGCCAAGAGGATATGAGTCAGTGACATATAACGATTCACAGGCCCTGTTTAATACTCAGCAGGCTGTAATTCAGGTAATTAGGGGAGAGAGATCGCCCCGCCAGGCCGCTGACGCGATGGAAACCGCGGCATCCCGTTTACGCCGGTAATTGCGTAATATAAATTTAATGGAGTTGTTCAGGAATGAAAAGTTTCAGGACAACTCTGTTAATAATTTTAAATAATTTATGTTAACAAAAAAAATAATTAAATCCGAAGCGCTCTGGTTACCGTGGCTAGTTCCGGCATTAATCATTTATATTTTATTTATGGCTTTTCCTCTTTTTGATTCCCTGCGTTTAAGCATGTACACAGGTTCAGCGGGATTGGGCAGAAGTTTTATAGGTCTTGATAATTACAGGCGGCTCTTTACGGCGGAACAATATTCACAGCGTTATTGGGGAGCATTTTCCAATACGGTAGTCTTCTTTATTATTCACATGACGGTCCAGAACTATCTGGGAATTTTCTTTGCGTTATTGCTTACAGGAAAATTAACAAAAGGGAAACAATTTTTCCAAACAGTTATTTCCTTCCTGCAACAATGGCAGTGCTTGTTACAGGTTACCTGTGGAAATTGATTTAAATCCCGTTTGGAGCGGCCCGTTTCTGAAATCACCTGGAATGGAATTCCTTGTAAAACCATGGCTTGGAGACAAAACATCCGCTCTTTTTTGCGTTTCACTTGTGTCATGCTGGCAATGGATTGGAATCCCGGTAATGATGTTTGCTGCGGCCCTTCAGGGCATCAATGAAGACTATATTGAAGCCGTAAATATTGAAGGAGCAAGCGCAGGTCAAATTTTCAGGCGGATAAAACTTCCTTTGATAAAACCAGTAGCAGGGATAATCGCAATCCTCACCTTTGTGAATAACTTTAACGCTTTTGATATTGTCTTCTCAATGACTAATGTGAACGGAGCGCCGAATTATTCAACACGCCCTAATCGGCACATTGTTCTACAGGATCGGCATCGCGGGCCAGCATCCTGTAGGTATCCCGGATCCGGGAATGGGAGCGGCAATCGCGGCAATAACTTCTATGGTGCTGTGCCTGGGAGTAATTCCGACACTTCGCATAACGCAGGAGAGAGATTAAAATGAAATCTTTTAGAAACTCCGGGAAATACGGCGGCTTAATTATCTTAACAATCTGGTCATTTATTGTTATCTTTCCACTCTGGATAATGGTGATAAATTCATTTAAGGACAGGCTTTCGATATATCAAAACCCTTTCGGTTTTCCGGAAAAATGGAACTTTATCAACTACACTTCGGTATTAGGAGACAGAAATTTTCTTGTCTATTTTAAGAACAGCATTGTCGCGGTTGTTCTATCGCTCGTTTTATTGTTGATCGCAGGCGGCATGGCATCTTACGCTCTTGCGAACTTATGCTGTAAAATTTCCCATATTATATATTTTTTTTTCATCGCGGGAATGATGCTGCCGATAAAAATTGCTTCAATCAGAATACTGGAACTTATCCGTTATCTGGGATTGATAAACACTGTTTGGTCTCTTATTCCGGTTTATACCGCCATGGGTATACCTATCGCGGTTTTTATACTAACCGCTTTTATCCGTCAGATTCCGCATGAACTTACGGAAGCCGGCATTATTGACGGCGCAAACCGTTTTCGCATATTTACCAGAATAATTGTTCCCCTCCTGCGTCCAGCCCTGGCTGCCACAGCAATCTACAATCTGGTTCCATTCTGGAACGATCTATGGTTCCCCCTGATTAACATAACCGATGACAGGTCAAAAACCCTTCTGCTGGGCGTTACGCGGTTATTCGGCCAGTATCAAACCGACTGGTCAAGAGTGCTCGCTGTCCTTACGTTATCTGCAATTCTTGTTATTCTTCTGTACCTGATGATGAGCAAACAATTCATTAAGGGCCTGACAGCGGGAGCGGTAAAGGGATAAGGTGCAACCTGAGTTTTGTAGCGAATCAAAATTAAAACCTAAAACCCTGTCAGATACTTTCAGTAATTTCCTTCATATAAGGTCAAATGAGACAAATCAAATTTTATTCATACGGGACTGCGTTAATTTCTATCTTATTCGCCAAACAATGAATCAATACCGAGAGGATCTTGTTCTTCTCGTATCCTGTTAGAGACACCTTTTAAAAAGAATTCTTCTGAATTCCAGCAAGCTTCTTCCGCGTCTTCCTTAAAGACAAGGCTGCAGTATTCTATGATAAATTTTTCTATTCCTTTTAGAATGGACTCAAATAATGAAGAATCAAATTTCACATAGTATCTTGCCACACTTCCCTGTGAAAAATTATTATCTATTAATATTTCAGGACAAATTTCCTGCATCTCTTTAAAAGCTTTAATATTATTATGAGTTTTTATGTATGCCTTTTCTGCTGCCTCGGTGTAATCAATTACTCCCGAAGCAAACAAATCATCATCGCCGGGAATATATTTCTTCCCTGAAATACCGGAGAGAACGTAAATAATTAGTTTCTTATAAGTTTCCCATTGCCGTTGAATACCATGCAGATCGTCGATCATTCGGTTGACAGTGTATTCAGAACGATATTTCTTCGCAGGGCGAAAGAGATCGTCTCATCTTTCATCCATAATACGCTTTACATGATCCGGCAGTCCATTTTGAGAGTTAAAGCATTCTTCCCATCTTTTTGGATCAATGGCGACAGAGCCGTCGGCATCCTTTAGAAAGACACCATAATAATGAGTATCCATCGGATTAGACGCATACTCAGCCGAGGGGTTAAACCACAGAGAATTGTTGTTCTTCATAATATACCTCCATAAACGGCAGTAAGCGTTTAACCGTTTACCTGCCAAATCAAGCATTGCCCCCATGGAGGATGTAGTTCCGCATCTATATCGACAGATGCTCACATATAAGATGAAGTTAGGTCGCATAGAACCTTTTTCACCCTATTAATTAATATACAGTATATTTTATATTTTGTCAAATAAAAATTTACAAACTGGCAAACTGTAACATCTATTACATTACACATTTACAGGGTATTATCTTTAATATTTGATACGAGCACCATGTACAGAACGCTTAGGTGGGAGGAAACGTTTCGTAAAATGAGGAAATTGTATGCGTATTTTAACTATCCCTTCTTTCGCCTAATGTTCTAGGTAACTGACGTTTTACCAGTCCGGATAAGAGCCTGCGCAGCATCGAACCGAAGGTTCGCGACCAGGGCTGGCAAAATGTGAGTGTAAAGAGGCGTGGGAATGGGCACAAGCCCATGACCTAGCCGACTGGAACCCAAAATGCCCGAACAGGGCATTTTGTAGTTACCGATTATTAGGCGACGTAATATTTAATCATTTTTAATTTCTTCAAATGCCTTTTTTAATTTATAATAATTTCTAAATAAATCTTCTTCTTGTACATAAATATTATCTGTATCATCATATATTTTTTTACCAGTTTTACATTTTATTTCTTCAATAATTTCTAAACATTTTTTATATGTTTGAAGTGTATATATTTTTTCTATTTTATCATTATTATCTATATAAATTGCATATATTCTCTTTTCCGAGAATACATGGTTATAAAAACGTCCAATAATGAACTTGTTAATATTTTTGTAAATAAATATTTTTTTATCTATATTTATTCTTAAAATGTTTTCAAGGATTATTAATTCATTTTCATTAAAAATAATATTTTGTCTTATTAATTTTATCTTACCAAAAATAATAAATATTATTAAAAGAAACATAGAGCCTAATAAAATTATATATATTCTATCATGTTCATAATAAAAAAATAAAAAAATAAATATAAATACAAATATTATACATATCATATATTTATTTTTTTTTATTAAATATATGATATTTCTAAATATTGAATGTTTTGAACCTTTCATTAAAATAACCTCTACATAATAATTTATTAGAGCCTATTCTATAACTATTTTTATATTTTGTCAAGATATTTTTTAATATAATACTTTAAAAAAATTTATTATGGAAGAATAATATTCATTTTAATAGAATATACTAAGAAATAGATAATATTTTAAGCATTTACCTAATTTTCAATTCAAGAAATACTATATATTTATATCGGTTTTTTTCAGATTCTAGGATTAATTCATTTTATTAAAAAGTATTTTTCCCTTTTAATGTTTCTAAATTTAATAATGCGCCTTTTATATATAAAATATTATTAATAAAATTTAATCCGCTTATTAAAAGGAATAAGTTTAGTGGATTATTACTGCTAATTAATTCTAATATTACATCTATTATTACAAGTATTATTCTAAGAACAATTGTAAATGATGATAAATAAATAAGTAATTTCGCCTTTAANATATTTTCTTTATATTTTATACCAAAGATACCTAAAATTATAAAAAAGATATAACTTATTAAATGTATTATACCNAGAATATCTAAATATTCAANATTAAAACGTGATATAATTAATACAGTAAAAGGATAAATTCCAAAAANAATAAANATTATTCCAGTTACAAAAAGAATCAATTTCCCCTGTGAGGAATTAGAATTTTTTGAATCACAATTTATACAAATATTATCATTATTAAGTAATTTTTGACCACATTTTTCACAAATATTAATTTCATTCATATTAAACCTCTTTTACTTTATTCTATAAATATAAATCATTTTTGGTTCTATTTCTCCAACAGCGCCCTGAAATAAATATAATACATCATTATTAATAAAATATAATAATGTATTATTATATAAATATATTTGCCTTAATATGTCCATTTTATTTTCAAAGATTAAATAATTTTCATTGATTTCAAATGTAGTATTATTTTCAACATTAATATCTCCATTTATATTATATTCAATAATATTTAATTTATTATCAGAAAATAT
>WQSN01000053.1 GCA_009787835.1 Treponema sp.
TCCGCTTGTCGCTCCGTTTGGATTAAATGTAACAGTATACTGAGGAGTTGAGGCGTCAAGCCATTGCGCGTAAAAAACAAAATCTTTTGTAACTGTTATTGATGAGCCAACTGAATAGATAGCGTTAATGCCTGCGGAACTTTCGCTCCATCCGACAAAAACATTACCGGAACTGTTCATGTCGCCCTTGTCAGGAAGATTGATTTTAATTCCAGAATTTACAGTTCGTGTTTCAGGCGGCGTTCCTGTAGCTCCATTGGCGTAAAAGATAACAGTATATATATCGGGAGGTTTCGGTCCGTGAAAAAGTTCCGCCATGCCTTCGCAGGATAAAAACACCGCGCTAATTACAGCTATTAGTATAAAATATTTTAACCATAGTTTTTTCATTTTTCCCCCCGTTAAAACTTTAATTTATAAGTCATTTGAAAAGTGTTATTATCCGAAGTTTTTGAGATTCCAAATTGTGTATTATCCAAAACAGACACAAGGCCGGGTGAAATATTGTATATAAAAGGCCGCGCAAAGCCGTAAACTAAAGTAATTCCCGCGATAGTAACTCCAATTGTCGCGGGAACTCCTACAGCGGGACTGTCCCAATCAAGGACCGCGGCTTCTATTACAAAAAGTCCTGCTGCAAGCGCGTAGCCTGCGGTAAGCGTGATTCCGCCCATTGTATCGCCTTCAAGATATGATCCAAGTCCAAAAAGAACATTTAACGCTCCTGTCCCGATTTTTTCTCCTGTACTTTTTCTGTGGTCAGATAATGCTTTAATTCTCCTGTCTTCTTTATCAATACCTACAACACAAGATGCGATTGCCGCAGATGTTTCTGTTCCTATCACCCTGATTCTGAAACGGTATTCATCGCCAGTGTCATCCAGTGAACCTGTTACAATAGCCTGCGCTCCCAGTCTTCTTGTAAGGCTCGCCAGGCTGTCATCGCTTATCATGCCCGCGCTTGTACTGAACTGAAAATCAAGTTCCGCGTTTATTACCTGCTGTGCTCCCCTGTCAAGAACCGTAAACTTTTTTAGATTAACAAGCTTGTCAAACAGTTCCATCAGAACAAATTCTGAAACTTTTTCACCATGCGATTGAAACTGAAATACAATGATTGTTGAACTCGCTTCAAGACTATCCTGAATTTGCAGCGCAGCATTATTTATGGCGTCATCCAATGAAATAGAAACCCTTGACTATCCGTAAGCGGACAACAAGGTAAAGAGTAGAACCAGTAACAAAATTGCTTTTTTCATGTTTTTTCCTAGTATTTTTTGAATAGAATTTGCCAATCTTTTAAGAAATTGTATTAAAATCAATATGTTTGTAATATATCAATTTTAATTTCATTAGTAAAGTAAATTAATTTTGCCTTTAGTAATCACATGATGTATAAAATGATTTAATAAAGAGTAAAGCGGGCTGCGCAAATCTCTTGCCTAACTCTACATTGATGTTCGTCATTTTTTCTTCAGAGCCGCAGTTTTTGTATCGAGTGAGTTTAACATGGCTTGCAGACGGTCTTTTTCGATTAGGTCAATCAGGCGCGCTTCTGTGTATCTTTTTGCTTCTTCAGTAAAGCTGCCGACAGTAATGCAAATGCCTTTGCCGGCTTTTACTTCCTTCAGGTGCGAATGGAAATCCCTGACAATAAGTTCACCGATTGATCCTTGAGTTCTGATAAATCTGAACATTACCATATCTGACCACTTGGCGGTATCAATTTCAGAAAAAATATCGGCCCATTCATTTTTCTGCACGGAAATGTTTAAAACTTTTACTTTTGATTTTGGATAATATGTCATTACAATTCTTCTGCATAGGGCGACAAAGTCGGCGGAAGGAGCCATAAGGAATGTCTGTAAATTGCGGTTGGCGTTAAGTTCAATATATTTTCCCAGAAGGGCGCTGACATCCTTATACGAGGAATTTTCTGAATGGATCAATTTCAGGTGCGGTATCGCTTTTCCTATTTCATTCATTTTAATATAGGTAACAGCCAGATAATACCGCAGTTCAAGCATTATATCAGTTTTTATATTCTGATGTTTCAGTCCTATTTCAAAATCCTGAATCGCAGCTTCTGTCTGCCTTGTTTCCATGTGAATTTTTCCGGCAATAAGGCATGAGTTGGGTCCCATTACAGGATCAGCGCGCAAGTGGTTGAAAATTCGAAGCGCCTGTTCAGTTTGATTGGCTTCATGATAACATTCTGCGAGAGTATAAAGTGATTCCTTGTCTTCAGGCGCCAGATCAATGGCTTTGCGGATAAAACTCATCGCTTCTTTTGGTTTTTTTAATTTAAAGAGCGTATGTCCAAGACAGCGCAGAACCGCGGGATTATCCGGGTCCTGAACACGCGCGCTCTGCAGGAGCTGGATTGCCTTTTCATAATTTTTTTTGTCAAATTCCAGCATGCCCAGCTCGTAATTTACTTCAAAATTATCCTGCCTGTATGTTCTGGCTGTTGCCAGGGCTTTATAGGCCTGATCGAGCATTCCGAGTTTTCGCGCTGAAACTCCGTATCTTAAATGAACTTCAAAATTATCAACTCCCTCTATATGATTGTTTACCGCGATTTGTTCTGTAAGCATCTCATAATTTTTGAAAGCCTTGTCGTAATTGCCTTCATCAAAAAAAGCGGAGGCTAAAGCGAATAATGCTTCCGGATCATTCGGATTATGGGCAAGCCTTCTATTGGCTTCCTTGAATATTGCGTCCCTGTCTCCTCTTGACATTTTCCCGCTGTTAGCGCGAAGACGGCCCATTACAATCATGAAAACTGTAATTATCAGTATAAGGGAAATAACCCCTATCAAAACGGGAATCATGTCTTCTATTATCGGTTGTTTTTATCCTTTTTTATATAGGCATTGCCGATAAATGTTATATAATCTTATTATTATACTTGACAAAGATAAGTATCATGCCTAAATTTAATAAAGTTATTGATAATATAATGGGCTATTGATAAAGATTTTATTCAAATCAGGGATTTTTGCCCGATAAGGAGCTGATCTGATGGTATCATCCATAGGTATTAAGATCGCTAACGGTGAATTCTATCCAATTATGGAGGAGAATTCCCAGGTTAAGAAAAGATTAATCCTCACAACTGTTCATGATAATCAGCCAAGCGTACAAATAGACCTTTACAGAAGCGCGGCAAATTCCATGACTGATGCCCAGTATATCGGCAGTCTTGTTGTTGAAAATATTAAAACAAAACCAAAGGGAGAGCCTTCCATAGAGATGGTAATCTCGTCAAGCAGCGACGGTAATATAATAGCTGACGCTTTTGATTTGGATACTGCCTCAGACGGTGAACATTATGTATTGACTGTTTCCCTTAAATCGCTTGATGAAACATCGCGTAATATTGATATTCCCGATTATGAACTGGACGCTATTGAAAGACCTCCTTCGGGACTATATCAGCAGGCTCAAATGATTAGGGACAAAAGGCCCCGTTCATCTTTTTTATGGATTTTTATTTTAATTGGTTTAATTATAATTCTGGGTCTTGCCTCGGTATGGCTTTTTATGCTCGGAGGCATGGAAACCGTCCGCTCGTATTTAAAAGGTCCTGAGTTTACAAAAACCATTGTTGAGGATCCTGCCTGGCTGCCGAAACCTGCTCCGGTTCCGGAACCGGTTAAACAGGCTGAACCTGAGCCGGTTCGTTTACCTGAACCTGTTGCCGAACCTGAACCTATAATTCAATCTGAAACGGTTTATGCACCTGATCCAACTCCTGTTATTCAGGCGCCTGCCGAACCTCCCGCGCCTCAGCCGCAAACTGCCGCAAGAAACCGTCCGCTTGCGCCTGTGGCATCCTACAATGTGCCTGCGGTAATTCCCAGAGGAGGGGTGGATTACAGAATTCGATGGGGCGATACTTTATGGGATATTGCCGAGGCGTTTTACAGGGATCCGTGGCTTTTTCCCAGAATTGCCCGTTTTAACAATATCCGTAACCCGGATTATATAATTTCAGGGCGGATACTCCGTATTCCGCCGCGAAACTGATTTTGTTTTTTCAGGTTTGCGTTTTAATTTTTTATCTGCTGTTCTCTCTTTCCGTTAACTCATGCGCGCAGCCTCAGGTTCATATTCAAAATGATTTTTATGAAGGTCTGCTGTTAAAAGGCGGGATGCGCAATGATGCCATAACTCATTTTGAAAAAGCGCTTGGCAGTTCAAATGTATACATCAGGCAGGCGGCCGCGCATGAACTTGCGAAACTAATGTATGAAGGCGCGGATCTCTCCGCGAGAACCGTACAGGCTCTTCGCCGGGAATCATCCGGTGCGTGGGCGGCTGTTTTTGACGCTGTTAATAAAAATGTTGACAGAGAAAAAGCGTTAACTTTTCTTTTGGGCTTTGAAAGGGACGCGCCTGACGAAACGCGCCTTTATATCTTTAATGAATGCGGCAAGCACGATGTGGTTTTCAGCGATTTTGAACTTGCCGCCATTAACGGTCATTTTTATTCCCTGCACTCCCGCTACAATGAAGCGCTTGTATTCTTCCGCAGATTTATGTTAAACGAAACATGGCCTTCGCAGATGCCGGATTTGTTCTTTCAATATCCCGGCCTGATAAACGATTTGGGCAGGACTTTTCAGTACACATCTTCAGGCAGGGAAGGGCTTGATCTCTTTCTGCAATGGGAAATGAACCTGTCATACGGGATGACAGCTAACACCGGCGTCAGTGAAGACGATCTGAGGTACAGGCTCCTCTTTTTCGCGGCACGGGTCGCCCGCCGCATGGGACGCCATGATCAGGGGATTCTGCTGTTTGAACAGGCTCTCTCCTTAGCGCCTGATGCGGAACAGTCTGACGCGTGTATCTGGTATATCCTGGATTCATCCTTAAACGGGGATTATGATCTTTTTTATCTGCGGCTTAGGCGGCTTGCTCCATTGTGGCATGAAAAAGGTTATTTTGACGATATCCTGGAAAAACTGCTGCAAAGGCTTACCTCCGATTCAGAGTGGGAAAAAATAATACGCGCGTTTTCTGTTATTCAAAATACCAATGCGCAGGCTTCAATCGCTTCTTACGCGTGGGTAATCGCCCGCGTTATGGAAGAGCGGTATTTGTCTGACAGTGAAACGCAGTTGGCGGCTGAAGCTGTTCTTTCGCGTAACGAATCTCATGTTCCGGCGTTAGGCGAAGAGGCTGATACTGTGAACGTATCGCCTGAAAATTTTATGCGTATTGCCTATGACACAGGAAAGGTTTCTTTATACTACCGTTTAAAAAGCGCGGACGCTCTTGGCGAACCTTTCCTTGAACTGAATGGTCCCATTATCCGCGCCGGAACCAAAGAGACGCCCCAATCGCCTGCGCTTCAGTTTTTACTGGGATTTTTCAGCAATAACGCGGCGAATTTTAGCGGTCAATACATTACATCTCTTCAGAATGAACTTTCTCCTGATGAGCTGCGTTCCGTAGCCCAGGCTCTTTCAGATAACGGCATGTATATTCCGTCAATCCGCCTTGTTTCCCTTTATGTTAACAGGGATGGTTATACCCGAAACAGGCAGGATATGGAGCTGATGTTTCCGCGCCGCTTCGATGAATTGATAGAGAGACACGCGGCTATTAATAATTTTGAGCCGTCTCTTATGTACGGACTCATACGCACGGAAAGCGCTTTTCAAAGCGATATTGTTTCACACGCGGGAGCGGTTGGGCTTACTCAGCTAATGCCCGATACTGCGCAGGATATGGCAGTCCGTATCCGCCGCGCCGGAGGTCCTGATTTTTCAGGGGAAAACGGCATTAATTTAAAAGATCCGGATATAAATATTCATATTGGATCTTTTTACCTGAACTACCTGATGCTGCGTTTCGATGATCCCCTGCTTTCGCTAATGGCATATAACGGCGGCATGAACCGCGTTCGCCGCTGGAGGAATGAGAGTGCGCTGCCAGTGGATCTTTTTCTGGAAACCATCCCTATTTACGAAACCAGAGATTACGGCAAAAGAGTGATAGCCGCCGCTATGGTTTATGAGGAATTGTATTTTCGTTAAAGGATTCTTCTATAGGCCCGCTGTTTGATTTTTCCGAATCGCCGCGTTCTTCCTGTTCCCTGTTTTCCTGTTTTATCCCGTCATATTCATCGTCATCAAACCAATGTTCATATGTATACTGACCAAATTTTTTACCGCCGAATACCCAAGCCATGTTTACCTTTTTTAAAACCAGTTTAATTCAGAAATGTATGTCTTAAATATCAATATATCACCTAAATAACGCGTTTTCAAGCTGCGCTCTTGGATTTCCCTTTTTGTTTATTGTTTTAGCGGCGGCGATAATAGCGTTCAGGTTATTTCCCGAACGCTCATATAGATCACTAAAAAAATTGTCCTGTGCGTAATATAACCTGTAGAGTTCCAGATACGCGTTATTTATTTTCATGTTTGAAAAGTTTCGGTAATTGTCGTTTGAAAAACGGCTTTCATATTCGGTGTTAAAACGTTTCTGGGCGGTGGCAATAATCGATTCTTTTTTATTTAACAGTTCCTCCCTGTTAATTGAATCGCGGTTTAAATACAGAACATCCAGCTCCGTTATTAATTCCTGAATAAAATCTATAAATTTTTTACTGTCATCTTTTCCGGCCAGCATTTTCCGGTATTCTTCGGAATCTTTTCCGTAACGCGTTTCAATATACAGCTTCGCGCCTTCGCTGCCTATAAATTCCGCAAGCTCTTCATTGAATTTCACCTCTCCTTTTATAAAAACAGTCGCGTGTACCAGCTCATGTATAATTAGATCGGCGAGTCCCCACGGCGGGTATTCGCGCATATATGAATACAGGGGATCTTTAAACCAGCCCAGAGTACTGAACGCATCAACTGAGCGCACCCATACATCAAGGTCTTTTTTTTCAAGCTTTGCGCGTTCCTTTCCGGCGTCTTCAATATTGAAGAAACCCTTGTATGGCATTGACCCGACAATTGGAAAGCGCCATTCATGGCGTTTAAAGGAATCTTTAGCTGAAGCTGAAACCACAGATGCAAGATAATTGCGGTCTATTTCAACATAATGTGTGTAATTTTTGCTCATTGCGAGTTCAAGTTCTTCCATTGCGAAAGAACGAATATCATTTACGAGCCAAATAAAATCCGTATCTGTAATTTTATCCAGAGGAACAGCGCGGTTCAAATACCCCAGCATTGTAACGCCCTGTTTAACTGTATAGCAGCCTGACAATAAACCGCATACAGCAAACAAAGAGATAACGCTGAATATCAAAGGTAAAATATATATCCTTAAATTACTCATGTTTTTCTGTTTACTTCACTTGATCTTTATTTCGTTATTATTCTATTATTATATCCTAATAGCTTTCTAATTTCAAAATGTTAACAGTGTCTGCCAGCGGTATGTCTGCATTGTGGACAGACGCTGATTATGCAATTTTTCTTTTCATGGAGGAGAGTATGACAAGACCGGTAACGCTATTTTCTGGGCAGTGGGCGGATTTGCCCTTTGAAAAATTTTGCGAGAAAGTTAAATCCTTTGGTTACGAAGGAGTTGAAATCGCCTGCTGGGGCGATCATCTTGATTTAAAAAAAGCAGCGACTGATCCCAAGTATGTAGAAGAACGCAAGAATATTTTAAAGAATCACGGCCTTAAGGTATGGGCTATCGGAACTCATTTAATCGGACAGTGTGTCGGTGATAACTGGGACCCCAGGCTTGACGGGTTTGCGCCTTCAAACCTGGCAGGAAAACCCGATGAGATTCGCAAATGGGCAATTCAGGAAATGAAGTACGCGCCGGCCGCCGCGAAAAACATGGGGGTAAAAATTGTCACCGGTTTTATGGGAAGCCCTGTTTGGCCTTACTGGTACTCATTCCCTCAAACCACAGAACAGATGATTGACGACGCCTTTAAACAGATAGTCAGTCTTTGGTCTCCTATTTTTGACGATTTCGACAAGAGCAGCATTAAATTTGCTCTGGAAGTGCATCCCACGGAAATAGCCTTTGACTATTACACAGCCGAGCGGCTCCTGAAAGAATTTAAAAACCGTAAAACACTGGGCTTTAATTTTGATCCTTCCCATCTTATTTGGCAGGGAGTTAATCCTAATATTTTTATACGCGATTTCGCTCCAAAAATTTTACATGTTCACATGAAAGACGCCGCCGTAACATTGGACGGTAAAGCTGGAATCCTTGGGTCTTTCCTGACTTTTGGCGATGTAAGACGTGGCTGGAATTTCCGGTCTCTAGGCCACGGCGATGTGGATTTTGAAGGCATCATCCGCGAACTTAACGCCATTAATTATAAAGGCCCCCTCTCTGTTGAGTGGGAAGACTCCGGCATGAACAGGGAGTTTGGCGCAAAAGAAGCCTGCGAATTTGTCAAGAGTATTAATTTCTCCCCTTCAGCCGTAGCCTTTGATGAAGCCCTGAAAACAGATTAACAACCAGCAGTGACACACGGTAGGAGTCACGATATAATATATTAATTTTTGGGCGATTAACTCAGTGGTTAGAGTACTACCTTCACACGGTAGGAGTCACTAGTTCGAATCTAGTATCGCCCATTTTTGGGTTTTTTCTTGTTGGGAACAAATTATAGGTTGTTGCATCATGAACTGTAAAACAGTACAATATCACCATGGTTCAGAATGAAACATATTTTGAAAGCCATGATGGAACCAAACTTTATTTGTATCAATGGATGCCTGAACAAGCTCCAAAGGCTGTGGTGCATGTTGTTCACGGTATGGCTGAGCATGCTTTCCGCTACAGGCGGCTTGCAGAAAAGCTTACAGCGGCAGGTATAGAAGTTTGGGCGGCAGATCAGCGGGGGCACGGTAAAACTGCCGACCTAAAAGTAAATAAACCCGGCATGGGGGGGCTTTTAGGACATTGCGCTGATGGTTATGGCTTTGCTCCTGTCATTATGGACATTCATTTGCTTAATAAGGAAATACGCAAAAGCAGGCCGAATATACCAGTCTTTCTCCTGGGGCATTCCTGGGGTTCTTTTATCGCTCAGAATTATATCGAAGAGTACTCAGGCGATTTGAATATTAGCGGCTGTATTTTATCCGGAACCAAAGGTCCTGGCAATATAATGGTTAGAACAGGCGCACCGTTTTTAATCTTTATCGCCGCAATCAGAGGACAACGGAAAAAATCACGCATTGTTTGGTCAATCGCCGATGGCGCATATAATAAATTGTTCAAGCCAAATCGTACGGCATTTGACTGGATTAGCCGCGATAACGCAGAAGTTGATAAATATGCATCCGATCCTCTCTGCGGATTTATATGTTCCTCTGGTTTTTACAGGGATCTAGCGAAATTGTTGAATCAAATTCATTCAGGTGAATCGATGGCGGGAATTAACCGTCTTTTACCGGTGTATGTTTTTTGCGGAAGCGCCGATCCGGTCGGCGATATGGGCAAAAGTCCTACCGTTCTGGTTAATGAATACCGCAATCTGGGAATTAAGGACCTGGAGTTCGTGCTTTATCCGGGCGCAAGGCACGAATTATTAAATGAAACCAATCGTGATGAAGTTATGGATAACCTTCTTTCATGGATTAAACAGCATAGTGAATGAGAGTCAGATATTCCGCCGGAGAAGACGGCAAACTTGTAAAAAAAGCGGAAATTTACACATGCGATGAACACGGCATCAATTTTGCCGATGTTGACAGCGAGGCTGTAAGCATTGTCAGAAAATTAAAGGGCGCCGGGTTTGACACCTACATTGTAGGCGGCGCTGTGCGCGATTTAATACTTGGCAAAAAACCCAAAGACTTTGATATTGTGAGCGCCGCCAGCCCCGCCAGAATTAAAAGACTGTTCCGTAATTCCAGAATTATCGGGAGGCGATTCCGTCTTGTTCATGTTTATTTTGGAGAGAGGATATTTGAAGTTTCAACTTTCCGTTCTTTAAAGGACGGGCATACCAGTAATACATTCGGCAAAATTGACGAGGATGTATTTCGCCGCGATTTTACCATGAATGCTTTATTTTATGATCCCGAACAGCAAATTGTAGTGGATTATATCGGCGGCATACAGGATATTAAAAAAAGACTGGTAAAACCAATAATCCCGCTGCCGGAAATTTTTACAGAAGATCCTGTACGGATGATTCGAGCGGTTAAATACGCGGCGGCGGCGGATTTTTCCCTGCCATTGAATGTAAAGATGAAAATTAAAAAACACTCCAATCTTTTGTCATCAATTTCGCCTTCCCGCCTGACCGAGGAAATTTTTAAAATCATCTTTTCCGTCCGGTCTGCGGAAATTGTGGACTTATTGGATAAGCTTGGTCTGTACTGTTACCTTCAGCCGCAGGCGGCGGATATGATGCATAAAAACATTGCTTTCCGAAAGAGTTATCTGAACCGCATGTCAAAACTGAAAGGAGAGGAAAAATACCGCGGACAAGCCATGGAAACCCTTTTTTATGATTATCTTGAAAGCGCTCAAACCTGGGAACCCGGCGTTATAGAAAATTACAGAGAGATCTTTAAAATCGCCCGCTCCTTTGTCATGCCCATGAATCCGCCGCGGTATGATTTGGAATATGCGGTGCGAAAGTTCCTTACCGCTCATGGCATTACAGTGAAAAAATCTCATCCAAAACCGGTTGGAGAGGCTTCCGCGGTCAAACCTAAAAAACGCAGACGCAGAAAACCAAAAGCAAAGGGACAGGAAACCGTATAAAACAATTCAATTTTTGGCTAATAATTCGCTCATTCAGTTACCTTGTCAATAATTATGTTTATTTCTTCAATTAAAATTCCCGTGTAACGTTCAATATTATTTATAATATGCTGCTGCAGTTCGTGGATATTTCCTCCAAGCTGAATGCCGTAAGGAACATCAATTGTGATAACCAGGCGGTATCCCATTTCAGCGTCTTTAATCAGAATTTTTTTTATTTTAATGCTCACATTATATTCGTCAACAAAATGAGTAACCAGATGGCTAAGAGCGGCTTCAGTAATAATTACCTTTCCGCGTTTTGAATATTCCGGTCTTACAAGCGATTTTTCGTGCATGGTTTGCACAGGTCCGATATTGACGGGGATGACCTTCTTTTTAAAAATTTTTATCGCATCGTAAAAAATATTGGGATAACTTCTCTTTACTTCGATGGACGGCACAGGAATTACATGTTTTCCTTCAATGCGCCTGATTCTTATTGCTGTGTCTATTTCTTCCTGGGTAGCGACATCTTCAATTTTTATTATTTTTACCGGCGGGGGAAGCTGAAGGCGGGCGGCGATTTTATTAACCATTTTTTCCGAAGTTCCCAACAGGAGGATTCGTTTGTATTTTTCACTTTGCAGCCTGCGCGCCACTTCGTCCCGGTGAGACTTTTCATCAAACATGGCGACTTTTACAGCACCCAGAAAATTTTTTTCTTTTTTGGCGGAATGCCCCGCCAGGATACGGTTTTCCCTGATTAAAAGACCGTCGTCAATTATAAAATCGACTCTGTGCTTTTGGGCGACCAGCTTTGCCTGAAAACTTTTTCCAGTGCCGCTATCTCCTATCAGAGCGATGACTTTCTTCCGGTTAAATGCAAAAAGGAAATCTAAAAACATCTCATACGGTTAGTGTCTGTCCATAAAACTTTTAGTTGTGCGGACAGACGCGGACTTTAGTCCGTTGTATTATTCACTAGTTGTATCTGCGCAGATCAGCTAACAATTGCCTGGCTCTGTCCTGAACCGGTCTTATATAGGAACCTTCTGAAATACGCATTAATAGCCTGATAGCTTCCGATGAATTTATACCATTGTTTTTTTTGGCGATTTTTTCAAATGTATCAACTGTAGCGAGGGCAACCAGATTATCGGGGTTCAGGCTGTCCATGCGTGAAACAACCCGGGCAATAATTGTAACAGTTTCATTATTTTCATTAAGCCCAATGTCGCCGAGAACTTTAATCGCTTCCTGGAGAACCATGGGTTCAGATTCATACTGACAAATTTCCAGGAGAATATATTTTGCTTCCTCTGTGCCAATTGCGCCCAGATATTTTACCGCCTGCCATCTAATATCCGGAAAATTATTCATTACCCGGCCGTTTTCCCTGGCTACGCTCTTTGTTCCTTCCAGACAAAGAAATTCCAGAGTATTACGGACATCATCGCTTGTGTTGCCGCGATCAATGGCTTCGCCGATATAGGCTAAAGCTATCAGTTTTTGATCCCTGTTGCTCGCCCTTGCGGTTTCACGGATTATCATATTTTCTATGGATTGCTGTAAATATGATTCCTCGACAGTCGTTTCCCTGTCTCTGCCTGAGCTTTGCGCGGCGGCGATAGACACTGAAAATACCGCCAGCGCTATTAGGATAGAAAAACGATTTAATAAAGACATAAAGATTCTCCTTTTAATTTATTATTCTCCACAAATCTCTGTTTTTTTCAAGGTAATACAGAAGCAGTTTCTGTTCTTCCCCGGATCTGCTTGTGTAAACTGTAAAGGCTTTTACCCTGTGCATGCTGATGAATTCAATTTCATCAACTCTGCTGTTGGCTCTTGATGGCACAACTACATGGATAAAATAATCTTCCGGCTTTTTTAATGTAATTCTGCGGGTTTTCATTGCAGGCAATTCAGATATTTCAGTAAGATATTGCTCGGAAGAAATTTCTGAAAAATATTCAGGCGACAGGACCGCTACCCAGGCATTGTAATCCTGTTTTTTTATTATATCATTTAATTTATTAATGAAAAGCTGTACTTCCTCTCTTGTTGCTAAATAATACTCCTGACTGACATTATTTTGGTTAAATCCATCCGTATCTGTATCCCTGTTAACATTTTCATCGTCGGCAGATTCGCTTATTACTGCCTGCGAAGCTTTTCCCTGATCAGGCGCTGAAACACAGGAAACCGCCAGGACAGATATCTGAAAAAATAACAGATATGTTTTATATTTTCCCATAAAGCAAATATAATCTATTGTAGGAAATCTGTCAAATTGATCATAGGTATGGCTGTCTATGTGATCCACGCCGGATGCACCTGACAGGGATTTGCGCAGCCCTCATTTAATAATTTAATATTCTGTAGGTCAAGTTTAATATTTGCGGCAGAGTATCTTTATTAATATTTATATATTCGTTATTGTATTATTATGATGAAAGCGGCATTCCCGGGGTCTTTTGATCCGCCAACATCGGGACATTTAAATATTATTCAGCGCGCCGCGTCAATTTTTGACGAACTTACTGTAGTTGTAGCCGAAAACAAGCAGAAAAAGTACCTTTTTTCGGCTGAAGAACGGGCTTCCATGATAAAGGAACTGGTTAAAGATTTAAAAAATGTGTCAGTTACCGTATGCGATTGCCTGATAGTTGATTTTATGCAGAGATTTGGCATTAAATTACTGGTACGCGGTGTGCGCGGGCTAGAAGATTTTTCCTATGAATTCGAGCTATCCATGATGAATAAAGCGCTCGATCCGGGCATTGAAACCATTTTTATGACAACGGATCCGGAATATTTTGTTATTCGGTCGTCTTCAATAAAAGAACTGGCTTCCTTTCATGGAAATCTTCACGGAATGGTTCCTCCCCTGGTTGTCAAAGCTTTGAAAGAAAAGTATATTAAGGATTAGTGAGCAGTTTAAGGCAGATGTTTATTTGACAAATCCTTAAAAAATGTCTTGACATAAATGTTAAATTTTGTTAACGTATAATAAATACAGAGAGGTTACAATATGGCAGTTCCAAGAGTAAAAACTTCCAAAGCCAGGACAAGCCGTCGGCAGTCCATCAATATGAAACTTACAGCGCCCACAATGGTCAATTGCGGTAAATGCGGCAACAAGGTTCTATTACACCGGGTTTGTCCTAAATGCGGTTTTTACCGGGGAAAGCAAGTAATCATTCCGAGTTCAAAAGTTTAATCAAGGGGAGAGTAGAAAGAAATGGATGATTTGTTCGAAAAAATGAAAAAACTCATCGCTGACAAACTGGATGTTGATGAGAGCAAAATTACAATGGAAGCGTCGTTCCGTCAGGATCTTGGCGCTGACTCACTGGACACATACGAATTGGTTTACGCCATCGAGGAAGAAATGGCTATTAAGATTCCTGATGAAAAAGCCAATGAGTTTGAAACTGTAAAGGACGCTTACGAGTTTATTAAATCGCAGCAGAAATAACTCAACCGCAGCGCAATACGGTTCTCTTAGTTTGGAAAACAACAAAGTAAGAAAAAAGAAGCTGGCGGCTTTTCAAAAGGCCGCTGGTTTCAAATTTAAAAATATCAATCTTCTGAACCTTTCTTTTATGCATCGTTCTGTCTCTAATGAAAATGGTAATAAAATCAATAATGAGCGTTTGGAATTTTTAGGAGATTCTATTTTAGGTGCTGTCTGCGCCACTCTCCTGTATCAAACATATAAGGAAAAAAATGAAGGCGACTTGGCGAAGATAAAAGCTGTTGTTGTTTCAGAAGACATCCTTTCCGGCATAGCGCGGACGCTGCATATTGATGAAATGATGCTGCTTGGCAAGGGAGAGGAACTATCAGGCGGCAGGACTAAAAAAACAATTCTGGCTGACGCAATGGAAGCGTTAATCGGTGCGCTTTATCTGGATTCCGGTTACAAGACAGTTTTTAATTTTGTCAGCCGCTGCATAACCCCGGAAATAAAACGCGTTACAGGCGACAATTATCATAAAGACTATAAATCGCTTTTACAGGAACACTGCCAGAGGCAGTACCGTAACTACCCTGAATACAATATGGTAAAACGTTCCGGTCCGGAGCATGACCGTATTTTTTGGATAGAGGTTAAGGTAAATGAAACGGTTTACGGACCGGGTACAGGCCGAAACAAGAAGAGCGCCGAACAGGAAGCGGCCCGGATCGCATGGGAACAAATTGGAACGCAATGTGATTACCATGCAAAAGCACTGCTTTTCCGGGGCAATCTATAATATGCCTGAATTATTGACCAACTCTGTTTAAAAGAAGGTTAACGCAAACCCGCCGTAGGCTTTATAAAGATGTATAAGATCAGCCAGATTTTTTTCAGATTCAATAAAGTATACTGGCATTTCAAAACCGGCGATCAAGCGTATCTGTCTGATTAATTGCCATTTCATTTCCAGACCAGCGAATACATATTTTAACTCGGTACTGCCGGAATTCCCGTTTTCACGGGAATGAGAGAGGATATCGTAACCTGCATCAATGCGGAAAATAACAGGAAAATTTTTGGCAAATATTTCAGTGCTGAACATTAGGCGGATTAATTCATCGCGTAATATCAGGGAATTTTCTTCCTCCCTGGTATAGGTTTTTATGTCAGCGGAGAAAACGGGAAGAAGATTCGGCAGCCAAAATCCAAATTTTGCCTCCATAGTTTGCCGGTTATTATTGGCAAAATATTCATTTTTTATGTCTATTGATGTTGAGCCATTAAATGATAAAAAGAGAATTCCCGGGAAAAGCAGTTCTATACCGCCTGAAATCCCCAAATCCATTTTTTTAAATTTATCATCAATGCCAAAAAATACGCCGAATTCCAGGTTTAAATTTTTGGTATTTGCCCATATTTTACCTGTTACATTGTTTTGCAAAACAGGGTCTCTTGAATAATGAAGGTTATAACCTAATACATTATTAATGGAATTATCAAGTTTTAAATCTCCGATTATGTATTGAGAACCTTCAAATTGCGGAATTTGCGATGTTTCAGCCGAATCAAAGGCCATATTGTTAATACCGCCTGTCAATTCTATTTCCGATGCTTCCAGAATAGCAGCCGGGCCGTAAAAAATCAGGGTTATATAAATAATAGGCAGGATAATATTTCTCATTTTGGCCTCATATTAGTAATTTTATTATGATTTATTATAAAATGCAAATACCTGTATCTTCTCAAAATTTATCGAAAGAATATTATTAATTTACTTTATTTCGATCTTGACTTTAAGCAATTTTTATAGGATATTTTAATATATGAGTGATTATCTTGATCCCAATAATGAAGAACTACTCAAGGATTTTTTCAGCGAGGCTCAAATGCAAGTTGATACCCTGGAGCAAAATGTGTTAGTTCTTGAAAACGAAGGCACCAATAAGGATGCCGTGGACGAGATTTTCCGGGCGGCTCATACTCTTAAGGGCGGGTCCGCGACTGTGGAAATGATGGAACTTTCTCATTTTACCCATTTGGTTGAAGATGTGTTTGACGCTATTCGATCAGATCAAATTTCGGTAAACGGAGATGTGGTTGATACCCTGCTTCAGGCCATTGATGTTATTAAGGCAATGCTGGACAACCGGATGAATGGCACAGTATATCAGGATGATACTTCTGAAATCGAAGGCAAGCTCCACGCGTTATTACCCGAAGGAACGTCCAGTAAACAGGCAGGGAAAAAAGCAAAAGCTCCCGCGCCAGCCGTAAAACCTGCACCCGCGCCTGCACCAGTAGCGAAACCGTCAGGGTCCATGTCAGGTCTGCCTGCTCTTAGCGGCCGCGATATAGATGAACTCAGAGATTCTGTAGATGCCGGAACACCGATATACCGTGTTTCTGTAAAGTTTGACGAAAACAGCCTGATGAATACAGTAGGCGGCATTCAGGTATATTCTGTTCTGAAAAGCATGGGAACTATTTTAAGAACGGTTCCCGATTTTGAACAGCTTTACGCGGATAACTTTTTCCCGTTTGTGGATTATTATATCTCATCACAGCGTGATACACAGTCTATAAAGAAAGCATGTATTTTAACGGATGTGAGTCTGGATGCGGAAGTAGCCGGCGTTACAGATTCCTCTCAGGCTGCCGCTCCGGCAGCTCCTGTCCCGGTGCCGGTAGCTAAAGCAGCTCCTGTCCCGGCAGCGGCAGCGGCGCCTGCAGCAGCGGCGGCTGCACCAGCAAAAGCGGCAGCGGCAGCGCCTGCAAAACCCGGGGCTGCGACTTCTGAAGACGCCAAGAAAGCCGGTAAAGAAGCCGGTTCGATTCTGCGCGTAGATTCCAAACGAATTGACGATTTATTAAATCTTGTTTCTGAAACAGTTATAACCAAGGCGACATTCAATCAGATCAATATGCAGTTCAATGATCTTACAACTCAGTTACACGAAATTGAAAACCAGTTCCGTGAAAAAATCAAAGATCTTTTTGACAGCCTGCCAAACTATCTTGATAATATTCAGGAAGGTAAATCTGTAAAAGATATACGTAAAGATATTAACGAACAATATGGCGATATTTTCTCACTCTTTGACGGATTCGAGACAGGTTTCAAGAACAACATGGCTAAATTCAGGTCTACATCGCAGAATTTAGGCCGTATAACAGGGGAACTTCAGGAAGGCGTTATGCGTATCCGCATGGTTCCCATCAGCCAGATTTTCAGCCGTTTCCCGCGCCTTGTCCGCGACCTTTCAAAATCACTTAACAAAAAAATCAATCTGGTTATCGAAGGTGAAGATACAGAACTGGATAAATCAGTAATCGAAGACCTTTTGGATCCTATCATGCACTCGGTGCGTAACTCCATTGACCATGGCATTGAATCCGCGGAAGTTCGCCGCGCGGCGGGTAAACCCGAAGAAGGCACAGTCCTTTTAAAAGCCGCTAACGAAGGTAACATGATTGTTATTGAAATCGGAGACGACGGCAAAGGTATTGATGTAGAAGCGGTCAAAGCAAAAGCGGTAGAACGCGGTCTTATCAGCCCGAATAAAGTGCTTACAGATGTTGAAGCTTTCAACCTTATTTTTGAACCCGGTTTCTCCACCGCGAAGTCAATTACAGCCATTTCCGGGCGCGGTGTAGGTCTTGACGTTGTACGGCGTCAGATTGACGATCTTAATGGTACTGTTACCGTTAATTCCGAACATGGCAAGGGTACCAAGTTTATTATCAAGCTGCCTCTTACACTGGCGATTATTCAGGGTCTTCTGGTACGTGTTGGAACTGAAATTTACTCTATCCCGATAACATCGGTTATTGAAAGTTTACGGATTAAACCGGAAGAAATCAAAAGGATCGACAATTACGAAGTATTTAATATTCGTAACGATGTTCTTTCGCTTCTGCGGCTTAACCGCCTCTTTGGAATTAGAACTGAAGAGCAGCAGGAGTATCACTTTATAGTTATCGTTGGCACTGCGGAGAAAAAGATGGGCTTCATGGTGGACAGCCTCATCGGCGAGGAGGATGTGGTTATAAAGCCTCTGCGCGATCAATTTACCAATTCTCCGGGAAT
>WQSN01000054.1 GCA_009787835.1 Treponema sp.
TGCCTGCCGCAATGCTGCCGTTAAGGAACGAGCCGACATTAAGTACCACTGGAGCGGCTGGTACGCTTGCCTGTATACGATACGCTCCGGTTGTAACGCCTGAATATCCTCTTAAAGCGATAGTGTAAGTTTTACCGGCTGAAACCTGAATCCTGACCTTTGCGTTTCCATTCCCCGCGCTGTCGTCATCAGATGCTATTAAATTATAATTTTCATCATAAGCTTCAAGATATGTATCCGTGTTACCTGATGTTTCAATTATAATAAATCCGTTCTGAGCTGCGCGGACGCTGTACCAGTATTCACCGCCCTGCGTAATATTGCCGTTTAAAAATGATCCGACGGCAAGCGCTGACGGAGCAGCAGGAGAGCTTACCTGTATGCGGTATGCGCCGGCCGCATAGTTAGAATTACCCCTTAAAGCGATTAAATAAGTTTTTCCGGAAACAACAGGAATCTTAACCTTTGCGTTTCCATTCCCTGCGCTGTCGTCATCCGCTGTAATATAATTATTAAATTCATCATAAGCAATAAGATAAGTATCGGTGCTTCCTGATGTTTCAACAATAAGAATTCCGTTCTGAACAGCGCGGATGCTGTACCAATTCTCGCCGCCTGTTGAAATGTTTCCGCTGACAGGACTTCCAATACGCAGCTCTGTTATTGCTTTTGAATCAGCGAAAATACGGAAAGAGCCGGTGACACTTTCAGAATAACCCCTTAATTTAAAAAGATATGTTGTATTGGCCTGAGTCAATATGTTAATCTTCGCGTTTAGGTCATCTCCATCATCATTTTCAGTAATCAAATTCCTTTGCGCGTCATATGCTTCAAGATATGTATCAATATTACTTTCAGTAAATACTGTTAAAACACCTGCCTGAGTTGCTCTTACGCTGTACCAAACATCCTGTCCCTGTCCTATACTGCCCGATAAAAATGAACCGATACGCAGTTCCTGTGTGGTTTGAGCGAAAACACTCCCGGCGGTAAAAAAAACCAAAATACCAATCATGTACAAAAATTTTTTCATTTTATTCTCCTTTTTTTATTGTAACCGCGCAGAAATTGTATATGGACCAAATTCGTAAGCGCAAAGTTCAATGTAATAAGTTCTTCCTGACGTAACCTGATAAATAAGCCTGTCATTGGGATATCCGGCTCCGTCATCATCATCAGCCAAATATTTTAAATTGTCGTCATATAAATAAATATAAGTGTCCGTGCCGCCTGATGTTTCAACAGTCAGCACGCCGCTTCGCGCGGCAGTGAAAATAAAAAAGAGATAATCATCGCTTATAATATTTCCGCTGTGGAAAGACCCTGCATTTAACTGCGGAAAGACAGGATAGGATGCGGAAATAGAATAAGGGCCGCTTTCATTATCATAACCGGTAAGACAAAAATAGTATGTGCTGCCGCGCTTAACCGATAATATTATACTGGCATTATATCCATTCGGTCCGTCATCATTATCAACAATTAAAAACATTCCTTCGTCAAAAGCTTCAAGGCAGGTATCGGTATCGCCAAAAGTCTGAACAATTAAAAGACCGTCCTGCGCCGCTTTTACGCTATACCAAATTTCCTGACCGGAACTTAAATTACCGGGCAAAGATGAGCCAATACTCAGTTCCTGCGTATTTTGAGCGAAAACGCCGCCGCTAATAATAAGCATCAGAACTGTTATTAAGCAAAAAATCTTAATTTTCAAAACAAACTCCTTTTATTTAATATGAACAATATATCGCAAAAGAAAATATATTTCAATGCAGGATATAAACTGAGGCTGTTTTAAATTATAGTTAAATTTATACTATTTGTCAGCATTTTAGACATATTCGCTAATATGGCGGTTAGGTTTGAAATATTAATTAAAGATAATTTTAGAGATGGCCTGCGTCGAGAATGATTATGTCTACGCGGCGGTTGTTGGCGCGGCCTTCCGGGGTGTTGTTTGATGCTACGGGGACAGTGGCGGCAAAGCCCGCGATTTGGAAATTATTTTCATTCAGACCGAGCGCTGTTAAATAACGCAGTACAGCTCTTGAGCGTTCTACGGAAAGATGCCAGTTGTCTTCCCACGGGCCTGCGGGATCGACATCTACCGCGTCTGTATGGCCTTCTATTCTGAACTTTCTTCCTGCTAACTCCGGAGAGCTAAGGTATGTCGCTACCCGCAGAAGTATATCCCTTGTTTCTTCAATGTTGATACGAGCGCTTGCGGAGTTAAAAAAAGCGTCTCCGGCAAGGGTTATAACAAGGCCCCGTTCATCATGGGTAATTTTGATGATATTGGAACGCATTTCAGGAGAAAAGAGAGAGACAGCCCTTCGCATGGCGTCTCCCATTACCCTGCCCGGCGTTGCAGAAGGCAAGGACGAAACAGTATGTCCTAAATCCGCGGCGCGGCCGACAGAAACAGTAACGCCTCCTGGAGACGAACCAATGCTTGCCTGTCTCATTGATTCGGTAATCGCGTCCAGCTGGGCCTGGGTAATATCATCAGGATTAAACAGAATGATGAAGAAACACAGGCACAATGTGATCATGTCTGAATATGTAGTCATCCAGTCAGGCGGTTTTAAATCTTCCTGTTTTTTTTGTTTTTTCGCCATTTATAACCTTAATATAACGTATGCCGCGCATTCAAATCGAAAATGAAACTTTGTTTCATTATAACCTTTAATCTTTAAGCAGCTCTGATGATAATGACTTTGCCAAAGCAGGATCAAGGTACGCCATTAACTTCATCGCGAGAATACGCGTATTGTCGCCCGCCTGAATCGAAAGAACGCCTTCTATTATCATTTCTTTAATGGAAGCTTCGGAAGCACTCTGTCCTTTCAATTTTGTCGCCCAGGGCATAACTGTAGCGTTCGCGATTAACGAACCGTAAAGGGTAGTGATAAGGGCCATCGCCATGTTGGGGCCGATTGAAGATTTATCATCAAGGTTTGATAACATGTTTACAAGACCGATAACCGTTCCCATCATCCCGAAAGCGGGAGCGCCGGCTGCCCATGTTACCAGAAACGACTGGCTGATAGAATGGCGCGCCTGCATCTGCGTTACTTCAAGTTCCATAAGATCGCGGATTATAACGGCGTCGGTGCCGTCAACAACAAGACGGAGTCCCTTTTTCATGAACTCGTCTTCAAGGTCTTCAAGCTCGTCTTCAAGAGCCAAGAGGCCTTCGCGGCGCGCTTTCTCCGAGAAGGCTACAAGTTTTTGTACCATCGCAGATTCATTAAATGCCGGTACGCTGAATGTGCGCTTTATTGCGCCGAAAACGCCAAGCCCTGTTGCCCATTTATAGGCGACCATAACGGCAAAATAGGAACCAAGCACTACAAGAGCGAAAGAGGGAAGATTTAAAAGACGGGTTAAACCTACTATGCCTCCCGCTGTAGAGATACAAGTGTAAATAACCATGCCGAAAGCGCCGACTAAACCGACAATCGATGCTAGATCCATACTTTCACTCCTGTACCACAGACGGAGCTAACCGGCTGCGGTAGGCTATAATTTTTTCCAGCACATCATCAACTTCATCCAGGATAATATGCACTTTACCGGAAAGCATCACAAGCGCAGTATCGGGGCGCACTTCTATACATTCGATTTGATGCGGATTTATATAGAACTCTTTCCCGTCAAGCCTTGTAACTTTTATCATAACTAAATTCGGGAACAGGAGATAGGGTATCGGATTATTGTCAGTAAACACAACAATTTATTATCATGTTTAGATTACAAACAACAATTTCTAATCCCCGATACCTGACCCTTGATCCCTATTTACTCCTTACCTCTTCAGCGTTAGTAATTCCTGCAGCAGCTGATCCGCTGTTTGTATTGTCCTTGAATTAGCCTGGAAACCGCGCTGAGTGACGATCATGTCTACAAACTGATCGGCCATATCAACATTTGACATTTCCAATGCTCCGGGAATTATCTTTCCTTTTCCGGCGACTCCCGAAGGGCCAATGTTAGCAAGACCTGAGTTATTGGAAACTCTGAACGCGTTATCGCCTACTTTTTCAAGACCGCCCTGGTTTGTAAAACTAGCCATCGCGACTTGTCCAAGTAATCTTGTAGTGCCGTTTGTATAAACACCGGTAATATTTCCCGACTGATCAAATTTAAAAGTTTCAAGATAACCCATAGTGCGTCCGTTCTGTTCAACCGCTTTGCTTGAACTTTCTTCGGCGTACTGTGTGATTGAATTGGTGAATCCGCCGACCTGTCCAAGATTAAGAATGAACTCCTGTCTTACCTGGGTGCCGTCTTCATTGGCTGTGGTATTCGGGACATCGAACGCGACATACATCTGCACAGAGCCTGAAGCGCCTGATATATTTCCGTCCCCGTCTTCAGCGGAAAGCAAAGTCCCGTTATTCGAAAATGTTACCGTAAAAGTATTAGGCCCGTCCGCGGCCGGCGCTACATCGCCGAAACCGATAGTCGCGTTGGTCGGAACATCCGCCTGCGGATTTACGGCGACTATCGCGTTCCATGTATTCGCCGTTCCCGGAACTTTTTGAAACTGAACCTGTAAATCGTGCGCTTCGCCGAACGAGTCGTACACCTTAATTGTTGTTGACCATGTAGCGCGTCTTATTTCATCTTCTGTCGGATTTTCAGTTAATTCAGGAAGGCGCTTGTCAAGGTTACACGCAAAGTTGACAATCGTAGTCTCGCTTGCAGGAT
This sequence comes from Treponema sp., assembly GCA_009787835.1. Classification (GTDB taxonomy): domain Bacteria; phylum Spirochaetota; class Spirochaetia; order Treponematales; family Breznakiellaceae; genus WQXQ01. The sequence continues at coordinate 4,714 of WQSN01000054.1, forward strand.
CTTTTCCTCCGACAGGAATATTAATCTGTCCTACGGGAGCGGAAACATCCAAAAATACGGAACCTCCGACTTCCTGCGCCATCCAGCCCTGCACTTTCATTCCGTTCGCGGGATTAACTAAAACGCCTTCTGCGTCAACTGAAAAGGCGCCGTTTCTTGTATAAAGCTGGGTTCCGTCATCGTCAAGAACAAAAAAGCCGTTACCGTCAATGGCAAGGTCGGTCTGAACGCCTGTTGTCTGTAAACTTCCCTGAATGTGAATGGTGTCTATTGAGGCGACCGACATACCAAGGCCGACTTCTTTCGGGTTAACGCCGCCGAGCGATTCCGTAGGACGCGCCGCGCCCTGCAGCTGCTGGTAAAGAATGTCCTGAAAATTGACTCTTCCCCGTTTAAAACCGTATGTATTGATATTGGCAATATTATTACCAATAACATCCATTCTTGTCTGATGATTCTGAAGTCCGGATACTCCGGCAAACAATGATCGCATCATATATTTATTCCTCCTATTCGTTCGCAAAAACCTTGACCACGTTCTCCCAGCCGTAGAAATCACCGTTTACCAAAATTTGCGGCACTCCTCCCCTTGTAACCGCCTGCACTGTTCCCTGAATGACTTTATCGCCTTCAAGAATCTCAACATTTTTTCCAAGCGCTCCTGACGCCTCGCTTCCCATAAGCATTGACGCAAGCTTATTAAAGTCACTCGCCATTGCCGTCATTTGCTCCAGCGTGGAAAACTGCGCCATCTGGGCGATGAACTGTTTGTCATCCATGGGCGCGGTAGGATCCTGATACGAAAGCTGGGTGATGAGAAGTTTTAAAAAATCATCCTTACCCAGTTCCTGCTGAGGCTGCCGTGTCGGATTTAAACTCATGTTGTAATCGCGGACAAATTTGTCAAGTTCGTTTACTTCATTCGAACTCATCATCGGCGTTGATAAAATATCCATATATTCTCCCGGGCATTAGCCCATTTTTTATACCTGAACGGATCAGGCAAGCATATTTACTGAGCTTGTATTTCGTCCAAAAAAGACATCAACAATGGACGATGTTTCCTGCTCATACGAATCTTCATAACTTGAAGCGGCAGCTCTTGTAATAAAGGAAGGACTTTCAAATTCCTGCTTTTCACCGTCCGCTGTCAATGACAAATCAAGGCTTGCTTCCGCGAATCCCTGTTCCCTGAAAGCCTGTTCCAATGCGGCGATTTCCTTTCGGAAAGCGTTCATAGCTTCTTTGCTTTCTACTTCGATAAAACCTGTAATCTTGTTTTCGGCCATTTCAAGGCGTATCTTTACATTTCCAAGAGTTTCAGGATGAAGGGCAAGTTTAATAATACCCTCTCCCCCGTTACGGAGAATCATTGAAGCATGGCGGACAATATCGCCGTTAAAATTCTGATGAAGCTCGCGCGCCAGCATGTTCTCAAGCGCCGCGGGAGCTTTTACGTCCCACGCGGTTTGAGCCTGCGAATTTACAGGCATGCGCAAATCAAGAGTTATTTCCTGAACAGGAGCGCGGTCTGCGGCAGTTTCAGCTAACGCGGCGGCAGGCTGTGAATTATTAGCGATGTTCGTTCCCGTGCGAAGATCGCGCACTTCAAAAGATACTTTCTCTTTTTTAAGCCCTCTGCGGTACTCGTCAAGTTTGCCAGGATTATCATTTTGCCTGTTAAAAGAAGCGTTATTATCTTCTCCGGCTTTGTTTTTACCTGATGAAATTTCCGTTTTTTCGTTTTTGTTTATTGCGTCAAACACCGATGACTGGCTTTCTTTTGTAATATTGGCTTTCTTGTCCTCAGCGGCGGCAGCTTCATTTATTTTATATTTAACCGCCAATTCAGAGGCGGTTTGCGAATTAAGCGCAGTATCTGTCTGCGTTTTAGCGGTTATAAAAGAGGAATCTTTTTCTACAAGTTTTTCAGCCTGAGGGATTTCTTTCGCTAAAAGATCATTCGGCGCCGGCTCAGTATTCAGGGAAGCCATTTCAATTAATTCATTCAAAGTCTGTTCGCCAAGTTCCTGTATAAACTCGCTTGTCAGCTGAAATACTTCAGCTTCTTCATTTGCATCATCAGGACTTAGGGAACCGCCGAATAAATGATCCGCGCTGAGAATATTCTGATGTTTGCTTTCAATCGCGGCGTCAATTGGATCGATATCCGCGGTTTCAGCGCCTGATTTTATAACAGCGTTTTTCTCAATTTCATTTGAAAAAACATTGAGTCTGTTTCCGTCTTTGGTTTTTTCCGCTGCCAATGCGTCAAGTCCTGAATCATCTTCAGAAACTTCAGCATCCTGAACATCCTGCAGTAAACCGGCGAGAAGCATCGCAAAATCCGATTGATCTTCCTCTCCTTCGTTTTCAATAACAGGCGGCGGTTCACTTGTAATTAACTCAAAGGGGATGTCTGTGTAGGCGTTAATGGCTATCACTAAGCGGCCTCCTTAAAAGAAGTATACCTGTCCATTTTTTTAAAAATGTTCAGGCTCCCGGAAGGAAGCTGCCATGCGCCTGAGGTTATAAGCTGGAGGGTCTGCCCGCCATTTTTCTTTGCAATTCAGCCGCTCTCTCGGGTTCCATTAAGGAGAACCAGTACGAAACAATTGACGCGGTTCCTGCGGCTTGTGCAATTTCCTCAGTCTTCCGGATTACGTCGATAGCGTCCTGGTCATCCAGCGCGGTGATAATATTTACAGCGCTTTGCGGCGGCATGCCTGTCAGATACCGGGCGTTTTGTTCGACATTCCTGTCTTTATTCTCGGCATCCAAAGCCTGCGCTCTTAGAGAATTTTCCCGCTCATCAAGAGCATTCTGGCGCTCCTCGAGTTCCTGCGCCATCCGCGCGATTTCCCAGTATTGAATTTCCAAATCCTTCTGCTGAGTGTCTATTTCCATGTTTCGCAGCTGCAGAGCCTCAAGCCTTATTGCCAGCCGCTCAGCGTCAAGGTTAAGAACATCGTCATCTCCAAGCGCGCTTTGCGTTCTGGCTTCTCCGGGGACAAACGGAAGAAACCTGAGAACAGGGGCGAGTAAATTTTTAGCGTCGATTAAATTCAGAAAATCGAACCATACAATGCCGCCCACCGCTAAAATAATGATGAGCAGCAAAAGAACTATTGTTCTTCCAGCCATTTTTTTGATCTCCCAAATCAACTGCAATTATACCATAAATTTCGGTATCATGGGAAGGATTCTTGACCGGAAATCCTAATTCATCGCCTCTTCTCTGTCAACAAGCGTTATCTGCAATGTGCTTGTGCGTCCGCCGCGGAAAATTTCGACAGTCGCTGTGTCTCCCGGTTTACTGGCTTCCAGCGCCGCGTAATAGTCGGCAAGGGTATTTGTTTTAATTCCATTTACGGAAATGATGATGTCTCCTCCAAGGTAGATAACGCTGCGGCCGTACTGCACAGGTTCAGTTCCCTGACGCAGGCCTGCTCTTTCGGCAAGGCCGCCTCTTGTTGTGCGTGAAACAAGAAGGCCGGATTCGACAGGCAATCTGGCGTAACGGACAAGGCTCGAGAAAAGCTGCACAACTGTCGCGTCGATCCAGCCGCGGCGGACTTTGCCGTATTGGATCAGCTCGTTTACAACGCGTTTTGCGGTATTAACAGGAACGGCAAAGCCGATACCTACAGAGCCCCCGGATGTTGAATAAATCATTGTGTTGATTCCAATCATCCTGCCCTGAGTATCAAGGAGCGGGCCGCCTGAGTTGCCTGGGTTAATTGACGCGTCTGTCTGGATCATATCGCGGATAATTCTGTTTCTTGATGTTTGAATCGGCCGCCCTAATCCGGAAACAATTCCCACTGTTAAGGTACGCTCAAGCGCGAAAGGATTGCCGATTGCTAAAACTTTTTGCCCTACTTTTAAATTGGAAGAATCACCATAAGGGATTGTAATCAGTTCCATCCCGTTAGGCGGATTAAATTTTAATACTGCAAGATCGTTTTCTGAATCAACGCCGATCACCTCGCCTTCAAACTGGGAGCCGTCCGCAAGGTTGATAAATACCCTGTGCGCGTTTTCTATAACGTGGTTATTGGTAAGAACGTAGCCTCTTGTATCAATTATTGAACCTGAACCGGAACTGCCTTCCTGCGGAACAGGCTCTAAAAACCAGTTGATTGCCATAATTTCCGTAGTGATGTTTACAACAGCGGCGTTTAAACGTTCATAAATGGAAATGTTAACACGCTCATCTTCTGAATACCCGATTAAATCCGCTGTATTCAGCGCTTTATATTCGGACTGCTGCAGCACAAATTCATTAACTTGATTCTCAACTAACGGAAGGGAAACCGGATCATTGTTTGATTTCTGGCCAAACGGTTTTAACAGACCAAAGCCGACAGCCAAAAGCAGGACAAAACACGCGCTGATAAACGAAAAAAACAAAACCTGACCACGACTGTACAATTTCATAACTCCATTATATCAAAAAAAAGCCGATAATAAAAGCGAATATGTCAAAATTTTCTGTTATTTTTGTTATTTTTATAAATGTTTTAAACATTTACGCTCTTGATTTACCTGTATCGCGAATTTCCGATGATTCCCTTTTAAGGACAAGCTTAAAAGACGCGTGGATGATTGAAGCCCCGAACAGGGTACTGCCGCAGCGGCCGCGTATTGAACTGCTTGAATCAGGGGATATGGTGCAGGTCAGCGTTCAGGAAGGAAGAGACGTTTTCAGGGTCATTCTCGCGCGGGAATTAATGAGAGGCAGTATCGCTTCCGGCCGAAGGGGAACAGGAACTTTTCCGGGATGGGCTCAAGGATCATGGATGATCACAAGGCGAAAGGATACAGGAGCGGCGACAGAAATCAGAATATACCTGCGAAGCGATCAAAACACGCATATCCAGTTCCGTCCTTTTGACAATGATAAATGTTACATGGACGCGGTTATTTACGGCGCGTATATCGCGCGATCTATAACAGTTCCTGTTACTTTTGAACGTTTATATACAATGCAGTTAAACGAGATTTTAAAACTTGTTAACGAGAAATTTCCGCTGCGTTATTTTGAAACTGAACCGGCAAATTACACAGATACCCAGAGGCTTATTAATCAAATCCGATCAGGGCTGACAGGGCTGCGGTTCGCGGACGACGGCGCGATTGATGAAAACGGAAACTATGTCTATATCAAAACCCTGCAAAGACAAAATACACAGAGACCCGGTCTTAACTGCTCCGGTTTTTTAAAATGGCTGATCGACGGATTAATCCGCCCGGTAACAGGGCAGAGACTTTCCATCGCTCCTCTTAAAGAGCCGTTCGGGCAGAGAGGTTCTTCATTTACAGAACTTTGGGAGGAAAGCCGCGATGTCTTCTTCGGCCTTGACTGGATCAGGAATCTCGCTTCCCAGGCGAATAAAAATCTAAGATCGCCTTCTTACAGCGTTCTGAGCGAATTTGAAGTTCGAAGCGATAATTTTTCTCTTCTGACCGTAAATCAAAACAATGCTTATACGATTCAGTCATATCCTGGTTTTATGAGCGAAGCGGGATATAATATTGAGGGGCTGCATCCGCTATTGTACACTCTTGCCGTTAACGATCCTTTCAGCTTTTATCTTGCCGCTATAAGCAATGAGATAGCGACTCCATCTTCTCCTACAGGAACTCCGCGTCTTCGCCAGTATTACCATGTAGCCGCGCTTTTTCCTTATTTTGACGAGTACGGCGATTTTAGAATAATTGTTTTTGAAAGCGCCGCCGAAACCTCATTCGCCGCTTTCCGCGGCCGCTATCCTGGTCATTTTATAAACCTTGTAAAAATACCGGTTACAACAAGGTTTGATCCATAAAAATCGTATAACCTGATATAACAAAAAATTATTGTAACATATCAAGCGTAAAATCTTTCTTTAAATACAACAAGGAGTAGTCAGTGATTAAAATTTTCAAATATCTCCAGCCAAAAGAGTGGCTGATGGCGCTCATCAGTCTGGGCTTCATTTTAGCTCAGGTTTGGCTGGATTTAAAATCGCCTGATTATATGGCGGAAATTACTATTCTTGTACAGACGCCGGGAAGCCCTTTAAGCGGCATTTGGATTGCGGGCGGGAAAATGCTCCTGTGCACGCTTGGAAGCCTTGCCGCCGCTGTCGCCGTAGGTTTTCTTGCCGCCCGCATTGCCGCGACATTTTCCATGCAGCTTAGAAGCCGTCTTTTTAATAAAGTTGAATCCTTCTCTATGGAAGAGATAAACCGTTTTTCCACGGACAGCCTTATTACCCGCTCCACTAACGATATCACGCAGATTCAGATGCTTGTGACAATGGGGCTGCAGCTTATCATTAAAGCTCCGATAACAGCAGGATGGGCGATTACAAAAATAGCGGGAAAAGGCCATGAATGGACATTCACAACAGGTGTCGCTGTCGCAATCGTTCTTGCAATGATAAGTTTTTTAATGGTTTTTGTTATGCCGAAATTTAAAAAACTGCAGACAATAATTGACGGAATGAACCGCGTTACGCGCGAAAATCTTACAGGGCTTCGCGTTGTAAGAGCGTATAACGCAGAAAACTACCAGGAAGAAAAATTCGAAAAAGTAAACACAGAGCTGACTAATACGCACCTTTTTATAAGCAGAGCGTTAGCTGTCATGATGCCCGTTATGGGTTCAATAATGAGCGGCTTGTCTCTTGCCATCTACTGGATCGGCGCGTACCTTATTAACGCGGCGCAGGTAACAGACAGGCTTACAATATTTTCAAACATGGTCGTGTTTTCAAGTTACGCGGTGTTTGTGATCATGTCCTTCATGATGCTTGTAATGATTTTCATGATGCTGCCGCGCGCGAGCGTTTCGGCGAAACGCATTAACGAAGTGCTGGACACAGAGCCCGCTATTCATGACGGAGAGAAAACAGAGGGAATGAAGGGCGTCCGCGGAGAAGTCACTTTTAAAAACGTCAGTTTTAAATATCCTGACGCCGCGGATTATGTTTTGGAAGACATTAGTTTCACAGTAAAGCAGGGCGAGACAATCGCTTTTATCGGATCAACCGGAAGCGGCAAATCAACCCTTGTAAATCTTGTGCCGCGTTTCTTTGACGCGACAAAAGGCGGAATATTCGTAAATGGAACGGACATCCGCGAATATACGCAGGAATCGCTTCGTAATAAAATCGGCTATGTGCCGCAAAAAGCGGTGCTGTTCAGGGGGACAGTTTCAACTAACGTAGCGTTCGGCGGCAACGGAACCTCGGAGAAAAACGCGTATTCGCAGGAAGATGTAAACCTGGCGATTTCAATCGCGCAGGCGGCGGATTTTGTTGAAAAAATGGATAAAGGTTCAGACTCGGAAATCTCGCAGGGCGGAACGAATGTATCGGGCGGACAGAAACAGCGCATTGCTATCGCGCGCGCTGTCTGCAGAAAACCGGAAATTTACATCTTTGACGATTCTTTTTCCGCGCTTGATTATAAAACAGACCGTATTTTAAGAAGCGTTTTAAAAAAAGAAACAGCTGATGTAACAAGCATGATTGTAGCGCAGCGCATCGGCACAATAATGGACGCGGACCAGATTGTTGTTCTTAATGAAGGCAGGATCGCAGGACAGGGAAAACACAGGGATCTCCTAAAAACATGCGAAGTTTATAAACAAATAGCGATAAGCCAGTTAAGCGAGGAAGAGCTCTCGCGTTCAGCAGGAGGAACGTTATGAGCGATCAGGGGAAATCAAGACCAATGGCAAGACAAAGAGGGCCGATGGGAATGGGCGGTGTTGCTGAAAAACCCAAAAATTTTAAACAAACAATGGGCAAACTCATCGTCTACTGTAAAAGTTACATTCCCGCAGTGATTACCGCGATGATGCTAGCGGCGATAGGGACAGTGCTTCAAATAATCGGCCCGGATAAATTAAAGGAAATGACAAATGAAATAATGAATGGAATGCCCGCGATTATCGAAGGCATGCCTGTGTTAGGCGCAATTAACCTTACAGCTGTAAGAAATACCGCGCTTTTACTTACTGTGTTTTACGCCGCGTCCGCTTTTATTAATTTTATACAAGGGTATATAATGGCGACAATCGCGCAGAAGATCAGCCGGAATCTTCGCACCGGCATTTCAAAGAAAATCAACAAGCTGCCTTTAAAATATTTTGATAAAACAAGTTTCGGCGATGTGTTGAGCCGCGTAACAAACGATGTTGACGCTGTAGGCGTTACATTGAATCAAAGCATCGGCGGCCTTGTTACATCAATTACCATGATAGCCGGTTCTGTCGTTATGATGTTTTATAATAACTGGATCATGGCGCTGACCGCGATTGTAACAAGCGCTTTCGGCTTCGCGTTCATGGGCGGAATTATGAAATCATCGCAGAAATACTTTGTGCGCCAGCAAAAAGATCTGGGAGAAGTTAACGGCCATGTGGAGGAAATCTACTCAGGCCATAATGTTGTAAAAGCGTATAATGCCGGAAAAGAGGCAAAGCGCGTTTTTGAAAAAGTGAACAGCAGCCTTTATGACAGCGGCTGGAAAAGCCAGTTCCTCTCAGGGCTTATGATGCCTTTTATGCAATTCATAGGCAACTTCGGCTATGTCGCCGTCTGTGTCGCAGGCGCAATTTTAGCTATGAGAGGGACAATCACATTCGGAGTGATTGTCGCGTTCATGATTTATATCCGCCTTTTTACGCAGCCCTTGTCTCAGCTCGCGCAGGTTTTCCAGAGCCTGCAGCGTATCGCGGCGGCAAGCGAGCGTGTATTTGAGTTTTACGAAGAAGAGGAAATGACTGACGAAAGCAGTAAAACAAATCAAATGACAGACATAAAAGGCGATATTGAATTCCGTCACTTAAAGTTCGGTTACGTTCCGGAGAAAACCATCATTCATGATTTTTCCGCTTTTATAAAAGCAGGGCAGAAAATAGCGATTGTCGGCCCGACGGGAGCCGGAAAAACCACTATCGTCAATCTGTTGATGTGTTTCTATGATCTAAACGGCGGAGAAATTTTACTTGACGGCGTTCCGATAAGCAGTGTGCCCAGAAGAAACGCGCACGAACAGTTTGGCATGGTTTTGCAGGATACATGGCTGTTCGAGGGAACAATCAGGGAAAATGTCGTTTATTGCAAGGAAGACGTAACGGATGAACAGGTAAAGACCGCATGCAAAGCTGCAGGGCTTCATCATTTTATAAAAACATTGCCGCAGGGTTATGATACGCCTCTTAATGAAAAGGCGAATCTTTCGCAGGGGCAGAAACAGCTTGTTACAATTGCCCGCGCGATGATTCAAAACGCTCCTATGTTAATTCTTGACGAGGCGACAAGCTCCGTCGATACAAGGACAGAGCATCTGATTCAGCAGGCAATGGACAAGCTGACCAAAGGACGCACTTCTTTTGTCATCGCTCACCGGCTTTCAACAATTAAAAACGCGGATTTAATTCTTGTAATGAACGAGGGAGATATCATCGAAAGCGGAAACCACAGGGAACTTCTAGAAAAAGGCGGTTTTTATTCGGAACTGTATTACAGCCAGTTTGAATCCTGAACAGGCACTCACTTTTTTTATCGGCGCGTGGTAAAATATGTTAAAGTAAAAAACTGTTTTACCGATAATAATCTGGGGGACTTTTTTGGCATATAAAAACGCTTCGTCTACATATAAAGAGACAAAAGTAAAAACCGCGGGACAGGGGCAGCTTATCGTCATGCTGTACGACGAGGCTGTCAGGCAGCTGACAATAGCGGCGGAGCTTTTGGGGCTTAATAAAAACGATAAAAAAGATCCCGGCAGAATTGAACAGATAAGCAAGGCGGTCATGAAGACCGAAGAAATTCTGACGGAACTGATGGTATCCCTTGATTTTGAACAGGGCGGAGAAATATCAAAAAATCTTTTTTCGCTTTATACATGGTTTAACAGAGAACTTCTGGAAGCTAACATTAATCAGGATTCAGGCAGGATGATAACAGTAAGGAACATGCTTTCAGATCTTAGAAATACATGGAGCACAGTCGCGAGCCAGTCTCCAAAAGATCATCACGCGGCTGTGGGACTCAATATTGCAGGATAAAAGGAAAATAATGACAGAAGAAGCGGTTATAACAAAAGATATTGATTCAAAGGAACTCGCCCAGAGAGTCGCGATTTTAAAACGTTTCAAAACGCTTTTAACACAGCAGAGAGACAGGTTCCGCTCATATCTTGATCTGCTTGAAAAACAGCAGACTGTAATTGAATCGGGCAGCGTTGAAAATCTTATATCCTATGTAGAAATTGAGGAAAAAATCGTCGCCGATATTTTTTCGATTCAGAAAGTCATCGATCCGCTTGAAGAAATGTACTACACTGTCGTAAGTCCTAATTTGCAAAAAATGCCCGCGCCCGGCGATGATGCGTCCGATCTTAGCGTTAATGACGAGGTGCCGGGTCTTAAAGCCTCTCTTGAAAAACTGAAAAGCGAAGCTGTTATGCGCTCTACAAAAAACAAGGAGCTTCTTTCCAAACGTATGCTGGAACTCCGCGCGGAGATTAAATCCCTGCGGAACAATCCTTACGCTTTAAAACAGCGGGGAGCTTTCGCTAAAACAAGCATGCCTTCTCTTGTGGATATAGAAGGCTGATAAATCAGCTTCCAATTCTTATCCATGTTTCCCCGTTACCTGAAAATGAAACGCCGGAGTCAATTTTATATACAAAAGATCTCCCTTCCATAACCAGCGTTAAAGCGTTTCCGCTTGACTGATATGCCCCAGTATAAATCCTTGAGCCGCTTATAAAACTAATATTCCCGTAATTTGAATTACCTGTGAATGTCAGGTTTCGCTCTCCTGAGGAAAGCCGGTATGTTCCCGTTTGAAAAGCGGCGCTTTGTGAATTCAACAGGCTCGCGATTCCTGAAGATGTCTGGCTTTGCGGCTGAACAGGAATGGGATCGTATGCGGTTTGCGCCGCTCCCCTTTCTATCAGAAAATCGCTGATTTGAGCGCTGCCGTTCATCTGCGCGATCGACAGCGCGGTGTTTCCGTCCTTGTTCCTCGCATTGATATTCGCGCCGCGGTTTACAAGAAGCTGTACAAGTTCAAAATCCGCGGCTTTTGACGCGTACATTAAAGGCGACATTCCGTCCGAATAACTGCTTGAAAGCGGATACTGGTAGTTAACGTCGCATCCTGAAGTAATAAACTGAAAGGCGATATTGTATCGCTGTTTTTCCATCGCCAACAGAAGTATCTCTCCGTTAGCCGAAACTCCGCTGTTTATTATAAATTGAACAGTTTCATCGGACTGGTAACGGCTGATAGCGGTATATAAATCAAAAGAAGACGGACGCACATTGTGCCGGCTCAGCAGAGACAGCACCATTAATGTTGTTTCGCCCTGCGGATAAGTAACCGCGAAATTAGCGATGAGCCTTTTCTCGTCAGCGCTTACTCTGTTAATGTTTTGATTGATCAGCCTTTCAGCGGCAGGATAATCGCAGGCAATCAGCGCGTTTACAAGATCCCATTTGTAATCATTTGCAAATAACGCTGCCGCGGAGAAAACCAGAAAAATTACAATTGTTTTTTTCATTCTCTATCCTCCCAAATAGCGAACGATGCCGGGGATTTACAAGCCCCGGCGGCTTCTGCTCATTATATCATCTTCCCAAAAATCGTATATCGAAGATAAAAACCGCGCCTGATTTAATCTTTCTGTATCTATTATAACGCTCATGTAATTATAAATACGCCCGGTTTCAGGATATATTTCAAATACTTCACCCCATGTCATCGCAGGATTATTCATTAAAGTCACGAATATTTTAATTAAATATTTTCTGTAAGTGGACATTTCAATGAACCGCATATAAGCCATAAAACTATCTTCTTCCCCCAGAAACGCTTTTATAAGCCCGTCTCCTGTTTGTTCAAGATAATTTATTGCATTTTCTTTGGATAACCTGTTTTCCAGATAACCGGTTTCAAGATTATGAAAATAAAAAAAGCAGTCCATGCTTTCCTTAAAAATTAAACTGGAAGCGGTATTCAGGTTATTATTGTCAAGGCTGTACATAACATACGCTTCAAAAGCGCTGAGTTCATATTTTCCGTATAAATAATGCTTGATAAATTCAGCCTCTATTCTTAACGCGTCCAGTTCATACCAATACGCTTCTTTTTCATCATGTCTTGCGATTAAATAATTCTCTCCGTATTTCAGATAATCGTGCAAATGCCTGTATTCATGAATTAAAATGGCGTAATGTATTCCGCTTTCAGGGCTGTATGTATCAAGAAAACTCCGGCCGAAACTAAGGAAAATCCCGCCCGTATCATAAACATTGAAAGTCATCCCTGTCAGCACAGTTTCTAAATCCTCATCAATTCTGGCGTATACCAGATTATTGCGGACCGCGTTATCCGCCAGCACATATGTTTCATATACAATATCGCTTGCCCTGTTGTTTTCCATTATTTCACTGAGATTAAAAAGCATTGTATTAATTATTATCTGATACTTGTTATAATCAGCCTCCGCAGCTTGTCCCCGCGCGTTCGAAGCAATACCCGCAGTTAATAGAAAAACAGCGATTATTTTTTTTAGTATCATTTTTGCATTATGTGAAATATATATAACAATGTCAATATTTATTTTTTATGGGTATTTACATGACGGAACTATAATCTGTAATGTATTACCCCATAGATTATTAACGAAGACGTGAGCGCAAATCCTCACCGGCTCCGGGCGGCTGTGGCCTTTGTTAACGCATGACCAATGAAATTTTCAATTTTTTAATATAATTGTCTTTCTATTTTATCCTAGAGCATTAATTGTCTATTCATTG